>JBPCVE010000151.1:0-4278 GCA_051010795.1 Rubripirellula sp.
TCAGATGAGTTCTCTTCATTCACTCCAGGCGTCTGCGGGCAGCTAGGTTTGTGCCAACGCCGCGTTCGCCATCACAGACCCGATCCTATCCGTCTGAGCCGTCTTCTCAACGTGCTTTTGAGTCAAAGCGGGTGAATGGTAGGAAATTCGAATAGCGGGCCATGTCCTGACCGTTACGAGCGGAAACGTTTATCAGTTTTTGCCGATTTTTCCGCTTTGTGGCTGAAGAACCACATCGCGCAACAGCACGCATAACCTATGCATTCGGATTGTTTTAACAGCGAGGACATGCATTTGTCGTGGGCATCAGTTGGTGGGGAATTACCGCGCCGCGATTGGCCGTCTAGCCGTCGTAAAGATTGGCGTGTTTTGCGACCATTTGAGCAACCGTGAATTCTGATGCGATGCGGTCCCGCGCGTTGTTGCCAAGACGCTTTGATTCGGCTTCATTTTCAAGTATTTCATGGGTCTGGCGGGCGAAGTCAGCAGTGTCTCCCAGCTTCACCAGACGCCCGGTCTGCTGATCGATTACCAGGTCCCGGTTGCCTGGGATATTCGAAGCGATCACAGGGACTCCGGCCTGCATTGCTTCAATCACTGAGTTGCTTTGCCCTTCATATTCACTGCCAATCCAGAATGCATCTGCATGGGGTAACAGTTCAGTGACATCGTTACGTTGTCCACAAAAACGGACATGTTCGGGGATAGTCACTGCGTCACGATGCCTGAGTAGCTCACCTTTTTGTGGACCATCTCCCACGATCACAAAGGTCGTGTCTTCTCTCAGGGTTCCTAATAATTCAGCAGACCAAATCAGATCACGATATTTTTTTTGTGGCCAGAGCCGGCCCACTGCCATGATCAATTTGCGTTTTGGATCGACGCCAAGCGCTGTGAAGGCTTCTTCACGCGAAAGCGATGAGGATGCAACCGGTTCGATTCCATTGGGAATCAGTGTGAACTTGTCCTGAGGGATTCCGTGGGAAGCGTAAAAGTCGCGTACTCCTGCACTGTTGGTTGTGATGGTTTCTGTGTATTTGGCAAGCTTGCGGTCGATGAGGAAATGGGCAGTGGTCTTCCATGGATCCACGCAGCGTTCGCTGCCAATGATTCTCGGTACCTTGGCTGACTTGGCAGCTGCCCTGCCAAAACTGTTGGCGGCAAATAGCCAAGTGTGAACCAAGTGAGGCTGGAGTCTTGTCAGTTCACGACGCAGGCGAAAGAAGGCGGATGGATCTGCCTTGTATCTTTTACCGATCACAGATATCGGAATGCCCGCGTCACGCAGTTGCTGACTGCGCGGCCCGTCTCGTGTTAGCAGAAGGACGTGAACATCAAATTGATCACGTGGAAGATTTGCGGCAAGCAGGCAGAGTTGCTTTTCAGCACCACCGCGATCCATGGTGGGGATCACCAAGACAATTCGTTTGGTCATGAACCCGTCTCCATTGACAGTGAGTTTGGTGGTCGTTGTCGAACAAGCTGCTCAAGCAAATTCATATAGCCCTGAACACTCTCGGTTTGGGGTCTGGCACGAAGCAAGCTACGCCGCAGTTCCGCTGCGCGGTGTTTGGCTTGTTGGATGTCCTCCAGTACGTGAATGACTCCCAGACGGGTCTGTTTGGCCGTCGATGCATCGATCCACTGAATCAGGTCAGCTGTCTCCGGTGCGTTCTCGTTGCTCCGGTCAGTGATTGTTGCATGCTGGCTTGATGGTGGTCCACAGAGCAGGGATTCCGTTGAGGGTGTTCGCAGGCAGACTAACGGTAATTCAGCAGAAACGGCGGTGGGCAGAAAATAATCCAAACCATCATCATCGGGTTGAAAAAAAAGATCTGCTGCTTGGCAGAGTTCAGCGAAGTCCGAAAAGGAACCGGGCATTGCAATCGAGGCTCGCACACCGTGCCCGCGTAAATTCTCATAAATCCAGTCACGGTAGGGGCCGTCACCAATGAACCAAAGACGCAGGTCAGGGTAGCGGTTGATCAGGTGCGGAGCTGCGTTCACCAGCAAGTTGATCCCTCCCTCACGTGTCATTGGGGAGGTGCACAGCAGAACTGGGGTTTCTTCGGAGGTGATCAAGTCAGAGTTGACGCTGCCGAGTGCTTCCCGTGCTAAATGGCGAGTTCGCGTAGTCCGAGCAGGAAAGGTGGGGAAGCCCTTATTGATCCGGTGAACACGTTCACGAATGAAACCCTCAGCGATCAGGTCACGTTGGTTGATTCCACTGTCAGCCACAATTGCGTCAGCGTTCTTGGCGAGATTGCAGCTTCGTTTCCCGGCACGGCTGGTTTTCCACCAGTTGGGATCTGAGGCTTCACCCCAGCCACCGCAACGCAGCACAACCGGAATGCCAAGTTGTTTGCCGACTTCACTAACGGCAATCGCTTCCTCACGGATGGCATCAACCAGCAGGGCATCGAAACTTTGTGCGTGTTGCTGTAACCAGGAGGTAAGGTGTTTTAGATAACGCCCGATCGACCAGTCGCTTCGGGGAGCCGAGGCGGGGCGATGAACAGGAATCTCGCGAACGACCAATTCTTCCGGCCATGAGGATGCATATCGGGGCGTGAGAACCTCAATGTGCATGCCACCGCGACGAATCGCACAGGCCAGTTCGGTCAGAAAACAAGCTGAGTCTGATGAACCGTGTGGCCAAAATCTGCGACCGATCAGCAACACTCGTAGTGAAGGTTTCACGCCTCTGATTCCGCAGCGGTGGATTCGATTTCCGCCGGCGAAAGCACAGCGAGATAAGGCAGGTTCCGGTACATATCCATGTAATCCAAGCCGTAGCCCACGACAAACTCATCAGCGATCTCAAACGCCACAAAATCAGGACGCATTTCAACGGAGTGCTGAGTGAGTTTATGGAGTAGGACTGCAGTCTTAACCGATGTGGCACCATGCTCAAGCATCATGCCGCTGACGCGATCCAACGTTTTGCCCGTATCAAAAATATCATCAACCAGCAGCACATCGCGACCTTTGACGTCGATCATCATTGCAGCGTCCACTTGGAGTTGGCCTGAGGTGGTCCCGCCGCGGTAACTCGAAGCTTGGACCACACCAACCCGCTGCGGCATCGACAAACGACGGATCAGATCTGCGAAAAGAACCAAACTGCCGGTCATGATTGCGATCACTGTCAGCGGACGCGGGCCGTAATGGTTGTCAATTTCAGAAGCAAGCTGCTGCACACCGGCATGCAATTCCGCTTCGCTGAGCAAGGTCCGCATTTTGGCTCCGTTCGAGTTTCTGTACCGAGTTTCTGTACCGACGTTCTGTACTGAGTCGAGGATCGGCAGGCAGTAGCCTGCACATCATCCAGATGGCTGGCAGTCTGGGTGGTTTGCGTTGCCTCTGCTCACAATCCGAATTGCAACGAATGTTAGCTCTGAAACTGGCCGATCAAACCACTTAGGCTGATTTAGCGAAAAAATACGCTGCCTGTCATTCTCGTTGGGTCGGCACCTCTCGTCCACCGAGGGTGCATCATATCGCATTTCCCGTTGATTGAACGCATGACTAATTTCCAGCGACTTGCCACAGTGCGGACGCGGTTTCTCCGATGGCTACAGGACGCCGACCAGCGTTCTGAGGAATTGGGACCCGAGGGATCGTTGATTCATCGCGAAAGCATGCTGATTCGCGATGAGTTCTTTTGTGGGCGTAAATTTCACGCGCAGCACTACACCGCCGTCTGGTTCATCGAAGAAGATGTGCTCAAGATCCATCAGGCAGATGGTTCGCTCGAATTGGTTCTGCGGGGATCTGAGATTGATGACCTGAAGGCAGATGAAAGTCCCGTCGAGGCAGCGAACGCCACGAAAACGGCACTCATAAAGCTGCAAGATCAGTTGGCGTCTGAGGAGGCGATCGATCAACAGGCACCCCAGGATGCTTCCGAACCACTGGAAATCGAACCCCGCATCTTGAAACTAACTGTGCCCCATGAGAATGCGGCGGATTCGAGTGTGTCTTCTGCTCAGGGTTCCACTGGTCCAAGCAAAGGACAGCAGTCTAACGAGCAACAATCCAATGGAATGGATTCCGGAGAGCAGGAAATTCGCAAGGCGGCCTGAGGCAGCGTAGAGCAAGCTGCAATTCACGTCAGGCAGCCGTTCATGCCGGCAAAAATCTACGTCGGGTAATGCTTCGGACCGAGTAGCAACGCGGGGCAGCTAGCCTCAGGGACTCAGGGACTCAGGGGCTCAGGGACTCAGGGACTCAGGGACTCAGGGACTCAGGGACTCAGGGACTCAGGGACTCAGGGAC
>JBPCVE010000152.1:0-3769 GCA_051010795.1 Rubripirellula sp.
ATCTCACGGCCGCCCTTGCGTTGGCAAACGTCGCCGAAAAAGCTGTCGACCTGCCTCCAGCGAACAGATACGACCGCGTCATGCGGGCAAGGAATCTGATGACAGAGGCGACAGCAATCCTGAAGAATGAAAAAGGTGATATACACAAGGAGGCCTTAGAGGCCTTGGAGCGAAGATTAGTTGAACGAGAATTACAATTTGGCTCGCTCTACGCAGCTAACATCCGCCGAAGAATCATTGCCCTCAACGCTGAGAAAAATGACAAAGAATTATTACGTGCATTTGCAATTGCAAAGCACACCATCGCAAGAGGATCCGAGACGCCCAACGAGGTACTTGATCAAGAAACCGAACAAAAGGCTGGCGACTTTTGGCTGTGGCTTGACCAGCAACCCATTCCTCAAATACTCGATACCGCATGGAAAGCCAACCCACAAAGTATTGAAATCGCGGCACGCCTCGCAAGAGAAATTCTTGAACGTCCAGATTCCTTCCCAAAAGATGGATCAGTCGAATCAGAACTAGCAAGTCGACTCGCAGAACTCCGTGAGGACGGACGAGCATTACTCATTCTTCATAGCCTTTTGCAAAAGAGCGACGCGACGGCTGCTACCGCTCTGCTCAATGAAAATGTTGATCCAGCCTTAAATAGGCTGAAGCAACAACTTGCAAGTCCAGACCCAACACCTGCTACTGAAACGAGCACAGAAGTCGCATCCCAAGGGACTACGCGAACCCTACCGCCCTTAGATCCTTCACAGTCTTATCAGCCGTTGTGGGACTTTAACCTCATCATCGCGTGGGCAAGAGAAAACGTTCAAAGTGGTTCCATAAAGCATGAGAAAATTGATGCGGTATTGGATCAACTGTTAGCGTTGAAAGCACCCACGATTCCCCGCGGGCTAATTGAGGACGTCTATGTTTTACGCGTTCGAGAAGCAACGGATGAAAACGCCAGCATCTTGGACAGCGTACTGCTTGCCGGAATTGAGAGACTGGGCGTTGATTCCCCGAAGTTGCAACTGCAACGTGCCGCAAGGCTTTCAATCAGCGCTGATCTAGGGAACGCGAAAGCAGCGGTTCAACAACTCGAGGAGACGCTTCAGGAAAGGCGCGCGCGACTGGTGGGAATAGCGGGCACGAGACTCACCGCTGAACAGAAATCAGCAGAAGCAACGCAGTTAGAAACATTGAACTGGAGCAAGAATGTATTGCGTGGCGTACTTGCAAGACGCGAAGGTCTGCTGGAAAAGGCATGCCAGCTTATTAAAAGTGCTTTACGTTCACAGGTGCCCGTCAGCAACCAACAGCGTGTCCAAGCAACCGTGCTACTAGCGGATCTCTACCGAAGAATGGCAGCATGGGACTTGGCAGCAACAACTTATGAAGCGGCCACCCTCCTTTCTCCTGAAAGACAGGATTTACGAGTCTTAGCGGCGAACGCTTGGACATCAGCGGGCAATGTGTCCAACGCCTTCGCTCAGTGGAAGAAGGTAGAAGGAAATTCACTGCCTTTACAACTGCAACAATTGCGAGCTCTCATCGCCGAAGAAATCGCAAAGTCACCCAGCAGACAAAATTTTGAGAACATCTGGCGGAGACTAGACACATTAAACGATCAACTGACAACAACTGCAGAAGATGATAAGTCAGAGAGCATACAATCTGAATTGGCTCTACTAGCTTTGGCGGTACCCGATCGCGATGACGGTAGCGAGCGAAAGTCAAACCTTCAGCGTCTTCTTCAACTAGCCGATGCTTCACCGAACGATGCCAGGCTTCAACAATTTGCGGCGATTTCATTAGCTAGAGCAGGCAAAACTGCGTCTGGTCGCACCCTTATCCAGCGTCTTCGCCAGATTGACGACATTGACTCACTCGCCTTTACCTTGGCGAATGCGAAATTCGAGGCAGCCGCCGGGAACTTGAAGGTGGCGGTCGAAGCACTTTTGACTTTCATAGAGAACAATCCAAACGAGGCCTTTGAAGCAACAACGCTCGCAGCAACGTACATGGCGAGCGACAACTCCATTGACGAGGCTTGCGAACTTCTGCAGCGAATCCCCCCCCAACTGCACACTCCAGAAAGTGGTTTCCAACTTTTCAGCTACGCACTGGCAAAGCTTCCGACCCCGATCACCAGCGAAGCAGATTTTTCAACGTTAAATGAAGCTGAACGGCTGTTGGCCGGCCTGAAGGAACCAACCCAAACTTGGTGGAAACTTGCCAAAGCAATTCGGCTGCTGACGGAGTCTAGCAATGGAGATCTGTCTGCAGAGGAAAGTGCAAAATTGACCTCAGAGGCAGGTCAACTGAGTGCTGAGATCAGTGCAATTCGTCCCCGGTGGGGCTTAGGCTTGAGCCTTGCTGGACAAGTTGCTGCCGCTCGCGGCGAAAACATGGCAGCAATCCAGTCGCTTCAGGCTGGAATCTCAAACGGAGATGTTCGCCTTTCGTCCTCTTATCTGCTGACACAACTGCTGCTAAGAATGAATCGTGTCGCAGAAGCGGAAGCAGAGTACAGTCGTTTCGAGCGTCTTCGTCAAGCAAACTCTAATATCGCCGCCTTTGGAGTCTCAATTGCGGAAAGGAAGGGAGACTACACTCAGAGCTTGGAGCTTGCCCGCCAAACCGCGGAATCGAACGGTCAGGACGAAATCGCATGGCTCTTAGTCGCACAAGCTGCAATGGTGGCCGCAGGCGGGACGAATGATGAGCTCGCGAAGGCTGATCTTCTCTCAGAAGCGAGAACAGCACTTGATATTGCACTGGGACTGTCCAACGATACAAGTATCAGGGCCTACCAAATGCTACTCAGGTTTCGCGCCAAATTTTTCAATGAAGAAGCATTGCGTGCCGAACTCTTAAAACTTAGCGAGAGCAAGGTAAGCGAGCCAGCGCGTTCACTCTTTTCTGGACGCAGCTATCTACAAATCAAGGACCCCGCTTCGGCACTCCCCTTGCTCAAACGAGCGCAACAAAACGCGCCGACCGACCCCACAGTATTTGTCGCACTCTCAGAATATTACCAATTCATCGGAGACGACCCAAACACAATTGAAACGCTCGAGCGAGCCTTTCAACTCGCGCCGAACAGAGTTGATATCAGAAATCGTTTGGCGATTGCAATTGCTCTTCGTTCCGGCTCGGATATTCCCTGGCAACGCTTAAAAATTTTGCTCGACACCAATCTCATTGGGGATTCCAAAAACAAACTGCTGCACGCACTAATTTTGCTCAATCGTGGAAACAAGAAACAGGAACTGCAAGCGGAGCAACTTCTACAAGATTTGGTACGATCCAATTCTCCCAAAGCCGACGATGCACGACGTTTGTTAGCGTCGCTTTTACGTAAGCGTTGGGGTATCGCAGCATCAATCGACAGTAAATCGCCCGAAGCTCAGCGGGCCTTGGCGGAAGCTCGTGGTGTCTACCGCGCTCTAATCAATCGTGAAAAGCCGAAGCCCTTGGACATCTATCGACTCGGTGACCTATTACTCCGAGCAGAGCAAACGCAAGATGTAACAGCACTTGCTGACCAGCTCGATGCAATTACCAAGGGGTCTCCTGTCGCACTGGACCTGCGTCTGCGGCTTGCAAAACAGGCGGGAGATAGTAAAAGCGTCGAAAAGTACGCCCAAGACTGGGCGAACCGTGCGATCGAAGTAGATGGGCTTCTGCAGGCCAGCGTCTGGGAAACTGCAGGGCAACTACTATCAAGACTTGGTTACCATGAAGAATCAATCGACTGGCTTGAGCGAGCCTACCG
>JBPCVE010000153.1:0-8635 GCA_051010795.1 Rubripirellula sp.
TCAGGCGCAGAACAAGTCGCCAGCGAACCCAGCCGGCCAAGGCAACAATGATGGGACACCTGTCGAGAGATCTCCGACGGCAGACCTGTGGATGGGGTACTCGTCTCAGGGCAACCTCGAACTTGCAGAATCGATCGCGGCACTTGCCCGTCTGAAACAGTGGCCCGAAGTCAATGCATTACTGACACGGGTAGTAGGCAGCGGGGCATCAGATGAAGTCCTTACTCAAAGGGCAGAAGAGATTGGCTCGCGTAATTTCATAGCCATCAGCGCCGAACCGACGCTTAGTGACGCAGCCAAGTCAGGTTTAGCCATGCTGACCAAAGCATCGCGGACCACGACAGAAGAGCCAAAACGTTTGCAAGCCGCAATTGCAGATCTTGATGCAAAAACCACGGACAAGTCGCTTGCTGCAACCCGCGTCTTGTTAGCTGGGGGGCAAGCATCAATCGTCGAACTTGTATCCGCTGCAGTCAAGACTCCTGCCCCTTCCAATCGCGATCAGATTCTACGAACCATGTTGGAACTTGGCTCGGGAGGCGAGAAAGCTCTACAGCAGCTAGCCTTGTACGGGACCAACGAGATACGACCAGCTGCTTTGGAGTGCCTGGCAAGGATCAATCGGTCTCGCTACGCCATCGATTTCCTCACTGCCGCCCTTGCTCAGGATTCCAGTGCCGAGGAGCGATCTGTTGGTAGACAGAACTTGCTCAAACTGGAAGGGGCCGTGCCTTCAGAGGCATCTGGACGTGAGCTACTGCTGCTTAACTTCACGCAAAAGGAAACAGCAGCAGAATTAACGAAGAATGATGATTTACAAACAGTGCTCTGGAGCTTGAACGAAGCCCGCACGGGCGTGACCCATCAACCAACCCAGCAAATATTGGGGGTTTATCGTGATGTTGCGGATGCGGCATCACGCCTGCGGAGACTGGGCGGTCTTTCCCAGAATGACGCCAGCGATATTTTGGCTGCTGAAATTGGCTACCGCTTGATGCTCGATCCAGACTGGGGCGATGATGCCCAAGTCAAGGCAGCGAGATTGCAGTATCCGATCTTGAACGATGCAGCTGCTCTGCTGCATGCGCTGGAACATGCCATGAACACCAATGACCTACCGGCTGCCGTTGGCCTGCTCCGTGTCATTGACACCACCACAGCAACGGATACAGATCGTCAAACTTTTCTACGAGGCACAGGGATCAGACGCACCGCCCTTGTGCGTGCTGCGTCGTCCCCTGAGCCACGCATTCGCTTTGAGGCCGCGTTGAAAGTAACTGAGCTTGCCAAGGGAAGAGCCTTTCCCGGTAGCAGCTTTGTCTTACGCACCTTGAGCGAAATGAATTCGCTGACCAACAAACCCAGTGCCATTCTTGTTGAGACCAGAGCTGACACGACCATGCAGGCAGAGACAATTTTGCGCAGTATTGGTTTCGACGTTGAAGTAGTCCCAAGCGTTGCCGCACTCCAACACGCAATTCGCCGAGGCGGTGATTTGCGACTCATTCTCGCCAAGACCCAATTAGCGGACCTGCCTCCTATCGAGATGGTCGACAGCGTACGGAGGCTTGACCGCGGCAGACAGATTCCGATTGTGTTCTACGGTCCAACCGGACCGGACCTGAGCAGTCGACGCTGGCGTGCTCCCACCCTGTGGGTCAACCAACCCACTTCCATCGTCGAATTGGAAAATCTGAGACGTCAAGTGAAGCAGAGCCGTCGCATTCCTCAGATGACGTTTCTGGATCGCCAGACCTACCAGACAAAAGCCGCACAGGCACTCGCAGAACGCGGATAATCCCGCCTGTGCAGCCGCGTAAATTTCAGCCCCAACGCCAATGTTCTGGGTGATCATAGCGACCCAAACCCCCAAACGGAGGCGAGCCAGCAGCGGTCTGGTATCCGCACAGTTGAAATGCGGGTATTTTCACGCGTGCTGATAGGCGCGTACTTTGCGCCAAAACGACAAGACCCACGCAACCCAGATCGCGGTCTCGGACCTCAACCTGGCCCACAATCATCCTATGTCGATCCTCGGAACCTCACCGTCGGGCTCTGGCGTGCCCCCTATCCCCGGAATCATTGGCAACTCGCCAGCGATGCAAGAGGTCTATCGGATCACGCGCCGCGTGGCAGGCAGCAACGCTTCGGTTTTGATCCTTGGCGAAACGGGTGTTGGCAAAGAACTGATTGCCAGCGCGATCCACCGACTGAGCCATCGTAGTAACGGCCCATTTGTTCGCGTCAACTGTGGGGCGCTGAGCGAAAATTTGCTGGAAAGCGAACTGTTTGGGCATGTACGAGGCGCCTTCACCGGTGCCGTTGCCAATCGCACCGGCCGCTTCGAAGCCGCACATGGCGGCACAGTCTTTCTCGATGAGATCAATAGCACCACGCTTACGTTGCAAGTAAAACTGTTGCGGGTTCTACAGGAGCGCGAATTCGAGCGTGTGGGTGACACCAGTACTCTCAGCACCGATACAAGAATCGTAGCGGCCAGTAATCGGGATCTGATGCAGGAATCCAAAGAGGGAAGATTCCGCGAAGACCTCTACTGGCGTCTTAATGTTGTCCCCATTGAGATTCCCCCGCTGCGCCGCCGCCGGGAAGACATTCCCAGCCTCATCTCATTTTTCCTTGAGCATTACAATGAAGTGAACGATCGTTATGTGGTCCACATCGGCCCCGGTGCGATGGAGGCGATGCAAGATTACCACTGGCCAGGAAACGTTCGGGAACTGCAAAACTACGTAGAGCGCGCAGTGGTGATGGCGGAAACCGACGAGCTCACGCTCGAACTTTTACCCAAGTGCGTGACGTCCCGCGAGCTACCCACGGGAACACGGCTTCCGACGGGTGACTTCGATTCCCTGACACGCGAAGTTGTGATGCGCGGCTTGAGCGATGCTGGTGCAATCACTGGCGAAATCCATTCTGTGATCGTCGAACGGATCGAAAAGGAACTCATCGCTCAGGTACTCGCCTCCTGCGGTGGAGTCCAAACCAAAGCAGCCTCCAAACTGGGGATCAACCGGAACACCCTACACAAGAAAATCAAAGACTACATGCTGGACAACGAAGAACCGCAACAAGACTGAAGTTAATCCGGCCACTTGCCCGTCCCAGCCTCAATGCATCAGCGTATGTCTCGATTTTGCGGAGTCGCAATATCGAGACTCTCAAGCACCATGTTCTCAACCTCCTTGGTCGAAACACGCACCGTCATTGTGCGAACGGTGCCCTTGGCCCGAGGTGTTCCATCTGCATTGGTGAGTTCAAAAAAAGCAGGTCGATTGGGTGCCCCGTCAATCTTGAAGAGGTCCTTGGAATTCGAATAGGTCACACGACTCGCTGTCCCAACCAGCAGGCCATTCTCAGCGCCCATATCTCGAAAAACCACTCCATCGACCGCCTCCAATTCCCAAGGGCTTGCGTTACGACCGTAAGCACCTGCCACCGCCCCCGCCGGATCAGCATTGACGCGTATTCGATCGCAATCGAGTGTTGAATCGCCTACCGAAATCGAATCCATTGTGGACGCATCGAAAAACGGCGAGTCGAAACCTGCGACACCACGTTTTCCGACACGTACCCCCCCGAGAAAATCAAGCGTTTTAGTTTCAACACGAACTTGCATGGAATCTTTGAATAACAGATGCACCCCCGTATAAGGTAGCGGCCCTTCTTCCGCCGGTATCCAACCGCGGTACCAACCTGGCCCGAACCCTTTGATCACGCCACCAATCTCAGTGGGCGTGAACTGGAGCTTGCTGGTGTAAAGCAAATGCTTCGACTGCGCATTTTCACCGGCAGCCAGCCGCAGCACCTGAATTTCCACCGGTCGTTCTTGCGTTTCGGTAATCGTAACCCGCTGAATTTCAACCTCCTGCATCTGGCTTGGCTTCATCATGTCTACCTTGCCGGCTAAATCAACCTGCAAACGGTCTCCGGTCAAATGCAGATCCATCGCATCACCTGCGGACAAAACCGAAGCGGTCAGATCGATTCCTTCCGACAACACAACGGTGCTTCCATCAAACAACAGTTCACCCAGCCAACGACAATGAGGTGCATTCACCCACCGCAACGCATTCGGGTCTGCCGATTTCGCCGGCCCCTGCATCATCGCGGATGGTAGTTGAAACTCCCCCGCGGAATTAATCCAAAGAACATTCTGGCTTGGTCTGAGCTGAATCATCGGCCCCACGAAGAATCCATCCCCCACGTCAAGACGCGCTGGCTCCTTCGGGTTTCCCTGCAATTGCACCACATCGCTGCCGAGTTGCCCTTCATATTGCAAGGCTTGCCCCGTCAATTTCGCAGGCATTGCCACACCTTCATGCTGGTGCATGTATTGAATCGAAACATCCCCTTCGACATTCACCTTTTGCGGCGTCCAGCGATCGTCGTTAGCAACCGCAAGTTTCGCACTGATCCGTCGTCCCCTGATTGTCTGCCGCTCATGGGCTTTTTTCACTACCGGCTCAACCGACGATGGCGCCACCACCGCAGAAGGACTTCCTGACGACTCAGCTCGGCCCTGCTTTGCATTCGATAAGAACTGCGTCTGATCGAAAAACAACAGTAGTTCATCTGTTTCAGCATCAACACTGTCGGTCGAGATACGTACTTGATCCTGCAAGCTAATCCACTCTGGCACGCAACTTGTTTTCTGTTTGGTGTCTCGCCCTGCAACGGCACTTTGTTTCGCTTGGCTGGCAATCAACTTGACCGCCCCAGCAAGTGTACGAGCCCCAAACTGACCAGATGTTTTTCGATCCTCCGTCGACGCACTACTGAGGCCAAATCGCCCTTTGACGTTTCCACCAATCACGAAGTCAAACTTTCTGGGTGCTGCGTCCTTCCCTGCCGCTTGTTGCTGAGTCGGTTGAGATGCCGTCGCGGCGTTCGCCGCTGACCGGGAAGCTGAGCCGCCATTGCCCACCACCGCCGCCTCACTAAGCTTGAACGACTTTTCCCAACTCATGTCTCCGACGGTGCCAGAATCATCTCGAAAGAAAGCCCGCCCAAAACCGTCAACCAACAACCGCAGTAATCTTGGATCATCGCCCATCTGAAGGTTGCACTTCAACTCTTCAAACGTCCCTCCCCAATCTGCAGAATTGACTTTTACTCCCGTGGATCCCGTAGCCAAAACCCCGAGCCGCCCGCCGCTGCCTGACGTCACTTCAATTTTATTTGCTGAGAATTGCACTGCCATCGCGCCTGACTTCAACACGACCGGTTGTCCCATCGCAGTGATCTTCTCAAATTGGTCAGTGACTGAAGAACTTGCGTTTCCTGAATCCGCCCGCACCGCGGGGTCAGCTAGCACACACTGGAGCGAATCGCAGTTAAACGTGCTGATTTGATCCCCGTCACGGTAAGCAAGCGAGACAGCGTCTCGCATTTCAAGCGTCCTCTGACTGAACTGGTACTCAACCCTACCATCACAGGCGAAATCCATCGACTTGGTTTCGTCCACCGAGTACTTCAGCCTGTACAAGTAAATGAGCTCAACACGCTCAAGCTCCGGAATCCCCTTACCAGTTTTCGTCAGATGCAGCGTGAGGTCCCGCCCACGCATCGACAAGCCACCCGAAGTCAGATCGAATTCATCGGTGGTCCAAATTTTCTGACTATCGAGTCCAATGTTGGACGTATGAACGAGCAAATCTCGCTTCTTGACCCCATCGCCAGTTCGTTTCACCACCACGGGCCCAATGACCCTTCCCCGTTCGATCGCTGGCGTTGGGCCACCACCCATCTGAAGTGAACGACTGAATTGAATTTCCGCGCCCTGCGGCGCATCGATAATGATGGGCGTTGTTGCCCCGCCGGATTTCAATCCACCGCCAACGACGATGGAAAGTGGCGATAAGCGGTACTTGTTGTTCCCTAAATCAACCCACTCTTCAAACAGCAGCATCCCGTCAACGGTCTTAAGAATCGTACACCCGCTGCGTTGCCAACAGTCCTCATCAGGAAACAACCCCTTGATGCCCTCGTTAAAGCGAGTCAGTGGGGGCATGGTGGCAGCATGCATCCGCTTGACTTCTGGTGGATGCAACTGCGGGGTCACCACAGTCTGATACGCAACGGCCATCGCAAGAACGACGGTGAGAGCAATCAGATACTGTCGAAATTTTTTTAACATGGTGTGATTCAAGGCACGATGTCGACCTAAGGTCAGACCCCAGCGGCGCTGAAAACAAGATCAGACACCCAGGCAACCTCAATGAACGAAACTACCCCAAATGCTCCTCCCAGCGATGTTTCGATCGCAACAGGCGTTCGATCAATTCGCGCAAAGCGCCCTCGCCACCCTTTGAACGCAAAATCCAACCCGCAGCCTCCTGCGTGTCAAAAGCCGCATCCGCCGGCGTCACTGCTAGCGCAACGCGTCGCATGACAGGAATATCGGGCAAATCATCACCGATGTAGCAAACCTGCTCAGGTTGATAGCCCATGACGGACAACATTGACTCCGCAGCAGGCCACTTATCTTCGTAACCTTGCTGAACATGCTCGATCCCCAATTCACCAGCCCGCTGACTGACGATTTTGCTGGTCCGTGCCGTCAGAATGCCAAAACCAAACCCGCTTTTCATCCAAGCCTTGATTCCTAACCCATCACGAACATGAAACCTCTTTGTCTCGACACCCTGGTTGTCATAAACGATGCGTCCATCTGTCATCACTCCGTCAACATCGGACAGAATGCAAGTGATCGATTCAGCAATTTCGGAATCAGGCTTCAACAGGGCTGGCATGAAAAATTAATAGTAGTGGACAGGAACAGAACAACAGATCATTGACCTAGGCAAAATTGACAAAGCATCAATGAAACAGAATTTGAAAAACAGCAGTGCTAAGGGGAAGGCTCATCAACGGGTCCAAAAGGGACAGTGGCAGGTCCCTGCCTTGCTTCGGTCAACGAGACAAGGTCGGTAATATCAAGGAGCCCCACGGGCTGGGATTCGGCGTTGACCACGGGCAACTCACTGATGCGTCGCTGCGACATCAAAGCCATCGCGTCCTGCAACAGCGTCCCGCTAGAGGCAGTAGCTGGTTCCTGAGTCATACGAGAAGCAATCGACGCATCCAATGCAGTCTCCTCACGAGCCTCCAACAGGCGTGCCAAATCACTGTCAGTAAATAACCCCGCGAGCTTACCCTGCTCGTCCACCAGCATCACAGCGCCGGTCCGCCGCCCAGACTGGGACGTGGCAACCATCGCTGAACGAATCGAAACCGCACTCGAGGCAACACGACACACGGAAAGCGGACGCATGACCTGATCAACATCAATCAATTTCCGACCCAGAGAACCACCTGGGTGATAACGCGCAAAATCCTGTGCCGTGAACGAACGCATCTGGCTCGCCAGCATTGCGATTCCATCACCTACGGCCATCATGACAGCGGTGCTCGCGGTAGGTGCCAGTCCGTTGGGACAGGCCTCATCGTGCTTGCCAATCGCAACCGAACAATCTGAAGCAACCGCCAGTGGATTTTCGTGATCCGATGTAATGGCAATCAGACCCGATGAATTGGCTCGCAAATGGGGTGCAATCCGCACCACCTCTTCACTGCGACCTGAATTGCTGATGGCCCAAACCAAATCACATTTCCGAACGCGGCCCAAATCGCCATGCACCGCTTCCGAAGGATGCAAAAAATGTGCTGGGGAGCCAGTGCTTGCAAGCGTGGCTACCAATTTCTGCCCCACCAGACCCGCCTTCCCAACACCGGTCACAACAATGCAGCCGCCACACTCTGCTGTCAATTCCGCAGCCTTCACAGCTTCGGGCCCCAACCGAGAGGACGCCGCCAAAATCGCATGACCTTCGGTGCTGACGTTCGCTCGCAATAACCGCAATCGCTCCAACATGCTGCTGGGGGCAGAGAGGGGAGCACTCGAAACGCGTTGATGTTGTCTTTTCTGAACGGACAAAGCGAGACCTTCCTTGGTACATCGCGGATCTGTTTGGCAAGTGGTCGTGGTATCTTACCGTGAGACGCCCCACCGTTACAACGCTAGTCATCCACCTACTGCTTCCCTCGATCTTGATGGCGGAACAACCCCCGACAGGCAGGGTAAGAACGACACGATTAATCTGCCTGCGGGTACCTCGGCGTTGACCATGGCATGCATTGCCATGCATTGCGTTGCTAGCAAGCCTAGTGGGTCGTGATGACCTCATCGATATTCATCAAAGCTCGCGCCACCAGCATCCAAACCTTAGGGTTGTCACGATACTGCTGGTAAAAGTCGAGGATGGCTGTTAACTCTGCTTCCCGAGGGTTCCTTGCCAGCAAACGACGAAACATTTCCGAACCAATCTTCCGTGGCTCGGCATTCTCATCGAGTTGCTTCAAGACGGTGTCAGCCAGGCCACTGGCGAACTCCAAGTACATTTCATCGTTCAAAAGCGACAATGCTTGCAAAGGCGACGTACTGCGATCGCGTCTGGCGAGACAAGTTTCTCCTGAGGGCCCATCAAAGGTTGCAAATGCTGCGAAAGGCGCAGTCCTTTTGCTGAACGTATAGACCGAGCGTCGGAAACGGTCTGCCCCTATCGATGCCGTCCACTTGGGGGCACCGTACGCCAACTGCATCACACCATCGGGC
>JBPCVE010000154.1:0-23073 GCA_051010795.1 Rubripirellula sp.
TTTACTGGAATCGATTCCTTTGCGTCGCCAAGACATACGAAACGTCGTCATCATCGCTCATGTCGACCACGGAAAGACCACTCTCGTTGACTGCCTTCTTCGCCAAAGCGGGCAATTCCGTGATGCCGAATTGAAAGGCGAGCGAATTCTTGACTCCAATGATCTTGAACGCGAGCGTGGTATCACGATCCTTTCAAAGAACATTGCCATCCCGTACCGCGGGGTAAAGATCAACTTGATCGATACGCCAGGTCACGCTGATTTCGGCGGCGAGGTAGAACGAGTCGTCAAGATGGCCGATGGTTGCTTGCTGCTGGTCGATGCCGCCGAAGGTCCGATGCCGCAAACAAGGTTTGTCCTCGAAAAAGCTTTGCAAGCGGGTGTAAGACCAATCGTCGTCGTCAATAAAGTGGACCGGCCTGATGGACGTCCCACCGAAGCTCTTGATGAGGGACTTGAGTTGCTCGCCGAACTGGGCGGTGACGAACAACTGGACAACGCTGCCTATGTCTACACGAGTGCCAAGGACGGTTACGCCACCTTGGACCCTGCCACGCCAAGCACCGACATGCGTCCGCTGCTTGACCTTCTGGTTGATGCCTTGCCCGGCCCCGAAGTCGACGAGAAGGCACCGCTTCAAATGATGGTGACCACTCTCGACTGGAGCGAATATGTAGGTCGCATCGCGGTGGGAAGAATTGAATCGGGCACGGTTGAACTGGGGCAAGCCATTGATCTTCATCACAGAGAGGGAGTCAAGAAGCAGAAGGTGGGCGGCCTGTTTGTTTTTGACAATCTAGGACGTGCGGCAGCCCAGTCAGCCACTGCAGGTGACATCGTAGCAATCGAAGGGATCGCTGATGTGGAGATTGGAGACACCATCGGCGCTGTCGACGCCAACAATGTTCTCCCGCGTCTGACCGTTGACGAGCCGACTCTGGAGATGGTCTTCAGTGTCAATTCGTCGCCCATGGTGGGTAGAGAAGGCAAGTATGTGACCACCCGCCAACTCAAGGCACGTCTGGAAAAGGAACTCGAACGTAACGTGGCCTTACGGGTGGAGATGGTCGAGGGCGCTGAGGCCTACGCCGTCAAAGGGCGTGGAGTCCTCCACTTGGCAATTCTTATCGAGACCATGCGGCGTGAAGGCTTTGAGCTGAGTGTTGGAAAACCTCGCGTGATTTTCAAAACCGTCGATGGTAAGAAACACGAACCATTTGAAACATTGCGGATCGAAGTGCCCACCGACACGATGGGACCTGTGATGGAACTGGTTGGCCTGAGACGTGGCCAACTTGAAGAGATGGCCCAACGCGGTGAATACAGTCTGCTGAAGTTCCTGGTTCCCTCGCGTGGATTGATCGGCTTGCGAACCAAATTACTCAATGCGACGCGTGGTACAGCGATCATCCATCATCGCTTTGAAAGCTACCGCCCGGTGGAGGGAGAAGTCCCTCGACGAGCCAACGGCGTACTGATTTCAATGGTCAGTGGCAAAACCATGCCGTTCGCGATGTTCGGCTTACAGGACCGTAGCGAACTTCTCGTCCCCCCCGGAATTGAAGTGTACGAGGGAATGCTGGTCGGAGAAAACGCCCGAGACAACGACATGACAGTGAACCCATGTCGCGAAAAGAAACTCACCAACATTCGCGCGGCGGGAAGTGATGAAAACGTCATCCTGAAACCACCACGCGACTTGTCGCTCGAGGCTGCATTGGAGTACATCGAAGAAGATGAGTTGGTAGAGGTCACGCCAGACAACATCCGCCTGAGAAAAATTGTTCTCAAGGAAAGTGATCGCCGGCGTCTGAACCGTAACGCGGCGGCAGCCGTTTCCTAAACGCTGATTTTGGCGAGCGAAGCATCGCACACCCATACGCCGTAGCTACAAACCTAGACGAGTTTTTAGAGGCGGGCTGGATTGAATGGCGTCCGGGGAACTTCCCCAGATGCATGCTTACGAAGCAGTGGTTGCAAACGCTGCATCACGCGAACAGCCTGCTCATCCGGTTCGACCGCGAGGTTATTGAATTCCATCGGATCAGTCTGATGATCGTAAAGTTCTTTTCCTGCCTTACCCTTGGCCCATTCTGTGTATCGCCACCTTTCGGTCCGGATACTGCACCCCATCACAGGCTTGGCTAGTCGCTTGTCGGCAGGGCGGAGGATTTGTGTGATCGCAAGACCGTCCCACGGCGCGATTGGATCTTGAAGCAGTTTCTCCAGACTTCTTCCGGCCAATCCTCTGGGAGCCTGAATCCCTGCCAATCCTGTCAGGGTGGGATAAAGATCGACGAACTCAACCACTCGTGGGCTCGATGTGCCATTTCCGGATTGGCCAGGTGCTCGGACGATCAAAGGAGCTCTTGCACCTTGTTCAAACAAGGTTCGCTTCTGCCAAATCCCATTGTGCTCTCCGAGGTGATAGCCATGATCACTCCAGAAAACCACAATCGTGTTCTCTGTCAATTTGAGCCGATCCAAGGCGTTGAGCAATCGTCCGACCTGCGCATCGATGAACGACACACAAGCGTAATAGGCCTGCGTGGCCTGCAGCAAAGTGCTCTTTGGCAGACTGTAGTTGGGGACAGGGCAGTTATGCGCAAACGCTGCCGTGGGAATATCGGCTCGATCGTCCATCGGGGCGAACGGTAACCTCAGATTCTCCAACGGATACAGCTCAAAGTATTGACGGGGGGCAACATAAGGCGTGTGAGGCCGAAAGAATCCCACAGCCAAAAAGAATGGTTCTTGACGCTTTGATTCCATCAGACGAATCGCCTCGGTCGCAATCATCCCGTCCGTTTGCTCTTCGTCCGTCCCCCCAGCAGCTAGCCAACTCAGGGCTCCACTGATTTTCCGGTGGGGTTCCGCATTGTAAATCAGGCTTTCCTCTTCTTTATCTCTACCGATCGGATTGATGGTCTGCATCCATGAAGGTGGGTCGTCAAAACCATCAGTTCCGATCGAAGCAGGCACGTTATAGTGATAGATCTTGCCCACGCGCCCCGCAAAGTAACCCGCTTGCTGAAACGCCTGCGGCAGAGTGACCACCTCTGGCAGCTCATCTCGAAAGTGGCGATCCAAATCGTAGACTTTGATTTGATCCGGTCGCAGCCCAGTCATGATCGAGGCACGCGTAGGATTACAGAGCGGCAATTGGTTGTACGCTCGCTGGAAGCAGACACCACTGGCCGCAAGACGATCAATATTGGGAGTTCTGGCAATCAAATCGCCATAACATCCCAGCGAGCAAGCAAGGTCATCCACCGCAATGAACAAAACATTGGGGCGATTTTTGGTGGCTATCAGTTTCTGCCCGGATTGCCCTGCCGCTGCCAGTGATTGCTCAGCCACAAGGGTTCGCATTTCTGCTTGTTTCAATAAGTAAGGGCGCGTCAAGTAAGGGCGCGTCGTGATTGCAGGCTGCTGCACTGCCAGTATCCCGTCATCGGTCGCCATGACATGAGCATTCGCAGCGAGAGCCGCAAGGAAGCCCACAAGCACCACACCGCACAGTTTCAGTTCTGATTTCATTGATCCAATCTCCAACCCTCTCGGTATTCACCCTTTACAATCTGCTCGGCCTCTGGGCAATTTCTCGCTTTCATGTTTTTGGCATCCCAGTGGATGATTTTTCCCGTCCGCATAGCAACCAACCCAAGCAAAGTGATCTCAGTCAGCTTGGCACCGTAAGAAAATTCGCTACTGGCGGGCGGTCCACCTTTGATGGCGTCAACCCAGTCACGATGATGCCCAGCCGAACGCTGGAGCGTCTCTTCGGGCTTTTGCACTGTCTTGGCGTGTGCTTCAGGATAGATGACCGCTTGCCCGCCCGCTCCGCCGCAAAGCATCACGCCTTGAGAACCGACAAACAGCACACCTCGTCGCGGCAGGCTAACCGAATCCGGCAACGCCTCGGGCGTTGGGGGCAACAGCCCGCCGCTGTACCAATTCAATCGAACCGGCCCACGCTTCCCACGGGCGGGGAAATCAAAATAACCAATTTCACCAAACGGCGCAAGATTTGGATCGCTGCTTCCGGCTGCTCGCATCTCAATGCGATTTGGCATCCCCAAATCGAGAGCCCAAACTGCTGAATCCAGGTCATGACAGCCAAAATCTCCCATTGCCCCGCAACCAAAATCCCAAAAATCACGCCAGGCAACCGGTGCGTAAGCCTCGTGAAAACCAGGTGGATTTCGAACACCACACCAAAGATCCCAATTCAGTCCTTGGGGAATCGGCTGGGCAGTCACAGGCGGCTTGGTCAGTGATTTGTTCCAGCGAGTGGCAGGAACCCAGGCGTGGACTTCCCCCACGTCCCCAATTGCGCCTGCACGAATCAGCTCAACCGTCTCGCGAATTGTATCCTTCGAATGTCCCTGATTGCCTAACTGGGTTGCAACTGCTGCTTCAGCAGCAACGCGACTGACCAATCTCGCCTCAGCAATATTATGGGTCAACGGTTTTTCGCAGTAGACATGTTTTCCAGCTCGCATCGCGGCGAGCGTTGCGTGGGCATGCATGTGATCAGGCGTGGCACACAGCACAGCATCGAATTCGGATGCGTGGGTAGCAAACAGCTTCCGGTAGTCCACCGCTTGATGACATTTGAAACCGGGCTCCGTCTGTTGATAGTGTTTTTCAATTTCATCACAGACCGGAAAACGACCCGCCTCGCCTCGATAGTAGAACTTGCTGAGATCCCACTGTTCGGCGGGATCTGCAACCGCCGAAACCCGAACGTCTTTCAACTTCAACAATTCACGAACATTCTGACGTCCACGCCCGCCTGCACCAACCAGCGCGACATTGACTCGGTCGCTGGGTGCCGTGTGTGCTGGTCCGCCCAACACATGTGGCTGGACAATCATCGCGGCAGTTGCCATCCCACCAGTCCTCAAGAAACCCCGCCGCGACACATCCGCTATCGCGACACGCTTGGACCCTGTGGCTCGGAGATCAACGACCGATTCTGTTGGAATTGTTCTTGATTTCATTACTATCGCTTTCGGTTTTCGGAAGACCAATCTGGAAAAACTTCGGGCTACCCTCGTCAAAATTCCTCGACTTGGTACGGTAGAGTACCTTGTTCAAGCCCGTCCCCGACTCACGATGGAGCACTTCGGCGTGACTTCCCCCATTCTATTTGAATCGCACTCCCACACACCACTGTGCAAGCACGCGTACGGGGAACCGACTGAATATGCTGCAATCGCGGAGAAACGAGGCTTGTTGGGCCTCATGGTAACTTGCCATAACCCCATGCCCGATGGATTCTCCGCAGCCGTAAGGATGACAGAAGACGAGTTCGATGAGTACGTGGATCTCGTCGCAAAAACCCGTGACCAGTGGCAGGGACGAGTCGATGTCAGACTAGGTCTCGAAGCCGATTACTTCGAAGGTTACGAGACCTACCTTGAACGACAACTGGCATCGGCGGATTTTCATTTTGTACTGGGCTCTGTCCACCCTCAGATTCCTGAGTTCCGTGAGAAATATTGGAGCAACGATTTGAGGGATGTGCAAAAGACCTACTTTCGCCTACTCGCTAAATCTGCAGAGACGGGGCTCTTTGACTCCATCGCTCACCCCGACTTGATCAAAAATTTTACCTCCGAAGCTTGGGATGCTGACCAAATGTTGGAAGACATTCGACCAGCTTTGGACCGAATAGCGGCCACCGGCGTTGCCATGGAACTCAATACATCCGGTGTCAACAAAACCATTTCGGAAATGAATCCTTTTCCGGCGATGCTGGCTGAGATGAAGCTGCGCGACATTCCTATCACCTTGGGTGCCGACGCACACGTCGCTGAACGCGTTTCGGATGGCTACGAAACGGCAATGAAATTGTTGCAGCAGTGTGGATACACCCATGTCAACTTCTTTTTGGATCGTAAACGGCAGGAAATAGCTATCACAGATGCACTCCCGAGCCTGCTTCCACTTCCCACCGCAAGCGATACCGCGTTGTAGGGAAACCGCGTTGTAGGGAAAACGCCGCACCCTGCTCGAGGACTCAACCGAGTCAGCGATTCAGGCGACTCGACTTCTCAGACGGATCTACTTTTCAAGCGCACCCTCAAGCGCACGCGATTTGCTTTCAAACAGACGTCATCAAGTCGATAGAAAAATCTTGCTTAGCTAACCAGTTCCCGCCCCCCAATGGGCTATACTCACGCCGCAGCCCCTGAAGTTGGCTTCCCATCATCGAGCAAGCATCGCTTTCGAGCCTTGTCATGAACGGTGACGGGAACGAACGAGTCGCCACACGTTGGTGAGCTCATCTTTCCATTCAGGCAATCTAGCTGGGGCAGTGATTATGAAGCGTGATCGACGCAAACGACTTGAGTCCGTGGTCAAGTCTCTCATCGATTTGGACGATTTTTCTACATCGGATGCCAAGACGCGATGCTCAGAGACCTCTCCGGGGTACATAACCCGAACGATTCATCAACTCGCCGATGATGGTCTTTTGCGTCGCGTATTAAAACAAAAACGCGTCCTTTATCGATGGTCCAACACCGCACAAAGGGACTCGCTGGTGCTTCGATGGATTGATCGAAAAGTAGAGGGTCTCCAGATCAAGCAGAGTCCATTAGAGGAACGACCTCGCGAGAGACTACTGCGTAACGGGCCATGCGAATTATCGAATGCCGACCTGCTTGCCATTTTGATTCACGCCGGCGTTGCAGGTGAGTCTGCAGTCGCTGGCGGTCAACGAATCGCGAACCGCTTCACGTCGCGTCTTCCGGAACTCAGTCACTGCAGCCTTACCGAACTCAAAGCCATCAGCCCTGCAGCAACGGGAAACAATTACGCAAAGATCATGGCAGGAATTGAATTGGGCCGGCGGGTTGCACGAGTCGAACGCATCCCCAAAATGCGGCAGCGTTCCATCAACAGCACACGGGCGGCAATCGACTACTGCAGTGAACAATTTTCCCGCCTTGCCTACGAGGCTGTCCAAGAAGAGTTTCACCTTGTCACTCTGGACACCAAACATAAACCGATCAACCGCCACCAAATCACCGTAGGTACCCTTGATGCCAGCCTGGTTCACCCCCGTGAGGTGTTCCGAGCGGCGATTCGCGATGCCGCCTCGGCCGTCATCCTTGTTCATAATCACCCCAGTGGGGACCCATCGCCCAGTCAAGAAGACATTATGGTGACACAACAATTAACGGAAGCTGGAACCATTCTGGGGATCACCGTTTTAGACCACATCGTGGTTGCATCTGACCACAGCATCAGCATTCGAGAAGCAAGTTTGGATGAAGGAAAATTCAAAAGCAACTCAAGCCTGCATCTTGTCAATGCCCGCTGAACACAACCTCGAACACAAGTGCAAATGGGTTCGATGATTTGCAGTATCAGCTGCATGCCCAAACCGTATGTAGCCAGATGCTTGATGCGAATGAAATCCCATGAACCTCATGCTCATGCTCAAAAGGCTTCCATTCGCTCAATGGAATGTTTGACGATTCCTGCTGCGTTGATTGCATCCCATCAATTCGACAGTCAAAATTTGCCGACAGCTGTCGGGACTCAAAAAACATCTGCCCTCAAAGCCCGCTTTATTCAAAGACGAACTTTTGATCTTCTCCACTGTCACGCAAGCACCGATTGGGGGGCTTGAACAACGGTTTACCGGTTAGTGTTAAACCGAGGGTGTACAGCAACACAAATCTGAGAATTTGCTGAAATGCTGAGTCAGCGGCTGCGACCGTCATTGCGGCATCAACACCTCGAAATCGCGATCCACTTGCTTTGAAAGAGGGAGTATCGCCGGAGATAATCCACGGGGTCGCTGCACTATGCCGCCCTTGATCCTGCTACGCTAGGCTGTGGCATTTGACCAGCAGGAAGCACCGCACATTTTTTGGATACTGGAGAACGTTCATGCGTCATCTCTTCGTCTACTTCAACGTGTTTACGATCATCGGCATAGTGGCGGGCCAGTATTTCTATCCACCAGCTGGCTGGCTTTGGCTAATTCTTGCCCCAATTCTGACTTTGGGTTGGTACGACATGTTGCAGAAGAATCACACGATTCTCCGCAATTTTCCAGTGCTCGGACACTTTCGGTTTTTGTTTGAGCTAATACGTCCCGAGATCTACCAGTACTTTGTTGAAAGCGATACCGATGGTGTTCCGTTCGACCGTGATACACGTTCGCTCGTTTATCAGCGGGCCAAGGACGTGCGTGACACGGTGCCCTTTGGAACAAAGGAAGACGTGTACGAGGTGGGTTACGAGTGGGTCAACCATTCGATGGCCCCCGTGCATAATGCTCCCGAGGATATGCGAGTGACCATTGGGGGCCCGGACTGCACGCAACCCTATTCGGCCAGCCTGCTCAATATTTCTGCGATGAGCTACGGAGCTCTCAGCAAGAATGCGATTCTAGCGTTGAGTGCCGGTGCCAAGCAGGGAAACTTTGCCCACAACACCGGCGAAGGCGGTGTCAGCCCCTACCACGTGGAAGGCGGTGCCGATTTGATCTGGCAAATAGGCACGGGATACTTTGGATGCCGAACTGATGACGGTGACTTCTCTGATGAATTATTCGAAGCCAAGGCCAACCTGCCACATGTGAAAATGATCGAGGTGAAATTGTCCCAAGGTGCTAAACCGGGTCACGGTGGAATTCTGCCAGCGGCAAAGTTGACAGCTGAAATCGCGGAAATTCGGCACGTTCCCATGGGGGCCGATGTCAACTCACCTCCTGGGCACCGGGTCTTTGACTCGCCCCGTGGATTACTGGATTTCATTCAGCGTCTTCGCAAACTCAGTGGCGGCAAACCGATTGGCTTCAAACTTTGTGTTGGCAAACGCCGAGAGTTTTTAGCTGTCTGCAAGGCAATGGTGGAAACAGGAATCACCCCGGACTTCATCGTGGTCGATGGTGGTGAAGGCGGAACCGGTGCCGCACCTCTGGAGTTCTCAAACCATATCGGTGCGCCCTTGGTAGAAGGCCTGATCTTTGTTCACAACGTGCTGATCGGCTATGGCCTTCGCGATCGTATCTGCGTCATTGCAAGTGGCAAGGTGACATCCGGCTTTGACCTGATGAAGCGATTGGCCTTGGGTGCCGACGCCTGCTATTCAGCACGAGGCATGATGCTAGCTCTTGGCTGTATTCAGGCACTCAAATGCAATAGCAATCATTGCCCTGTCGGTGTCGCAACCACCAATCCGGCCCTGATGAAGGGACTGGTCCCCAGCCACAAACGCGATCGGGTTGCCAATTTTCACAAAGAGACGATTCAA
Organism: Rubripirellula sp.; assembly: GCA_051010795.1. Taxonomy (GTDB): domain Bacteria; phylum Planctomycetota; class Planctomycetia; order Pirellulales; family Pirellulaceae; genus Rubripirellula. The sequence continues at coordinate 9,283 of JBPCVE010000154.1, forward strand.
AGCTTGTCAGAAATGCTCGGCGCCATCGGCCTTAGCAGCCCCGAAGAACTGCGACCGTGGCACGTACTTCATCGCACCACCCCCACCGAGACCAAGCACTACGGGGAACTTTACGACTTCCTTGATCCAGGTGAGTTACTGAAGGAACCGCTACCGATCGATTACCGCCGTGCCTGCCACGCAGCATCTGCAGACACTTTCGCCCATGTTGAAGGAGCGTTAGCATACGACCCGCATGGGCAGGAAGCCAAACCACAGAAAACCAAGGAGCAGCAACACGGATGAGCCCTTGCTCCACTTTTCTAATCGCCCTGCACAGAACGACACATCGCAAAACTGCCGTCTCATGCTCGCCAGTTGATCATGCGAGGGGAGTCGAAAAAACTTCCGGCTCAGGCAACTCGCGTTCAACTTCGGAAACGCGGTATCCAAAGCCGGGACCGCTGATGGTCGAGAGATCCAGCATTCCGTTGGACCTGCGATAAATCCCGGGGTGCACCGTCTCTTCAGCGATCGAAGCAGCGGGATAGAACTGCATTCCGTTCGATTCAACCCCCATGATGGTTCCGGCGTGTGCTGCTAATCGAACATGCGGGATCTGTGCCAGCATAGGATTAGTCAAATCCTGCACCATCAATGGCATGCCATGAGCTTTGGCCCAGCATAGGCTCAACAGCGCACCGGTCTGTGTTTTGCAAGTTTTCAACGCGACACCGGACCAGCCCAATTTTTGTCCTAGCTGAACAAATTTCCAATCGTGTGCACTTTCGTCGAGGAACAGTGACTTTCGTTGGGCAACACTGGACACATCGATCTGATTATTTTCCAAGTCGTAAGGGAAGGGCTGCTCGACGTAAAGAACCATGTCAAAAATTTCAGGACGAGCAGCCTTCAACTGATCCAGAATATCATTGACATACTGTGGATCCGTGACGGTGCAGTTGAAGTCTGCTGAAAGTGACGTCACGCCGAGTTGCAGGCTCATGTCCCCGATCTTGATCAAACGCTCGTAATCCCAGTCGGAGTCTGTACCGCGAAGCTTGATTTTCAAACAGGTCAGACCGTCCCGTTCGATCCATTCCCGTAGGACTACCGGATAGCCATCGCTTGGCTCATCACCCTTACAATCTGATTTTTCCAACGGATCGAGTCCTCCAACCAGATGCCAAACAGGCAGATAATCAGGGGCAACCTCGACCAGAAAATCATCGGGAAACTTGCCAGTGAAATCGACGTCGTCCCTCTCGGATGTCAGATAATGCGAAAGATCATGTGACATGTATGAATCATTGTACGTTGCGTAAACATCAACGTCATGAAACACTCCATAAGCATCGTGGGTTGCTAAATCGAAAGCACTGACTGCGATCAGTGCTGCTAAGTGTGGCAGATGCTCCTCACGATCTGCATTGAACTTGTCCAACAATTCTGGCATGACATTTTCGATGAATGCATGTCCAATTTCCATGGGGTGCCCGCTGAACTCCGATTCAACCCAACCCCGCGCCAGAATCCGACAAAACTCGATCATGGCGTCATACCGTTGCTGGTAGGTAAGCGTTGCACTCGGCCATGCCCATGTCACCGACAATGGCGTTTCTCCCCATCCCGTTGCCATACGTCCTTCGATGCCCGTCACCGTCACGGCCACACGGATGCAGGTTACCGATGAAACAGACTCGGCCCCAAACTTCAGAGGCATTCGCATTTCAACCGGCAAATAGTTCACTGCCACTGAATCAATCTGTACGTCATTCTTGTTAGAAGCCATCAGCCCGACATTCCGTAGGTTTTATATACAAGAGAAAAAGATGCTGCTGTTCGTTAACCAGCTTGCATCAAGCTTCCGACCAACTCTTTCAGGTTCCGGGGATTTTGTCCCAGATCCCCTTTTCCAACCCGCGATTGACTCTGAGCCTGTACACGAGTTGCATCGCCCTCTGCCCGCAACACAACGTCGATGTCATCGGTGAACCGCATGATCGAGGTCGTGCGCGTCAACTTCATTTCCACTCCCTGATCGATCTTCTGTTGGCTCACGAGTTTCCAACGTTCTTGCTGATCAACCCATCTTTCGATTCGTTTTGCAACTTCCGCTGGCGTTCCCATGATCACGGGTGGCCGTAATTGCTCATCGCCCGCGTCATCACTGAGTCTAGCCTGATTGGTGGTCAGGTCACGCTTCCAATTGTCAATTCGCGAGAACACACTCAATATGATCACCGCCGTGATAGTAACACTGATGTAAATCGCAGGCCGCTTGGACCGCTTCGTTCCAGACGTTTCCAATCTTTCAATTCCTCTTAAAAACCCGTTTCCAATCAAAGGGTGAGATTCATACTCAGGCCGCGTCAACTGGAGACAAAATTTCCAAAAACAGCACAAGTGAGATAGCATTCCAGCCCGCTGTCTGGCGCAGCGTCATCCCCCACCCAACCGACGCAAGTTTCGGAATCCCCTGACCTTCGCTTCGGCCAATACTGCAGTCAGTCCATCGTCGGCCCGTATTTTGTTCACCCAGCCGTGATTCTGCTACCCCAGACCATTTCTAATTGCAAAACCTTACCGAAATCATGTCTGGTACCGGCTGAATCCGAAGATGCTCACTGAGCCGTTTACCGGAAGATCAACAACAATCAATTCGCTGACAACCGATTGTTCGCCAACTGCCATCCCAACCGGCATCCCAACCGGCATCCCAACCGGCATTGTGCTCCGCGTTATACCGCATTCTCGTCTCCTTCCAAAGCTTTGCATGGCTCAAACTGCCGCATGGTGTCACAAGACCATTGCCGGAGGTTGTTTCATCCCGCCTTCAGCCCATTTTTTGAATGCTTATGGCATAGAACTGCATACCGCGAAAAGAAGCAGCATGCACCTCTCCACCCCACGCTTTCCTTCTGCCTCGCATCCCCCCTGTGACTCGCCTCAGAACAATCGTTTGAACCGACCCTCGAGAAGCTTGCCCCTTGGTCCTATCTACAACAAACTCGTCCCATCTACAACAAAGCCGACGTGATGGCAAAAAGCGAGATCCTCCAAAACTTCACTTAAGCGATGATTCTTTCAACAAACGCCACTTCTCAGCAGCAACGAAGCAAACAAGCTAAACTTGATCTACCAAACTAGGGTGCTTATTGCAGTCAACGCGTCAAATTCATCAATGACCACACGCGTCAATGTGAGTAAATTCCCTTGCGTCAACACAATCAACGATTGAAAACACGACTAACGAGTCACGTTTAGCAACTGACTTCACAAGACACCCGGACTCATGATTCGTCAGCAAACACAAATGACTTCTGGCACGCGAATACTCGGCATCACCTTCATCTTGTTGGCGGGGGCACTCCGTGCTAACTGCGACGAACCAAACAACATTGATTTCAAAACTGAAATCGAGCCCATTCTGCTCACGAACTGTATCGATTGTCACGGGCCAGATGAGCAGGAGAGCGAGTTCCGCGTGGATCGTCTATCAAGCCTGCTATCGGGCGGCAATTCAGGGGAACCTGCGATCGTTCCTGGCAAACCTGAAACCAGTTATTTACTGAAGCTCATCCGGCACGAGCAAGCTGATTTGGAGATGCCACCGGATGGACGCTTATCGGCCGGCGAGGTGAATCGAATTGAGAAGTGGATCGAGCAGGGATCCCGTACACCCGCGTCTTACGGGCCAGCGAAAGCCAAGACGGAATTGAAGCATTGGTCATTCTTGCCACTGCGTTCGCCCGGCGATTCCACCATCGACAGTCTGATCTCAGACATGCTTCAAAAAAACGGCTTGCAACTGTCATCCCAAGCCAGTCGCAGGACTCTGATTCGGCGACTTTACCTCGTGATGCTGGGTTTCCCGCCGACACCTGAGCAAGTGCAAACATTTGTCGACGACAAACGTGAATCCGCTTGGCCAGATCTGGTGGAACAGGTCCTCGCGAGTCCACATTATGGCGAACGCTGGGGCAGCTACTGGCTAGATCTTGTGCGTTTTGGTGAAACTCATGGCTTCGAAATGAATCGCGAACGCCCAAACGCATGGCAATACCGCGACTGGGTCATCCGCGCGCTCAACGACGATAAACCATACAACCAATTTGTGCGAGAACAGATTGCAGGTGATGCCTTGGGAGCAGATGTCGCAACCAGTTTTCTGGTGGCCGGCCCCAACGACCAGGTCAAAGGGCAAGACCCGAAACTCCGACTTCAGCAGCGGATGAACGAACTGGATGACATGATCAACACGACGGGGACGGCATTTCTGGGGCTTACGACTGGCTGCGCTCGTTGCCACAACCATAAATTCGACCCCATCAGCCAACGTGATTACTACTCCATGCAAGCGGTATTCGCAGGGGTCGCACACGCAGAACGCGCTATCCAACTTTCACAAGAGACCTTGGCTGAAGTTGCTGAACTGAAACAACGACTTTCTGATTTGACCCAAAAGCTGAAACCGTTCGAGGCCATTTCGACGGATGCAGGGATCTTGCTTGAAGAACCCATCCAAGGCGTCCAGGCCAACGGCTCTGCGTCTGTCAAACCTGGCAAACAGAATCATCAGTTCGGTGGCACAACCTACCACTGGTGGAAGAATATTGAGGGGGAGGTACTTGTCACGTACCGTCCGCAAATCGAAGGTACGTACCGAATTTGGCTCAGCTGGGGATCGGGACATTCCAACCACAGCACGAATGCCAGATACGTCCTCGATTCTGGAGCTCAACGTGTCGAGCTCGCAACTGTCAATCAACAGTTAGCCGTTGGTGAATCTGGTCCGGTGAAAAATCAGACCAATTGGAGCGGGTTTCTTGATGCGGGAGTTCACACTCTCAAGCCAACTGATGTGATCTCAATTGTCGGAAGTGACTCCGGACCGTTCGTCACTGCTGACGCAGTCTTTTTCCAGCCAATCATGCCCCATGTGACCATCAGTTCCCCACCGCGCAAACCAGCCAAGCGTGACGCCGTCAACGCAAAACTGAACGAAGAATACTTTCCACCCCGAAAAGCGAGATTCGTACGTTTCACAATCGAAACCACCACGAGGGCTGAAGGTTGCATCGATGAGCTTGAAATATTCTCGAATGGCAAGAACGTCGCGTTGGCAAGCCACGGTTCCAAGGCGACCTCCTCCGGTGATTTCATGCACCCCTTACACAACCTCAAGCAAATCAATGACGGTGAATATGGAAATGACCGGAGCTGGATCGTAAAAGATCCCAAAGGTGGCTGGGTCCAAATAGAGTTCTCGGAACCGAAACTCATTGACCACATTCGATGGGGGCGAGACCGAACAGGAAAGATCAAGGATCGACTCCCCATTGGCTACAAGATTGAGGCAGCCACCGAAGCGGGAAAATGGACATTGGTGGCAACCTCAGCAGATCGAGCCCTAACGCCTGCGTCGGGCAGCACCGACCCCAATCGCTACCAATTCACCGGTTTAACTCCATCCCAGTCAAAACAGGGACAGGACTGGCTTGCCAGCCTGCGGCGCACCGACAAGCGTCTCCAAACACTGACGCAACGCCAGAGCGTCTATGCGGGTAGTTTTTCGCAACCCGGTCCAACCCACCGACTCTATCGTGGAGAAGCAGATGCAAAACGTGAACAAGTGGTCGCGAACACGATCACAGCATTCACCGACCTTCAATTGACTCACGATACACCAGAACAGAAACGACGCCTTGCACTTGCAAATTGGATTTCAAGTGACGAAAACCCACTGACGCCGCGAGTCATCGCCAATCGAATATGGCAGTTCCAGTTTGGCTTGGGAATTGTGGACACGCCTAGCGACTTTGGACGAAATGGCACTCCACCCACTCACCCCGCTTTACTCGATTACCTGGCGTCACAGCTCGTCGAGAATGATTGGTCACTCAAGCACCTCCACCGACTGATATTAAATTCCCACACTTGGCAACAGAACGATCAGCCCAATCCCAAAGCAATGCGAATCGATTCCACATCAAGATTACTGTGGCGGTTTCCGCCTCGCAGGCTTGAGGCAGAAGCTCTCCGTGATTCGATCCTCGCAGTCACGGGCGCTCTCGATCTGAGCTCTGCAGGTGGTCCGGGTTTCAATCCGTTTGAGGTCGAAATGGAAAACGTCAGGCACTACCACGAGAAGAAAACCTATGGTCCGGCTGACTGGCGACGCATGATCTACATGACGAAAGTGCGGCAAGAGCGTGAACATGTTTTTGGCGCTTTTGATTGTCCCGATGCCAGCATGGTGGTTCCAAAACGAAGTCGATCCACGACCCCGCTGCAGGCACTCAATTTGCTGAACAGCCGTTTCATCATGCAACAAGCTGGCTTATTCGCCAAACGCCTGACAAAAGAAGCCAAAGATGACTCCGAGCTAGTACGGCTGGCATGGAATCTCTGCTTCCAACGCAATCCAACGGAAACTGAATTACGACAGAGCACGATGTTCATTAAAAATTCAGGCCTGACACAATTCACCCGCGCCATGCTCAACACGAACGAGTTTGTTTTCATCCCCTAAAACCAAACAACACCTTGCCCCGTCTCGGGGTAAACGGGGACGAGGCTATCATACCTTGCAGGTCAGCAGCTTCCCTACAGGTCAAGGCTTAGAAAAAAAGCTCCTGCTGCAACCACCCACTCGCCCAAAACGCCGCTCCACAACCAACTGCTACACGCTCACATCTCTCCGCTCACCATCGTTCCCTTCCGAACACAACGTTCCATGACCCACCTTCTGAACCGCCGTAATTTTCTAGCTGAAACAGCCACCGGCTTGAGTGGAATCGCCCTGGCGAGCCTGCTTCAGGACCAACAACTTCTGGCCACTCCCACAGAACCACTTCGCCCAACGATCGATCCCAGCAAGCCGTTTGCAGCACGCGAGGCACATCACCCAGCCGCAGCCAAACGCGTTCTCGTTATTTTTTGTTCCGGTGCTTGCAGCCAACTTGATACGTTTGACTACAAACCTGAATTGATCAAACAGCATGGCAAACCCTTACCGGGGGCGGAAGATCTACTCACGTTTCAGGGTAAACAGGGGATGTTGACCAAAAGCCCCTGGGAATTCAAACCGCGTGGCCAATCAGGAAAAATGATATCCGAGCTTGTTCCGCACCTCGGTGAGCTGGCCGATGACATGTGCTTCCTGCATTCACTGACAGGCAAAACGAGCACGCATGGACCGGGCGAAAACTTCATGTCGACAGGTTACACCCTGGATGGCTTTCCGAGCATGGGAGCGTGGACCACTTGGGCGTTAGGAACCGAAAACGAGAACCTCCCCTCTTACGTCGCCATCTCTGACCCACGCGGCACACCACAATCCAGCGTCAACAATTGGGGGCCAGGATTTTTGCCCGCAGCCTATCAAGGGACCGAGTTCAACGCGACCAAGCCACTGGGCAACCTGTACGTTCCTGAAGGGGTAACAAAATCAGCGGATAAAGCGACACGGAGCTTCCTGAACCGCTTGAACCAACAACACTTGGAAAAATTCCCAGGTGACACAGAACTTGCAGCTCGCATATCGAGCTATGAACTGGCGGCTCGCATGCAATTGAGCGTTCCCGAAGTCACCGACCTTTCTACCGAATCAAAAAGTACACTTCGCGAATACGGCGCGGATGACACCAGTAACCCAATGAAAGCGAAATTCGCGAGTAATTGCATTCTTGCTCGTCGACTTCTTGAAAAGGGCGTACGATTTGTACAACTTTTCAACGGAGCCTATCAAACCGGTGGTGAGGGCGTCAGCAATTGGGACGGCCACAAATCACTTGCAGAGCAATACAGCAAACATGGTCCAGTCCTCGATCAGCCTTGCGCGGCGATGCTCCGCGACCTCAAACGCCGAGGCCTCCTCAAGGACACCCTTGTTGTTTGGATGACCGAATTTGGACGCATGCCAACATTCCAAGCGGGAGCCAGTGGACGGGATCACAATCCAGATGGTTTCACCGCATGGATGATGGGTGCGGGAGTCAAAGCTCCCTTCACCTATGGAGCGACGGACGAATTTGGACACAGAGCCGTCGAGAACATCACAACCGTTTACGACTTTCATGCCACCGTGCTGCATTTACTTGGACTGGATCACAAGCGACTGTCCTACTACCACAACGGATTTGAGCGACGCCTCACTGACGTGCACGGAAACGTCATCAAAGAGGTACTGGCGTGAAACGCCGAACTACAGATGCCTGCTCGCTTACCTCCGCATGGTGGGTGGTGGTTACTGTGGCAGTTCATGCATTCATAGTGAATGCCCAGCACGTCGGCGCCGCAAACAGCGACTTCACCGAGCAGATTGCCCCGATTTTTTCGAAGCATTGCATTCGATGCCATCACGCAGGGAATCGGCAAGGCGACTTATCACTTAGCACAGTTACCGACCTTAAAAACAATGGCTACGTAATTCCGGGAAAACCCGAGGAAAGTCCGCTCTTGGAACTCATCCAACCCCGCGATGGCTCAAAACCAGAGATGCCGAAACAGGGGGCGGCCATATCCCCAGCTGAAATCACATCCTTAAAGCAGTGGATCGCTGCGGGAGCAATTTGGCCTCGCCACACGGTGATCACTGCGTCGCTAACATCGCAGCAAGCGTGGTGGTCTTACCAACCGCTGCAAACTGTTCAACACCACAGTCCGAGTCACCTTCCTGCAGGATCTACCGCAGCAACGGCAACGGTGATCGACCATTACATCAACACGCGACTTGCGAAACAAAATCTTGCACGCAACAAACGCGCTGATCGCCGGACGCTGATTCGGAGACTTCATTTTGACCTGCACGGCTTACCGCCCACGCCCGAAGCAGTCCAAGCGTTCGTCAACGATCCGGATCCACAGGCTTACGCAAAACTGATCGACCAGTTGTTAGACTCCCCTAACTACGGAGAAAGGTATGCGCGACACTGGCTTGACATCGCCCACTATGCAGACACCCACGGTTTTGAACGTGACCGACGACGCGACAATGCCTGGCGTTACCGCGATTATGTCATTCGGTCCTTCAACGAAAACAAGCCCTATGATCGATTTGTGCAGGAACAATTAGCCGGAGATGTTTTATGGCCCGAAGATCAACAGGCCGTAGTGGCAACAGGATTTCTGACAGCCGGCCCGTGGGATTATGTCGGCCATATTGAAACAAAGAGTTCCAAACTGCGACGTGCGGCGCGCTCTCTTGATCTCGATGACATGGCTACCCAGGTCATGACCTCCACCTTGGGAATGACGATCAATTGTGCACGTTGCCATGATCACAAGCTGGATCCCATTTCCCAGCAAGAGTACTATCAGCTGCGTTCTGTTTTCGCAGGAATTCAGCGTGGAGACCGAGCCATCAGCGATTCTGCGTTGAGTGATTACCAAGCACAAAGAGATCTGCTCACCGATAAACGTGATTTGATCGACCACACCATCGGACGCCTCGAGGGTGATGGCTTCGACCTGGCGGATATCGTGGGAGGTGGAAACGGATTTGGCAGCGGCACCTACCGCAACGGCATCGACACGCGTTCTGCCAAAGTGCAAACCCGCAACTTTGGAAAGCTCGGCAACGTCACCCCCAATAAGTACTCCACTTCACCTTTCGACTTCATCGATGGTGTCTTCGTCCCTGACGGTAAAGAAGGATCCGCTAAGATTCCCATTAGCTCAACCGGGATCACCATCAGTGGCATGCCAACCACGTCCGGCCAAGCCTGGGACATGATTCGCAATGGTCCTGTCGCAAGCCAACACTCCAATGAACTGGACGGTACTGACTTTACCAAGCAAGGGCATTCACTCTTGGGTTTGCACGCCAACGCAGGGATCACATTCGATCTGAACGCGATTCGTTCCGCGTCAAATTGGAACGAAATGCGTTTGCTAACCAAGCTCGGCTATTTTGGGGCTGATGACGGATCCTATGCCGACGCATGGATTTTCGTCGATGCCGAAAAAGTGATCGAACAGCGTGGATTGAAACGTTCCATGGGCCTTCAGCCCATTGAGCTTAAGATCCCAGCAACCGCTAGATTTCTGACCTTCATTTCCACTGACGGTGGAAATGGATTTGGAATGGACCAAATTGGTTTTGGCGATCCCAAGTTGAAGTCAACGCAAAATCATCCACTAACCCTCAGCGACCAACAGCAAATCAAAACGCTACGCATGGAGCGCGAGCGAGTCACGGAAAATCTCAGGGTGCTTGGCCCTCCACCAAGGTTCTATGGCCCCATCGCAGAACCTGTGGCACCGCCCATCCGATTACTGGAGCGTGGCGACGCGGAGTCGCCGCGAGGGCCTCCACTGACACCCACTGCGCCTTCCGCCCTTGTCATGTTGGAATCGGAACTTGGCACGAGCGATACCCCAGAAGGAGACCGTCGCGCGGCACTGGCTCGATGGATCACCGACAAAAACAACCCCTTGTCAGCTCGCGTGATCGCAAACCGCATGTGGCAATGGCACTTTGGAAAGGGACTCGTCAACACGTCCAGCGACTTTGGTGCGGGTGGTGACGCACCCTCACACCCGCAGTTACTGGACTGGCTGGCGAACCAACTGATTGATCAAAAATGGTCGCTTAAGGGCTTGCACAAAATCATCTTGCTTAGCGAAACCTACCAACAGCAATCGACCTTTCAGCCTGACAACCCCGCCCTTTCCATTGACGCAGACAACCGACTGCTATGGCGACAGAATCCACGACGCCTTGAAGCGGAAGCGATTCGCGATTCAGTCTTATTCGTTAGTGGAAAACTCAATCACAAGCGTGGTGGCCCCGGGTTTGAGGATTTCCGTTATCAGGATGCTTATGCTCCGATTTACATCTACATCACAGCGGACAAGCCGGAACTGTGGCGTCGTAGTATTTATCGCTACATCGTCCGAACGACGCCTGATCGTTTTCTCAGAACGCTAGATTGCCCGGACCCTGCCAACCTGACGGCAAAACGCGAAACAACCACAACGCCACTGCAATCACTGACCCTTTACAACAACGACTTCATGCTTCGTCAAGCATTGTACTTTTCAGAGCGTGTTGGCAGTTCGCCCAAAGGTGACATGAAACAACAGGTAAGAAACGCTTTTCGGCTTGCCTATGGACGTCTACCAACACCGACAGAAGCCGAAATTGCCGCCCAACTTATTGATCAACAGGGACTCTTCACACTTTGCCGCACGTTGCTGAATTCAAATGAATTTCTTTACGTTGATTGACACTCAGAGTGTGCACAAATAACTCAACTGCCGCGCATACCGGATATTGGAATGACCGTTCCCCACACGAATGAACGTAGGCCGAAACGACTCGGCAAGGCGACTTGACTGACCCAGATTGCCAACTCAGATCATCGTTTTAACGGTCAGGCTTACGTTTCCCCCCCACCCGACACCTGCACTTCCCAAACAAGCAACATGACCTGTCAACAAGCAGTTCATCCAAGTGATCGCCATCAGAATCAGAAACCAATGACCACGCGACGTAATCTTCTCAAGACGGTTGGTGGCGGCTTTGGAGCATTCGCATTGTCAGCCATGCTGAACCAAGAATCCACAGGCCAGTCTCACCACGATGCGAGGGCAAAACGCGTCATACAAATCTTCTGCCCCGGTGGAATGAGTCAGGTCGACACGTTTGATCACAAGCCTGAGCTACAAAAGCGAGACGGAACTCCCTTTGATCCAGGGGGAAAAATGCAATTCTTCGCCTCCAAACCCGGAAACTGCCGTGGCAGCCATTGGAAATTTCGCCAGCACGGTGAATCAGGGCTATGGATGAGCGACCTTTTCCCAAGGCTGGCAACCTGCATTGACGACATGTCATTCATTTACTCGATGCATAGCAAGACCGCCTTGCACGGGCCCGCCTGCTTCATGATGAACACCGGGTTCACGCTACCGGGCTTTCCAAGCATGGGTTCTTGGGTCACCTATGGCCTAGGCAGCGAATCAGAGAACTTACCCGCCTTCATCGTATTGCCCGATCCCGGTGGTCTGCCCCCCGGAGGAATCATCAACTGGGGTGCCGGCTTTCTGCCAGCCACACATCAGGCGACCACCTTGGACACCTCCGATACCGAGCAACCGATCGCAGACTTATTCCCACCAACTGACTTTACCCTTGCCACGCCAACAGCCGATCGTGATGGCCTCGCGTTCCTGAATCGCCTGAATAAAATTCATCAGCAAGCACGTCCAGGAAATACAGAGCTTGAGGCACGTATCAAAGCTTACGAACTGGCTGCACGGCTTCAAGTCAGCGCGCCAGAGGTGACAGAGCTTTCGGATGAAACGGAAGAAACGCGACGAATGTATGGCATCGGCAATGCAGACACGGGGGTCTTTGGTCGTCAATGCCTCTTGGCTCGTAGGCTGGTCGAAAAAGGTGTTCGGTTTGTCCAGCTTTACTGTGGTGCAGAAAATACCACAGCGCGAAAAATACGCCCTAACTGGGACAGCCATGAAGACTTACCACGAGACCACGGCTATTGGGGCAAGGTGCTGGACACTGGCGCATCAGCTTTACTCAAAGACCTCAAGCAGAGAGGTATGCTGGACGAAACGCTGGTCATCTGCACGACCGAATTTGGTCGCCAGCCTGCCTCGCAAGGTGGCACAGCACTCGGACGTGACCATAACGCGGGTGCATTCACTGCATGGATGGCAGGCGGTGGCATTCGCGGTGGGGTCGGTTTTGGCGCCACGGATGAACTTGGGTTCAAAGCGGTGGAGTCAGCAACCTATAGCTACGACCTGCACGCAACGGCACTGCACCTGTTGGGCATCGACCATACTCGACTTAGCTTTTATCACAACGGTATCAACCGAAGGCTCACTGACGTGCACGGTCAAGTGATACCTCAGCTACTCAGCTAAATCTGTCATCTACCGCTTCCCGCCAACTGACATGCAGACAGTCGGGCGGTTCGGACGCTGCCGTGAACCCTTCGCGCGATCACCACGTTATTGACGTCCGCGGATAAATCGTTGCTGACTGGTCAGACTCGCCCCGTCAGTCGAGGGCATCGGATTCGCAAACGCAGCAGTCAAGTCACGCTGCGATTCAAGCGATCCGCAATTCCAGGACGCCACATCGGCGAGGCCTCCTATTCACACTGACGCCCTATTCACACTGACGCCCTTTGCGTTGGGAACATTCACTAAGATCAACGATGCCCCAGCACAACAGCGTGCTGGGTCTGACTACAGGTGTCCGTCCTCTTCCAGCATCTGCTTGTACTCATCTCGTTCACGGCGTGTCGCTTCGAGGTCGAAAATCAAGTATTTCATATCGAGCCGAAGTTGGGACAAAGCTTCTTGAACGAGATTGAGGATTCGGCGTCGACGAGTGCTGCACTGCACGACTCGCTGCATGGCTGGTGCAACCTTCTCCTGATAGCGGGCTGGAAGTGATTCAATCGCCTTCGCCATCTCCTGCAGTTCGATGGGGGTCTCGTCGTTAATCTTCTTGGTGGATCCGATAGTGTTTGGCATCCAGAATTGCTCCGAAGGGTCTACATGTGGCTTGTTTGTTTGATTGCCATCTGTTGCATCTGCGGTGCCGAAATTTCGGCAGCAGAGTCACGCCAGACACTTAACCCCATTGACAACAGTCACTTAGAACACAACCACAGCCATTTCAAAAAAAACGACCGTTGACAAAAAGCAACGGTCTTTCGGCTTGGCTTTGCACTCTAAATCTTGGTACAGAAGGGACTTAGGCCGGCGGCGGAGGCTAGCAACTCAATGTGGAGTTTTTTCAACACCACGTCGCTTTCACCACACACCTAGAAC
>JBPCVE010000155.1:0-4572 GCA_051010795.1 Rubripirellula sp.
TTACGATGCCCAATATGTCTCGCTCGGGTGGACCCAATTTTCTGGGAGCAAGACACGCACCGTTTATCGTTCCGGATGATCCTAACCGATCAGGGTTCCGCGTCCGTGATGTGACAATCCCAACGGGTTTGACTGATGCACGATTTGAGAGTCGCCAGCAGATTCGCAGGCAGATTGACAAGATGCAGCGTCTGACGGAGGCGGCAATCGCCGATCCCGTGGTTGCTGCTGATGAGTTCTACTCTCAGGGAATGCAGATTCTGCAAAGCAGTGAAGCACAGGCGGCATTTGATATTCATTCTGAACCGGGCGAGGTTCGAAATGCCTATGGACGTAGTCCTTTTGGCCAGCGAGCATTGTTGGCTCGGCGACTGGTCGGTGCGGGCGTACCGTTTGTGACGCTGTACTTCGGAGGCTGGGACCATCACACCGACTTGTTCAATGCGTTTGACAAAAAAGTTCCGCCCTTCGAAAGTGCGATCGCCGCTTTGATCGAAGATCTGAAACAGCAAGGCATGCTCGAGCGTACAATGGTGATCGCGCTGGGAGAGTTCGGACGCACACCCAAAATTAATGACCGCGGAGGGCGTGACCACTGGTCCAACGCCATGAGCGTTATGTTTGCAGGTGGGGGAACACGCGGCGGACAAGTGATTGGGGCGACTGACCGGCAGGGGTACGCTGCTGTTGAGCGGATTCTGTCGCCAGAGAATTTCGTTTCAACGGTTTATCGAAAACTTGGAATCGATCCTGGGCAGATGATGTATACGCCGGATGGACGTCCGGTTCATTTGGTGAGTGATGCCGAACCCATTTCCGAATTGATGGCGTAGTTGTCAGGTGTGTCCAGTCCTATGCCAAAAATTGCTTTGTGTTTCGATCGTTGTTCTCAACTGTTGGGATGGCTGTTGCCCCTGAAAACGCTGTTCGTGGTTTCGGTTTTGGGGCAATTGGTGAGTAGAGGGCTGATGAAGCTGGTGAATGTTCGATCCACCCTGTTGTTGTTTTTCGTTGTTCTTGGGTGTTGCTCAGGCAACTGCTTGCAGGGGCAGATCCAGTTGGATCGCTTTTTTCCACCTGCGGTTGGCGTGGGGCAAAGTCTTGAGCTCAAAGTCGAGGGCAAGTTTCCTGAGTGGCCAATCAAGTTGGTCACTGATTGCGGCAATGTGTCTGTGCAAGCGGCTGAGAAGTCAGGGCAAGTCTTGGTGGAAGCCAATGAGCTCGCAACGCCCGGAGTCGTTTGGGTGCGTGGCTCGGATAAAACCTCGGCGTCCGGATTGATTCCTCTACTGATCGAACCCCTGAATCCGGTTGTTGAGATTGAACCCAATGAAACGTTGGAAAAAGCAACTCAGGTGGATCTGCCAAGCGTTGTCACAGGACGACTGTCAAAGTCAGGGGAGGTTGACACTTTCCGGGTTGCAGTAAAAAAGGGCGAAACGCTGGTGGTGTCGGTGATGGCGAACGAACTATTGCAGTCCCCAATGGATGCTGTCGTGCAGTTGGTTGATGCGAAGGGTCATGTGCTGGCACAGGCCGATGATCAACGTGGCTTGGATCCTCAGCTGGTTTATGAGGTCAAGCGGGATCAGACGCTGTTGATACGGCTTTTTGCGTTTCCAGAAACACCCAACAGTACGATCGGGTTCGCAGGGGCTGTGACATTCGTGTACGCACTCAGGGTTACAACCGGTGCTTTTGTCGATCATGTGTTGCCACTCAATCAGCAGTTGACGGCTGTGGCGGGAGGTGGTGAGACGGGTAGCGTCGTTCAGGGCTGGAATCTTCCGGATGCTTCTGCTGCCAAACAGGGAGCCGTGAACCAATTTGGCGGAAGTGCCATCTTTCTGCCTAATGCCTTGGGCTGGCAGTACCAAGACGCCCATGTTCCCCGCGGCGGCGAATTTTTTGAGACGGCTGAAACGGCTGATATAGCTGTGATGGAAAACACGCCGTGTTCCTATTCAGGACGAATTGCGGCGGCCGGAGAAATCGATCGAGTGCAGTTGGCGGTCCGGAAGGGAAAGAAGTACCGCGTGGAGGTTCACGCACGACGCAGCGGCATGATATTGGACTCGGTGCTGCGTGTCGTTGACCTCAAAGATGGAAAAGAGTTGGGACGCAATGATGATGTAACCCGGGGTAAGTACGATGCCCGTGTTGATTTCACCGCCAAAGAGGATGGACGGGTTGAGGTGCAGATCTCTGATCTCGTCGATGGGTTTGGGATGCGACACGCCTACACGGTTGCCGTGGCTGTTGTTGAGCCTTCGGTTGAGGTCACTGTGGCTGCAGACCATTTTGCAGTGAAGGCTGGTGAGTCGCTAGAGATTCCTGTCACGATTGGGCGGCGTGATGGATACGCAGCAAAGTTGCAGCTCAGTGCTGCTGGGCTGCCAGAAGGCATCGCGGGCGAGGCCGTCGTGTCGGAATCCAAGGGAGATTCGTCCAAGGCTGTGAAGCTGAAAATCACAGCAGCAGATGGAATTAGCCACCAAGGGCCAATGCAAATTCAAGTGATTGAAGTGGGTGCCGAGAAAAGCGAGCCACTTCATGCAAAATATGAGTTGGCAAAAGTATTGCGAATCAATGAATTCTGGTTGACGGTCGCCCCCTGAACAGCATTGCTGACACCAGCCATCCCCGCCTAACTTGCATTTCGGTGAGTTGATTTGCTGCTGTGTGCTTTGATACAGAAAACGCGGGAGTCGCCACGCTGAATGCTTTGCGTCCCGCTGAGGTGTTGCATTCCGGTGTCACCGCACGCTCGCGAGGTTTTCTTCAGCGTTAGACTTCTGTTTGGGTTTGTTGGAGATCAACTGTCCGCGGGTTTGTTCGCGTTCGCGATCTGCGGCAATCACCCGTTCGAACTCTTTTGCGCTTGCGATGTCGACTTTCTTCAACAACCGATGGATGCGGATCAGGTCTGCGATTTTTGGGGGGAAACCTTTGTAGTACTCGACCAGTGACTGGGCCAAACTGATATTCGTGACGATTCCATTGGGCATGGAGCGTACAGGGTTATCGATGTCCTGTGGCGGACGCCCGTTGATGATTCGCATGCACTCGAGATCAGTGCCGGCACTTCTCATGACTAGCATTGGGGTCATGGTACGACTCTCGAGTGGGGGCAAATTTGTGATTTGGCTGAGGGCTGGTCGCTCGTTGGCGCGAACATGCAATACCTCGAACTCATTAATCAAGCGGCGTTGTAAAGCAAGAGTAGGATTCCGCGTTCTGTTTAGGGGTTTGATGCTATTCAACACAAACAGCACGGGACGATTTTGCTTGACAGCTAATGTCATATGCTCATGAATCCGCTTCAGTTGTTGCTGAACATGAGAGATTTGCTGTCCGAGAAGACGCTCGAAGACGTAGGCGTAGAGTTTGCCAAGTGGTTGGGGCGCTCCCCGACTCAGGAATAGGTGCGCCTTACGGGAATTTGCTGACCTAGTGGTTTTGCTAGCCAGATCATAGGCGTGCGAAAAAGCTTCCGGAGTTTGATTTTCTACCTTTGAAAAATACGATAAGGGGGTGGTTTTCAACATCAATTGCGTATGGCTTGCAAGTTGATGAGCATGTTTGAAGTAGCTGTTCCTTTGTGCTTGCGGCAGCGTCTGCGCTTTTGCGTAGACTGCTGTGGCCCACTTCGCCTCTTGGAGAAGCTCCTGAGCAGATACCGGGCCAAGCACGATATGAAGAACATGACCTGAGGGAGTGAGGAAATAACTTGCTACATCACCTCCCTGTTTCCTGATTTTCCCATTGGAATTATGAACAGTGAAATTGCCAACTTGCTGGAATGTTGAAACAAAGTTTTCTGAAATGAAATTTCCAACGTTTACATCTGACAGAGCGACCGCTCTGAATTCGGAGGCGTTGTTTCACGTAAAGCCAGGAATTTTGAAGTTTCCGGAGATGTGTAACATGAAGACAAGCTTGTCTTCGTTGTTGGCAAGCTGGAAAGCATTTTCGGGTTGGTCAATCCACCGCACTTGCGTGCCATAATGAGGGAGCGTGCTGTCGCACTGCTCATTGCCGAGAGCACCAGGTTTTTCAGGGAATGTTAACAAGTCAGGCACGCGAACGATCCGATCTGGTTGGTGCCCTGATGGCATAGATTTGTCCGCAGTGGTGACAGATGTCATCCAGTCCACTGGCTGCCATTTGCAGAATGAATTGTCGAAGGCTGTTGCGCTGACCAGTGTGTTGGCATTTTCCGTAAGGAATTGCGTTGGAGATGCTTCTGAATTCGGATTGATCTTGTCTTTTCCAAGCTTCTCGGAGATTTGGTGACCTGCATCTTCTTTGACAAGCTCTGCGTTGCGCGCTTGCGGTGGGGCACAAATAGGAATTTTCATTGCAGCCGCTTCAAGTGCCACTAAATCCTCGAGGTGGTATGGTGGATCATGCTCAGATGTTGAGGTTCTTGAGGCTTCGCTGCCAGTCGGCAATGCCGCTTGAAAGTGCTGGTGGGCAACCTTTGTAAGCGAGTGTTGCGTGAGTCGGATCTTTTCGACCGGTGGCTCTGTGGGTTGTGTCAGTTTTTGTTCGGACTGTTGGGCCGTCGTC
>JBPCVE010000156.1:0-5575 GCA_051010795.1 Rubripirellula sp.
GGGGGAAAAAACGACTTTGTCCAGCGGTGTGCCGGTGGGGGACCAGACCCAACTTGCGCTGCCCCCACCCCAGTAAACGTTGCCAGCACGATCCATCGCCATGCCGTCAGCTCCTCTTGCGGGGCCATCGTCCATGGCAGCAATTTGACGTGCCTCTGAAAGTTGGCCAGCCTGCCTGATCTCATAAGACCAGATTTGTTTGGAGGCGACCGATGAAACAAAAAGCGTCTTTCCATCTGGCGAGAGAATCAGACCATTGGGCGTGGGGACGCTCTCGACTGCAACTTTTAACTCACCCTCAGGCGTCACGTAAATTACTTTTCCCTGAGGTGTGAAAGTCACGTAAACACCACCTCGGTGGTCAACCACAAGGTCATTGGGGCGGTAGTCCCGCTTCTCTCCTTCGGTTTTCAGCTGGGAAAAATCAGCGATGGATACCTTTTTGCCTCCATCGATGAAGCTGAGCTTGCCTTGGCCATTGTCACTTAAATACAGGCGGCCGTGATTGAAGAATGTTGCACTGATGCGACCGGAATCGGAAACCAGCGTTTGCAAGGTTTTCTTCTTCGGGTTATATCTCAGAATCTGTTCCCCTTTGACATCGGGAATGATGAGTGACCATCCATCCCAGCATGGGCCGTCGGCCATCACAAAGTCAGACGAAAGATGCTCCAGAGGTGTGTCGTGGTCGACCACAGAAGTGGGCGTTTGAGCCACAAGCGAGTGACCGGCGAGTGCTTGCACCGCCACCATCCATACGGCAACACGGAGGTGATAATTCATTTGATTCCATGACTTTTCGGAAGGAGTTTTCCCCTCAGTATAGCGATAGAATCGTTCCGACAAAGCTGACACTGCGGCAAGCAAATTCACGGTGTCCGTGAACGGGATGTATGTTGTGATGCAGTGTTTGCGAAAAAAAATCAAAACGCTACATTGCCGACCCTCAGACGATCTTTGCTTTCCCCGAGCCGCACGGTCAACGTTTTTTTCTCTTCGTTGGATCGGCCGTAGTTGGTGAAAATTTCAACTTGCAGGGTCACCGGTCCCAGAATGGAGGGTGCACTCTCACTAAAGTAATCCACATCGATCGCGTACTTCCCCTTCATGGATTTCTTCAGAAGATATTCTTCAGGTCCGTATCCCTGCGTAAAATCGCGAGATACCATCCCGCCGATTTGCGTCCGATTGTTGTTGTAACTGGCTTGTTCTTTTGATGGTTCTGTAATCCAGAGATCCATGTCCGTCATGTCGGCATCCCAAGTCAGAATGATCCGCACATCGACGTCCAATAACTTGATCAGGCGTGGGTCCACTGTGGGGATGGTGACACCTGCTCGCTTTGCACGGGCTAGCACACGATTCAATTCCATCAACGCGATGACCTCAATCTCCTCAAAACGATCCCAGTCTCCAAGCACGACACGGTTGAGCAATTCGCTGGCTCCCTCAAAGTCATCCATCTGGTCCAGCACCAACGCAAGGTCACGATAGGATTGTGGTTCTTCTGGACGCATCTTGAGGACGTGTTCAAACAGCATGCTCGCTAATTCAAGATCGCCAGTTTGAGCCAATCGGTGTGCGGCTACGCGGTAGAGAGCCGGATTCTCAAGCTCCAGTTCGACGATGTTTGAAAGCACCTGCAGGGCAAGCTGTGGTTGCTCGCACTGTTGAAAAAAGTTGGCGCAGTCCAGAAAGAAGGCCGGTGACTCGGCATACTCCGTGCGTTGGTTCAGATAGGTGTCGTATCGTTGGTCCTTTGCTGCTTTCTTGAGGATTTTGAGGTAAGGCGTGTCCGGATTCCAAGGCTTGACCTTGATGCTCGGTGCATCATTTTTTTCTGTTTGTAATGCATTCGCTTGCGAGTCTGCTCCACCTGCGAACAATGTGTCACCCAAGTCGTCTAAGGATTCTATATCTTCAACCTCTCCGACTCCCCGAAATGGGGCTGGCGGTGCGTCTGGCTGAGATTGCTGCATCGTGGCGTCATCGGAGGTAATCGCTCCCAAAGCACCTGATTCACCACCTAATCCACCAACCGTGCCGGACCTTCCATTTTCACTTTGTTGTGACTTCACTCTCAGGTTAGTGGGATATTTGAAATCGCGTTTCCACCAAGCAATACGTTGCTTCCACATGGCCAGAACTTGGTCAATCTTTTCCTGCCTGTGGTCTTTTTGTTGTTGCTGTTGCTGTTGGATGCGAGCCATGTACTCTTTGCGAAGCGCGGGCAGTGTCGTCGGTGGGGCGATTTGGTACTCCAGGTATTGGTCAAGATTCTCCAGCACCATGAGGGAGGTTCCCGGCGTGACAAGGCCGTGCTGTCTTCCAACCGTTATCAGCGCGGTTTCGTTTCGCTGGGGCGCCATCATGAGTTCATTGATTTGATTCTGAGCCCACATCGTCCTCAAAAGATTGCCATCGGATGCGTTTTCTCGTCGGATGACGAAATCTTCGCTCGAGCTTTCTGCTCCGGGGATGCCATAGTGAATCCGGATTGTTGCTGCTGCTGAATTCAAGCGGCCCGCCAGCACAAAATCTCCCGAGATTGGCTGCGGAAGCGAGGGATAAATGCCGTCAATATCACCTACCAATATCTCCGTCTTCAGGTAGGAAAAAGGTGCCTGCCCGATCGAGTTGACAATCTTGCGCACGTCAGTGGTGTTCAGGTTGAAATAAGCACCACCACTGCGTTGCGAAAGAAATCGCAGGAAGGCATGATTGGTGCTTGCGCTGCTGCCAATTGCATAAATGGGAGCCCCGAAAGTCCTGGGAGTCTCTTTTCCAAAATTTGACAGTCCATCGCTGCATAGAATGTACAGGTCAGGTGCACTTTTGAGAGGTTCCAGAGCACCGATTTGTGTCCCGCCGTCGTAGTCAACCGCCTGGAGGGCGGAGATCAGTTTCGAGACTCTCCCCCGTTCGATTTCAAACGTTTTGACTTCTTGCATCTGGTTCCGAAACAAAACAACGTCGATGGTGACGTTTTCAACCCGCTTGCAATACTGCTTGATCAATGAAATCTCGGCCGAACGGTTTACTTGACTCATCGAACCGCTTGCGTCCCAGTACAAAGCGATCCGCCGCGGTTTTTGTACTTGAGGAATATGGTTCGATTTCAAGTTGGTCAGGCGAGTTGAGAAGTAGAATTTTTTATCTTTGTCCCGATCAACTTGCACTGCCCGACCGTTGACTTCAGGAATAGCAACGATCAAGTCTGTGCTGATCGATTGATCTTTTAGAGTGGTTTGTGCAACAAAGTTGGTTTCCCATTTGTCAAAGCTGAAGTTGGTCAGATTGCCTGCGTTGAGGTTGGGGGGAGTCGCTGGTTTGATCACTTCAAGCTTGAGACTGAACTTTCCCACTTTGTCCCGAAAGTTGAGTGGTAGATGATAATTTTGTGATTTACCTTCGCGAACAAGCGGCGTTACATACCGAACCATCACGGTCCGCGTGCCGTTGGGAGGGATTGGAAATACACGGGTTTTGAAGTTGTTGCCCTTGACCCATTCAACGAGCCCCGGGTCGACTCCCTTGCGTGTTTCAATTTCGAAGATGCGGCGTGCCTTGTCTTTGGGAACCACCACACCGTCGACCATTTTGCCCTCGATGTCCAAAGCGTATCCACTGACCATTGCTCCCTCCGGCAGCGGAAAGAACAGATCCCCTGCCATGTTGCGGGACTGTGGATTGAAAAAAGTCATGGTCATCCGGGTTTCCGCAATGTGCCCTCTGATGCGGACTTGGGTTTTGACCTCTGAAATCTGCAGAGGCGTGGAGCGATCGTCTGCACGAATCATCAACGCAGGGGGTGGCGACCGCCGTTTTTCAAAGGGCGTTTGTTGTGCTTGGGTGATACGCGGCAAGAACGCAACGAATGCTATCCACAGAATCAAGAATTCACCGAGGAACCGGCAAGTGAGTGGCTTGCTGCAGGTATTCATCACAAATCACCCAAACTTCAAAGGAAAAGAAAGTTGCACGATGCGGGGGGGCGGTGTCTTCAATGTCACGATCATCAGTCCACGTTCTTAGCTCCTTTATTCTAATGGAAACAGAAATCTCATTCGGGAACCAAATGGGCGGGGGAGGTTGGGAAATCACCGCACTGCATGCACTGAATCCCCCGATCACTGGGGGATTCGACAGCAGGAACGAAGGCAATGCGTTAAGGTGATGTGGCATCCAAGTACATTCACACCCTGAGTTTGCTATGAAATTTTTTGCTTTTGTTTTGTTGTTAACTATGTCAGTAGACACCTTGGCTCAAACGACTGCTACGCCTACCAGTTCGAAGCAGACGACTGCGTATATCGGAACTTACACACAAGGTGATTCCAGCAGTCGTGGTGTTTATGCGATTTCGTTGGATGACTCAGGACTTAAGGGACAGCCTGTTCTCGTAGCGGAGTTGGAGAATGCTTCCTTTGTGGCCATGCATCCAAACCGGCCACTGCTTTATGCGGTGTCTGAGATCGGAGCAAGTGGACCCGATTCCACAGGGATTGTTGCGTATTCCATTGGTGTAGATGGAAAGTTGACAAGGTTGAACGAGCGTTCGACACGGGGTGGTGCAGCGTGTCATGTGACGGTTGATCCAACCGGGCGGTGCGTAGGTGTTGCCAATTACACCGGTGGCAGTTGTGTTTTGTTTCCGATTTTGGAAGATGGCTCACTTGGGAAAGCTGGTTCATTTCATCAGCATGTTGGACATAGTGGTGTCAATGCAGGTAGGCAGGAGGCACCCCACGCACATTCCATCAACTTCAATCAAGATGGAACTCAGGCATTCGTCGCTGATTTGGGTAAGGATCAGATCCTGCTCTACGATGTTGAACCGGCAACAGGAAAGATGAAGCCCTCGAAGCAGGCATTTCTACAACTGCCGCCTGGTGGAGGTCCGAGGCATTTTAGTTTTCATCCCAATTTTGAACTGGCGTTTTCAAACCTTGAATTGACATCGCAAGTCGCTCTGTTGCACTACGATCGTGAGCAGCGAACATTGGCACTTGGGAAAGTGCTGGATACGATTCCCGAGTCGGCGAAGGGAAAGGGGAATAGCACAGCAGAGTGTCTGGTTCACCCGTCAGGCAAGTTCTTATATGTGTCGAATCGTGGCCACAATTCGATTGCTGCTTTCGCGGTCGATTCAGCGTCCAAGACGTTTCGGCCGCTAGGAAACACGCCCAGCGGAGGTGAAATTCCCAGAGGTTTTGGAATCACAAACGATGGTAGATGGTTGGTGCTGGGAAACCAAAAGACAGGCAATGTTGTTGCACTGTCGATCGACCAGGAAACGGGCGAGTTGACTCCCATTGGCCCGAAGTTACCACTCGATGCTGCCGTGAACGTGCGGTTTGATTCAAAGTGAATCGTGGCCGCGCAAGCAGTCGGGGTTGGCGCAGCCTTGGTTCTTGGGATTGCCAGCACCGCGTGTGTCAGCACCGAGGGTGTCAGTACTGAGGGTGTCAGTACTGAGGGTGTCAGTACTGAGGGTGTCAGTACTGAGGGTGTCAGTACTGAGGGTGTCAGTATTGGGGCAATCACAGTTGTGAACCTGATGCTGCTGCAACTG
>JBPCVE010000157.1:0-6550 GCA_051010795.1 Rubripirellula sp.
CGGCCAGCAGCGTTTGGCGATTTCTTGTGCCCAAGCCGGCTAGCAGACTGATGTCCACTCCTTGATCACGCAGCAGTTGCCAGCCTGTGATCGGTGATGATGTGGGCAGCCAGCGGAGTCGATTGCAGAGGATCGCCGAAGTGAGGGGTGCTGCATTGTCTGGCGTTTGTTGGACTTGCAGTGCAACTCCCGCACCTTCAAGCCGATCTCCGACTTTGGCACCTTGAGGAAGCGGGAAAGTAATCACCTTGATTTCTTTCCCGTCGTTAATTTGCACCGTCAAAACGTGAAGCTGTTTAAACTCGAGAAATTCGATCAGCTTTTTGGGAATTGGCACCAACTGCATGGACTTGATCGTGCCGGAAAGTAGAGCAGCGTCACCGACGGACATTGTCTGGGATGCTTCCGGTTCCGACTCGTTCGCGTTTTGAGTTGCCATGGATTGCAACTTGGTGGGATCTACGGAACGTAACCGGTACAGTAATTTCGCGAGTTCGCCAAGCGTCTTTCCATCGGTGGGCGGGTAGGTGGCAGCAACACGTTCCTGATCGAATCCGCTTAGCAGGGGAATTACAGACTCACTCGTGTAACCAACACTGTTAGCGGAGAGAAACAAGGCTACGGTCAGCAAAAATTGCAGGCCGACATGCTTTGCAATCGGTGGCAAGCGTTTGAGCATAGACGGCATCGTGTTCCTGTAAATCTTCATGAATGTTCCTGGCCTGATGCGGAAGGTCCATTGGTGGATGGCTCGCCTAGGCCTTTTAGGAATTCCTCCGGATCCTGGCGGTAAGCTGTGCGGAGCTTTCGTGATTGTTTGGCCAAGACGCTGGTTCGCCACATCAAAAGCATCGCCAATCCGACACCGCCAATGCAAGAAATCGAGGCAATGAGCCAGAACTTGCTCGTTGAAACGGTTGTTTCATTAGTGGTCGGTGTCACTGCTTGCTCGCCTTCAGCAAACGGTGCGTAAGTCAATCGGCCAATGACCACTGGAGCCAAGTCTGCTCCTGCCCCGGATTTATAAGCGAGCCGTTTAAGGAATTTTCCGACAACCGAGACTTGTGCTCCATCCGCAGCTTCTATTTGACTGCCCGCTTGTTCTGAAACTGAACGTGGCACATCGGGCACAACTGCGACGATCGGTCGATCCGCGCCTTCCGCCGGTTTCACCCAGAGCTGCCAGTAGTCTTTGATGTCATAGGGATTTTCAGGTGCTTTTATATTTTCCACCAACGCAACGTTGCCATGAACTGTCACCAGCTGGTTTAAAAACACATCGGGTTGTTGCAGTAACGGTAGGGCGCCGACAGTTGCGGCTCCGGAGTCGGGTAATTGGCTTGCGGAATCGAGGGCTCGGTAAAAACTATCGAAGTCGTTTGATCTCCAGACGCTTCCATCAATGACCCGGTTTACCGCAGCCTCGTCCAGTGCTGCCAATAAAGCATTCTTCTGTGCCAAGCCATATTGCGGATCCGCCTTGGGGGGTGGCATCGTGCCGGCTAGATCCTGAACTGCGAATTCCCATTCCGCACGTTGGGCAGACCCCAGATCAGGGTCGAATTTGAGTTTTTGAGCGGTTGTAGCGATTGCATCCGGAAGTTTCTCAATTTTCATTCCACGCAGGGAACGTGAAAGAGTGACCGTCCAGCTGACCTGCTCTTTGCGAGAAAGTTGCAAAATCAATTCGTTGGCAATTTGGCGATCTTTGGGGGAATGATGAGTTTGTTCAGTTTTGGCGTTTCCACTCGTCGAAACCTGAGTCCGCTTGGCCAAGGCGGACGGTAAGCTGGCCGCTGCTCCACCTGATTTTGCGGGCAAGTGTCCAAAAAAAGGACGATAAACGGCGGATTTTGCGGCTTGCAGCATTACCACCACCACCAAAGCCAGCCCAAGTGCGAGTCGAATGAGCTTGCGAAACGTCTTTACGGACTCTCCACGGGGTATTTTTCTGCGGTAAAGACTGTCATCGTCAAACTGTGATGGAATCCGCATCGAATGGCCTGCTGGGTGGGCTATGCTTGAACGGGGCGACTGCCCCTCTTAATCTAGTGTTTGTGGGCGGGTTTGCATTCAGCTTTTAAAAAAACCGTTTGCTTCGATATCTCCGTGACACCTTTTCTCCTCTAGACATACAAAATCCTATGCCAAGCTTTCCAGGATTCCGAGGGATGCTGCGTTTGTTGCCCGTCAAGCTGTTTCTGTTGGTGCTTGTGGCGACGAGCCAAGTGTTTGCTGCGGGTGAGCCCGCGAAGGACTTCGTCAAACAGTTGCGAGCAGCGCGGTACTTTGACACCGCCTTGGCGTATTTGGATCGGATTTCCGAATATCCGGGAGTATCAGAGGATTTCCTGGATGCGATTCCTTTGGAGAAGGCCCAAACATACATCGAGTTGGCGATTAGTTCGCGTAATAGCGACAAACGAAACGAAAATTTCCGTTTGGCCGAATCCGAAATCACATCGTTTCTGAAAAAGGACGGTCATCCGCGGCTTTCTGAAGCTCGCTTGAAGCTCGGCAAACTGCAGTTGGTTCGCGCCACCCAGTTGATGGCTGGCGAACCCGATGACGCGACGCGTTCGGAGGCCGCCAAATCCTATCTGGCCGCATCCAAGACTTTTGACGCGATCGTTGAAGACTTACGTGAAAAATTGAAGCAAATGGCTGGGGCCAAAGCGCCAGGGCCTGACGCGAAGAAGCTTCGAGATAGATTCCGTGGTGAGTTTCTGCAGGCGATGAATAGTGCGGCTGAATCGCGACGTTTGGCTGCCGGTACCTACAGTGACCCCATGAAGGACGGAAAAGAACTTCTTGAACAAGCCCTCAAGTCTTTCGTCGAACTGAGTGAAAATTATGGTCGCTACGCTCAGGGATCCATTGCTACGTTGCAACGTGGTCAGGTTGAGGAGCAGCTTGGCGAAAAAGAAAAAGCATTGGATAGTTACCTTCGAATGCTCGAGCAGCCCGACGCGGATGCGTTGCGTGACGCGAAGTATCAAGCTTTGAATGGGATCATTCGGCTAGGTTTGGAAAAGAGCCCACCCAACTATCAAATGGGGATTGATCGGGGAGAACCGCTGGAAAAAGAAATTCGACCCAACGAACGTACTGCATCCACCGTGCAGAATCTGCGGATAGCATTAGCGAAAGCTTATCTGCTACGTTCGAAAGATACCGAAAAAGTGAAAAAGCCAGTCGAACGCAAACGAGCGGAGGCACGGGCTCGCGAGTTGTTGAATACTGCTAGCAGGATTCCTGGTACGCAATCAGAGCAAGCCATTGCCCTTTTGGCTGATCTGGGGATTGATCGGGAAGCACCGGTAGAGATGCCTCAGGCCGAGCAGCCTGAAAGTTTGCGGGATGCATTTGAGAGTGCTCGTGAGTTGCAGGCAGCGATGGATCAGTTGGAGTCGACCATTGCTGTTTTGGACAAGGACGATGCGACTGCTGACCAGAAAACCCAGCTCGAAGAAGTGAAGAAGCAGTTGGTCGAAAATCGTCTGCTCGCAATTCAGTACTTGCAACGTGGGTTGAGCCTTGTAGAGCTGGGCACAGAACTGGAATTGGTGAATCAATCCAGGCAATATCTCGCATTCCTTCTTTTTAAATCGAAACACTACCGTGACGCCACTGTGGTGGGACTGTTTCTCGCCCGTAACGCACCTGGGTCAGAGGCTGGTCTGAGCGGTGGTTTGGTCGCGCTGAATGCGTTGCAATCGTTGTTGGTTGAGGATTCCGGGAATAATGCTGCATCGGGCCAATTGGCGTCGCTAGCAGACTTCATGCTCAAGTATTGGCCAGACAATTCCAAGGCAGCACTGGCTCAAGGGGTGATCATCAAGATTGCTTTGAGAGATGGCAAGTGGGACGATGCAGAAACGCGAATTTCTGCAATGCCAGAAGGAGAAGAACGCGGTTCGTTCATGAGATTGCTTGGGGTTCTGCTTTGGAACGAGCACATCAAAGCCCGCAGTGCTGACGAGGACGTGAAAGCACAGGAATATCTGGAGAGAGCAAGGGCTCGGGTTGCTGAGGGATTGTCTGCGATCGATGGAAAGCTGGCCGGTATTGAGGCAGGAAAGGCTGCCTTGGTCCTCATGAAGATCAACCTGCGATTGAAAGATATCGATGCCGCATCCAGCGTGATGGAAAATGAAACCTACGGGCCCACGGCTCTCATTGACCGACTTGGCAACGTGGGACAGAGTTTTGAAAGTGACACTTACAGCACTGAGTTGCAGGTGCTCGTTCAAAGAATGGCAGCATCGCCCGGTGACGCTGATAAATTACTGAAGCGTGCCATGAGTGTGATGGGAAAACTACGCAAAAGCGTGGTGGGGCCTGATGCTCAAAAGAAGCTCACTGCAATCTTTATCCGTGCGTCACGTGAAATTCGTGATTCATTGGATGCATCCACTGGACCTGCAAAACAAGCTCTTGTTTCAGCCTTCCGAGCCTTCCTTGATCAGATTGCGAAAACAACGAAGGACACCGCCACGTTGCAGTGGGTGGGGCAGACACTTGTTGATTTGGCAGAAACATCAATGCCACCCGGAACCACCAAGGCGACCGGTCAATCAGCCGAGTTGTTGAAGGTGGCTGTCAGTACGTTCGAGCAGGTCAAGGCAGGCAGTTCGGATGTACCGTTACAGGTGGAATTTCAGCTCGCAACAGCACAACGAATGCTTGGCAATTACGGTGCAGCTGTGAAGGGCTATGCAGCCATCCTGAGCAAAAAGCCGACGATGTTGGATGCACAGGTTGATGCTGCTCTTGCTTATGAGCAATGGGCACAAATCGTGCCTGAAAAATACACAGTCGCGGCTTTTCAAAAGGCGCTTAATGGTGCCAAACCCGATGCTAAAGGAAAAAATCTGATCTGGGGCTGGGGTAAAGTGAGTCTGTTAACTAACGGTAAAGCCAAATATCAGGACATGTTCTTCGACGCTCGGTACCACGTTGCTCTGTGTCGTTACTGGTCTGGTAAAAAGTCCAAGAACAAGGCACTGATGGAAAAAGCCAAGAGCGATATCACCACGGTGCACGCACTGTATCCCGCCATGGGCGGTGAAGTTCACTACCTGAAATTCAATAAGCTTCTGAAGCAGATAGAAACTGACCTTGGGCAATCGCCGCAAGGGCTACCCAAAGTCGCTGGAAAGTGAGCGAGCAGCAACCCGTTTGACTTTCTTTTCCGTTAATAGAATTCTCCCGTCTCTCAAGATTACAAATACCTCCATGAAACGCATTTTCACTCAGCCTCGTGTTCTTGTTTTCGCTTGCGCTTGGATGTTGGCCATTTCATCCGCTCAGGCGCAGATCGACCGTGTATACGACATGAAAGGAGACAATGTCAGTGGAGCCGTGCTGGACGCAAGCAAAGATGGTGTGCGACTGGACAAGGGGGGGGTCATCAAGGCCTTCAAGGCTGGAGAAATCACCAAAATCATGTTCGAGGGGGATCCTCCTCAATTGACCAAGGCACGGGCATTCGCACTCGACGGGCAGTATGATCAAGCCTTGGCTGAATTGAAGAAGGTGAAAGTCAACACAATCAATAGGGACTTAATCAAGCAAGACGTAGCCTTTTACTATGCTCTTTGTGAAGCCAGGCTGGCTTTAAGCGGGCAGGGGAAAATCGATGACGCGGTTAGGCGAATGCTTGATTTTGCGACTCGCTACCAAAAATCTTGGCATTTTTATGAGTCTGCGAAGTTATTGGGAGATCTAGCGTTGGCCTCCAACAACAGCGAGCAGGCCCTGAAGTTTTACGGCACACTTGAAAAATCGCCGACCGAGGCGACCAAGATCGAGGCAAAGTATCTGCAGGGGCTCGTACGACTCAAAATGAAACAAGGGCCAGCAGCAGTTGCTGATTTTGACCAGATCCTCGGTCTTAAATCACAAACCACGCAAATTGTCCGCCTGCAAACGTTGAGCAAGGCTGGCAAAGCTGTCGCGCTGGCTCTTCAAGGTAATGGTGACCAAGCCAATGAATTGACGAACACGTTGATTGCCGAGATGAATGCTGCAGATGTTGAAATCGCAGCCAGAATTTATAATGCTCGAGGTGCCAGTTGTGAGGCTCGTGACGATCTTGAGGGTGCGATCATGGCTTACCTGCACACCCACCTGATGTTTTCGTCACAGCCAGATGCACATGCAGAAGCACTGAAGCGACTGGCAGAATTGTGGCCGAAGGTCGGTAAGCCCGAAAGAGCAGCCCAGGCTCGGCAGGAATTGCAAAACCGCTATCCCGGATTTTAACCCCGTCTACGCTTCCAGTTCAACGCTACTACTTGGTCATCCCCCCTAACCTAACTTTTTTTTATTCACTGCTTTAGCTGCCGTGGGGGGCCATCCTGTTAATTGAAGTTTGCTAGACTAGTGTTTAGTGAAAACGCTGGTACAGGAACTGACCTGAAACCAGCTTCGCCTCCCAACCACTACTTTTCTCCCGGAGCGCCTCGTTGATGTTCGATGCTTGCGGAATGCTTCCCAGTTTTGCGTCTCTTCCACAGTTGCCTTTTTCGCATTCATTATCAAGATC
>JBPCVE010000158.1:0-28251 GCA_051010795.1 Rubripirellula sp.
GATCAGCAACAACAAGATCAGCAACAACAAGATCAGCAACAACAAGATCAGCAACAACAAGATCAGCAACAACAAGATCAGCAACAACAAGATCAGCAACAACAAGATCAGCAACAACAAGATCAACAACAACAAGATCAACAACAAGATCAGCAGCAACAAGATCAGCAGCAACAAGACCAGCAGCAACAAGACCAGGAAAACAAATCTAACCAGAAGATAACTAACGCTGAAGAGCAGGCTGACTCAAAGGACGACAGCGATGACTCCTCCGACCCACCCTCCGGTGAATTGACGGCAGTCAACGAACAAGACGCGGCAACCGATCAGGCGCATGGGGAACCCACGCTCATCAAGACCGACCAGATGACCGAAGAAGAAGCACGCAAACTGCTGCAATCCATCCGCGACCGTGACATGTTACGGCGTCTGCGGAAACAGGCTGCGGAACGTGCGTTGCGTGTGCCAGTTGAAAGGGATTGGTGATATTGATGTGTAAATTACTGGCCCCTTGGGCACTACCTTGCTTCCTGCTGTTGACCTGCGCGACATCACCCGTTGATGCTGCCGACGTCCAGAGCAGCGTATCTACTCGTGAAACGTACGTGAATCTGCCTTTCACTTTACAGATACAAATCAACAATGCGAGAAGCCAAGGCACCCCCGTGATTCCACCGGTCGACGGTTTGGAAATTGTACCGCAGGGTCCTCCTTCCCGTAGTTACCGAACCACAATCATCAACGGCAGAACAGACCAACGAAACACGTTGACCTATCTATACTCAGTCACTGCTAATCGCGAAGGCACCTTTACGATTCCCGCGGCAACCGTCGTTATTGATGGTGATGAAAGGCAGACCCGTGAATTGCGCGTGGTTGCTACCCAAAGTGAAACCGATGATTTGCTGTTTGTGGAGATCGAGGGCAAGGATAATGAGATCTACGTAGGCGAAGCGCTGCAACTGACGCTAAAGATTTGGGTACGTGCTTACCGAGACAAAGAGTTCAACGTGACGCTGAATGAAGCGACCATGTGGTCTTTGATCAGCAAACAAACACGATGGGGTAACTTCCAGGAATCGCTTCAAGAGATGACCAAGAACCGGCAACGTCCCGGTGGAAAACTAAGGCTGAGAGAAGACAGCGAAGGGCAGGAACGCGAATATTTGCTGTACGAACTGGATGCCACTGTTTACCCGGACCGACCCGGAAAAATTGACGGGAATGATGTACGCGTCATCTTGAGCTACCCCGAAAAGCTGGGGCGTACACGGAGCTCATTCTCTGCTTTCGGTGACGATTTTTTCGGCGGAAGTGGCGGCCTCGGAAACGATATATTCCCAGGCTTCGGTTCGCAGCTTGCCATCACGAGTGCACGCCCGATCATTGCGGAGAATGAAGTCGAACCGATCACGGTCAAACCGATTCCTGAGCAGGGGAGACCAGCGAACTACCGCGGTGCCGTTGGAGAGTACCGAATTGTCAGCGAAGCAAGTCCGGCGGTGGTCAAGGTGGGCGACCCCATCACACTCAACATCGGGATCGAGGGCAAGGGCCCGATGGATCTTCTGAGAGCTCCAGCGCTCGTAGAGCAAAAGAATCTGATCAACGAGTTCAAAGTCCCCAACCAGCCGCTCGCCGGCTTCGTCGACGGCACTCAAAAAGTATTCTCAACAACCATTCGACCGCTGACGGAAGGCACGAAGGAAATCCCTGGTATCGAATACAGTTACTTCGATCCTAAGCTGGAAACATTCGTCTCGATCAAAAGTGATCCCATTTCTGTCACGGTCGAAGCAGCTGACCTGCTTGCCTTGGATGCCATTGTCGGGACTCAGTTGGGTGATTCCCCCACTTCGACCTCACCTGTTTCTGATGGCCAGACATCCGAAGTCAGAACGTCCGAGTTTCCAACAGGCTTGCTTTCGAGAACCCAACGGCCAAATCCAATGCCGACAGCACTGATTGTTTTTTTCCTACTGCCCCCTGTCGTTGTTACTATCATCGCTGTCTTCGTGCGTCGGCATTACCTGAGTGGTTTCGTCTCGGCGAAATACCGTTTCAACAAGGCGATGGTCAGAGCAACAACGCCCCGCGAGATCGCCTTGGCCATGGAACAACTGCTTCAGCACCGTTATCGTCTGCCGGCCAATTCGTCACTCCAAAACAGGACAGTGGGTGCTTTGCGTGCTGCTGGACGTGTCGATTCCGCCATTGATGTTGAGCGTCTTTACCACGACTGCGAACGAAATGCTGATCCATCAAGAACGGGTCAAGTTCGCGAGAGTGCGGAAAGAATATCGGAATCGCTCGCACGTCCGAACGTTCGTCGATCGCCACAACTCAACGTCCGTTCTCTCAAGGCGGAATCTGCTCTTGTTCTAATTGCTCTTATGCTATCGCCGCTGGCGATCTCTCCATCCCAGGCAGCTGAATCTGAAACCGTGCACCCCAGCATGGGCAACGCAAACCTTCCGAATGTTGAGATCGGGATGCGGCCCAGCCGTGCCACGGAGCCCCCCGAACTTAGCGAACTCCAAATCAAAGAGTTACTCGACGAGGCGTCGAGGATGTACGTAAGGGGCATGCAAGAAGAAGACGAGGTTAACAGTAGCGGCATGCTTGCCAAGGCGGCCCAAAGATTGCAGGTGCTCGCTGACTCAGGCATTGTGAACGACCAGTTATTCGCGACACTTGCGAACGCTCAGGTCGGATCAGGAAATCCGGCCGAGGCGGTTGCCAACTATCGCCGCGCCTTGCGTTACGCCCCAAGCAGCCAGCAGCACCATACTCAACTGCTGGCAGCACAAGCAGCAATCGATTCAACAGCAACGAAACCATTGAGCCAACTTCAGCGGATTCGAAGCTACAACGACGCACTACTGCGATTTGTGCCCCCCAAAGGCATGCTAACAGTCGCGTTGCTGGCTTGGGTCGCCGCATGGGCCTTACTTGCGTGGCGGCTTGTCTGTGGCCCTCAGCCCTGGAAATTATCCACTGCTTGCCTCGTGCTATTGGCTGTCACCGCTTTGAGTTCCTACCAACTCAGAGTGTCTGAATTTTCTGTCGATGGTGTCGCGGTCGTCACTCAACCTGAAGCCTCACTTCGGGAAGGTGATGGCGTTGAATTTGCGGTGACCAGTGAATCCCCCTTCCGCGGCGGCGACCTGGTTGAAGTGCTGGATCAACGTGGCATTTGGCACAAAGTCAAGCTGGGCAACGGCCAAAGCGGGTGGATTCCGTCGAACGCTTTACAGTTAATTTAGCTGCAATTTTGTTTCGTTTCGCGGGAATCCTACAGCCGTGCGGCATAATTCCATGGCTTTACATGCTCGATGGGGATGCCCTCTTTTCTGAGGGTGGTTCCGTTCCCGCGGCCGATGGTCGAAACTCTTGCTCATGACCGTTTCACCTGACCTGCTGCCGTACGTTTCGAAGGAGTTTTCAACTTCGGGGCAAATGCTTCGTTACCTTGATGAGGGATCAGGGCCCGAAACGCTTTTGTGTGTTCACGGGAACCCGACGTGGAGTTTCTATTACCGGAAAATTGTCGAGCGATTTTCAGCCCATTACCGCGTGATCGCCGTTGACCACGTGGGTTGCGGACGCAGCGATAAGCCACCACCAACCGAATTTCCGTACACGTTAACTTCTCACCGTGACAACCTCGTCGCCTTGATCGATTCGCTGAACCTCGACCAGATCACTCTGATCGCCCATGACTGGGGGGGCGCCATTGGACTCAGTGCGATGCTTGAACGCCGTGATCTTTTGAAACGCATTGTGCTATTGAACACGGGGGCATTTCCGCCTCCCTATCTTCCCAAACGCATTGCAGCTTGTCGAATTCCCGGGCTAGGTAGTTTTGGGGTCAGGGGCCTGAATGCCTTTGCCCGCGCCGCCATCACCATGGCAATGTCGCGTAACAAAATGACTGCGGACGTCGCTCGCGGTTTGCTTGCCCCTTACGACAACTGGCAGAACCGTGTCGCAATCGATGCTTTTGTACGTGACATTCCGATGTCCCCGTCTCACCCAACCTATGAGCCACTCGCACAGTTGGAACAGCAATTACCATCACTTTCCACCCTTCCCTCATTGCTGGTTTGGGGCATGAAGGATTGGTGTTTCCGCCCAGAATGTTTACATCGTTTCCAAGCCGCCTGGCCCGATGCCGTCTCGGTTGAGATTCCTGATGCGGGACATTATGTGATCGAGGATGCCCCCGAGGAAACTCTGCAAGCGATTTCCTCTTTTCTGAGCCAACCTCAAAGTACAACGTGACGACGTAGATCATGCATCGCCCAAGTTCGCTTTCCCCGCAACATCCCATGTACGATGCAAGCGACGTATGATTTCAGAATGATGCTTGATCCACTCCAACCGTTCCGCCACCTCTGCACCAGTCCGTCAGCAGCCATCCGCTGGGCCTGCATTCTGGAAGCCACTGCCCCCAAAGCCGGTAACGTGTACCCTGGGCGTTGCTTCGCAGATTTATCTTACGGCGATTTCATCGCCGCGGCCGAAATCACCTCGCAATGCTTTAACCAGAACTCGACGGGTATCAGTGAACGCATGCTCAACTCGGTAAACGAGGTACGTGCGCTGCAAGGAACCAACGTAAATCTTGGCATCGTGTTGCTACTTGGGCCACTCGTCGCAGCCGACGAGGCGATTCACCAGCTGTTAACACCGACGGACGCCTCCGCTCAAGAAGACTCCCAAATCGCGAGCCTTACCGATTGGAACGATCCAATCAGCAAGTCCCTTGAGCAATTCGACCAACTTGATGGTGCCCGTATCTATCGCGCCATTGAATTGGCTTCGGCGGGAGGGTTGGGCACCTCCGACGAGTTGGATGTCAACCAGCCCCATCAGGCAATTGACATCTGCGAGGCAATGAATCTTGCGAAAGATCGCGATCAAATCGCCAAACAATACAGCAGCGAGTTCCGTGAATTGATCATGGAAATTGCTCCCATTGTGTACGACAGTATCAGCACCACGGGAGACGTATTGCGAGGTATTTGCCATGCCCAAATCC
Source organism: Rubripirellula sp. (assembly GCA_051010795.1). GTDB lineage: Bacteria > Planctomycetota > Planctomycetia > Pirellulales > Pirellulaceae > Rubripirellula. The sequence continues at coordinate 5,045 of JBPCVE010000158.1, forward strand.
AATTACTGGCGAAATCCCCCGACACGCTCATTGCACGCAAAAATGGCATGCAGGTTGCCCGTGAAGTACAACACCGTGCAAAGTCCGTGGATCCACAGGACACCACTCAGGTAGATTCTCTCGACCAGTACCTGAGGTCAGATGGGCACCAACTGAACCCTGGAACCACAGCGGACCTGCTTGCCGCAGCTCTCTATCTGCTGCTCAGAACCCAACCCTTGGAGAACCATGATGAGTAAAGCGACTTACCGAGTCGACGTTAGTAAAGAACAGTTTGTATTTTCAGCAGCACACTTCATTACATTCGCTGGTGACATTTGCGAGCGAATCCATGGGCATAACTATGGTGTTCGGGCGAGTGTGGAAGGCCCACTCGATGACAATCGCTACGTGGTTGACTTCATTGCCCTTCGCGATGCCGTACTTGAACAGACCCAAGCTCTGGATCATCACGTGATTCTGCCAAGCGACCATGCAGAAATTAAGATCACGAACGACGAGAAGGAAACCACGGCAACCTTCCGAGATCGCCGTTGGGTATTCCCAAACGAAGACTGCGCACTCCTGCCTGTGATCAACACGACAGCAGAAGAGATTGCCCGCGTGATCGCCGAGCGTGTGATCGCACAGACCTATGCAAAGTTCGGCCCCAACCTGTCATTCTTGGAGGTCGCTGTGGACGAGAACTGTGGGCAATGGGGCGTCTGCCGTATGCCATGGCCCAAAGAGCCCCCCGCAAACGTTGACTGATCGGGTAAATTGTCTACACATGATTCCACGCGTTGAATCGACGCCTACGCACAAGTCCAGCAAACGATTACCCATGCACCGTCCATTCGCTCTCGGCACCTTTCTCCTGTTCGTTGTTTTGTCTGCGACAAGATTCACCAGCGCTGCACCGCCAAACATTCTGTTTGCGATAGCTGATGACCTTTCGTTTCCTCACATGGGTGCTTATGGCACCGAGTGGATACAGACCCCCGCATTTGATCGTGTCGCACGCGAGGGACTACTTTTTAATCGCTGCTACACACCGAACGCCAAATGTGCCCCGTCGCGTTCCTGTATTTTGACAGGGCGGAACTCATGGCAACTGGAAGAGGCGGCAAACCATTGGTGTTATTTTCCTGCGAAGTTCCCCAGCTACGTCGAAACACTTGAAAAACGCGGGTACAGCACAGGCATGACGGGGAAGGGCTGGGCTCCTGGTATCGCCGTAGACAGTGAGGGAAAACGCCGGCAAATGACTGGCAAGCCCTACAGCAAACGCAAAGCAAAACCACCCACCACTTCAATCAGCAACAACGACTACGCTGGAAACTTTCGGGATTTTCTTGATGCAGTTCCCAACCAGGAGCCATTTTGTTTTTGGTACGGGGCAACCGAACCGCATCGACGATATGAATACATGAGCGGTGTGAAGAAGGGAAACAAGAAACTATCCGACATCAATCAGGTTCCCTCATTCTGGCCAGACAATGACGTTGTGCGACACGACATGCTCGATTACGCACTTGAAGTAGAGCACTTTGATCATCACCTACAACAGATGCTCAACGAGCTTGAATCACGAGGGATGCTGAATAACACACTCGTGGTGGTGACTGCGGACAACGGGATGCCCTTTCCTCGCATCAAAGGTCAAGAATATGAGATGAGCAATCATCTCCCCATGGCAATCATGTGGGCCGATGGCATCAAGCACCCCGGGCGAACAATCGAGGATCTCGTTTCCTTTATCGACTTGGCCCCGACCTATTTAGAAGTAGCTGGTGTCGATTGGCGTGACAGCGGAATGGCGCCGACCCCCGGCAAATCCCTCACCCCGTTTTTTGGCGAAATCCAGGCACAGCCTCACAGGGAATTCTTGCTCATTGGAAAAGAACGGCACGACGTCGGACGCCCCAACGACGCTGGCTATCCAATACGCGGTATTGTTCAAGGGCCGTTCCTTCTGATTCGGAACTACAAAACGGACAGGTGGCCTGCAGGTAACCCCGAGACTGGATACCTCAACACGGATGGCAGCCCAACAAAGACGGAGATTCTCAATGCTCGCCGAAAGGGGCGTGATGACGCCCATTGGCAATTGGCGTTCGGTCTTCGACCCGAATACGAAATGTTCAACATCGAAACGGATCGTGAGTGCCTGAGCAACATCGCTGATGCAACACGATACGCGGGGGTGAGGGCTCAAATGGAAAAGACCATGAACCAATCACTGCGGACCGAAGGCGATCCACGGGTGCTCGGCAATGGAGACGTTTTTGATGAATATCCATATGCAAATACTCGGGAGCGAAAATTTTACTCGCAGTATTTAAACGACCCCACCTCGGTACGCGCAGGTTGGGTAAACCCCAGTGACTTCGAGGCGTCAGTCCCCAAGACCCCCTAACGTTTTGATTTTAGGCATGGAAAACAACCCGACTTCCTCGATAAATCACCACCGCGATGCGTTTGCTTCTGGTCAAACCACAAAGCCTCGAATTAATGCCGGAATTGCCTTGAATGCTTTTCCCAAGTTTATTCTGCCTACATGGCAGAACCAGACACCACCGCCCACGTAGGACCTACAGGGCCCCCCTGCTAGCGTTGGAAACCTGCAGAGGGATTGCCAGAACGCTAAAATTACGGGACCTCGGGTGAAATCTCATCAGGTTCGCTTCCCAAAGCAAGTCGCGGTCTACCACCTCATCTACCTTTCGGGCATCTGCGAATGCTGACTGTCGAATCGCTACAGAAGAGTTTCCAACTCGAGGAGGATGAGATTCGCGCCGTTGATGACCTGTCGTTCCGCGTTGAACCGGGGGAGGTGTACGGCTTATTGGGGCCCAATGGTGCTGGCAAGACGACGACACTGCGGATGGTTCTCGGGCTCGTAAAGCCTGATTCAGGATACGCCGAAGTCAGCGGTTACCGCACTGCAGTCGATCCTACGGCAGTGAAGTCGAGACTAGGATTTGTCTCCGCAAGTGACGGAGTATACCCCTGGCTCACTGTTCGTGAAATGCTTTTGTACTTTGCAGATTTGTACGGGGTTGATCCCAGCCAGGCGGCGGTCCGCTGCGAGCGTCTTGCAGATTTGATGGGAATATCAGCGTTACTGGATCGCCGTGCTGGCACGCTCAGTACCGGGCAACGACAGCGCGTGACTCTCGTGCGTGGACTGATCCACGATCCACCCGTGATGCTGTTAGATGAACCGACGCGAGGGTTGGACGTGGTCGGCGTCCAGACAATTTTTGAATACATCGAACATCTGCGCGAAGTCGGCAAGGCTGTGGTCGTTTGTACCCATCGGCTAGATGAGGCAGAGCGTCTCTGTGACCGTTTTGGTTTGTTACACCGGGGTCGTATGCAGCAGACAGGTACGCTCGACCAACTTCGACAACAGAGTGGCCACCAACACTTGGTTGACATGTTTGTCGACCTATTGCGGAGTTAATGGGATGTCAGGTGCTAATTTGAAAGGACGCCTCCTTCGACTGTGTCAGAAGGAACTGAAGGAAACGATTCGTGATCGTCGGACGATCGTGACATTGTTGCTGATGCCGTTGCTGGTTTATCCGATCATGAGCATGGCATTGAATCGTTTCCTGCTCACCAGCGGCGAGATTGAGGAGGGTTTCACAATTTGCGTCAACAGCGAAGTTGAACGCAAAATATTGGATCAATGGTTAAGTAACCCCAAGAGCGCCCCACCCCAGGCCGTTGCTGACAGCAGTGGCAATGAACTCGCAAGCTTTCGAGTGACAGTAATTCCGGACAAATCGCCTGCAGACGCTGTCGCGAGAAACGATGTTGACGTAGGTCTGGAACTCTCCAACATCGAAAGCGGTAGGCCGACCGCGACCTTTTATGCCTATCGGGGAGACAGTGTCAGCCAAGCAGCCAGACGTGTTGTGGTCGAGCGTCTGCAGTGGCTCAAACTTGCCGAAGCGGAGAGGCTTTTGAAGGCAACCGTACCAAAGTATCGCACTCCTCTGTTGGTCAAGGCGGAGGATGTTGGCACGGTTGAAGAAAACTCATTGCTGAGCACGATCGTGCCATTGGTTTTGGTTCTCATGACGATCACTGGCGCGGTTTATCCTGCGATTGATCTGACAGCGGGCGAACGTGAGCGAGGCACCATGGAGGCTGTGATGGCTTCACCGGTTCCCCGGGGTTACGTACTGTTCTCAAAGTATGTTGCGGTAGTTGCTGTCGCGCTGTTAACGGCGATTGCGAATCTGGTGGCGATGTTCACAACATTATGGGCTGGAGGGCTGTTGGGCCTGTTGACCGGCGGCGACGCGTTCCCGTGGCTCACGATTCTGCAAATGCTGGGATTGCTCGTTCTTTTCAGCGGATTCTTCTCTGCCGTTCTGCTATCGCTCACCAGTTTTGCCAAGTCGTTCAAAGAGGCCCAAGCTTATCTGATTCCAGTCATGCTGCTGTCATTGACACCAGCCATGCTGTCGCTAATGCCCGGAATCACTCTGTCAGGTGCATTGACCATTCTGCCACTCATCAACATTGTCTTGCTTGCTCGAGACATGTTGTCTGGTTCAGTGGATCCGAATAACGCATTTGTAGCTGTGGTCAGCACGTTTGCTTACGCCGCGGCGGCACTGTCGGTAGCCGCACGTCTGTTTGGAAGTGACGCTGTCACACGTACCAGCGAAAAGTCGATTGGCTCGCTGCTGCAACGACCCCGCGAAGCATCGGCACATCCAACGCCCCAGGCTGCGGCCCTCATGCTCGCACTGCTCGTGCCAGTTTATTTCCTTGTTTCAAATGGCTTAATGCGCTTCATCAAAGCTTCGCAGGAAACAAGCGTTGAAACCACGCTGTTACTTAACGCCATCGCCCTGATCTCCACATTCGGCCTGGTACCAACGTTAGCCGCATGGCTGGGACGCAACCGTTTCAAGACCACTTTCCGACTGCAGCGTTCAGGAATCGTCTCTATCGTGGGTGCGATCTTGCTGGGCCTTGGTGCATGGGCATTCGCTCATGAAGCCTTTGTGATCGCCGACGCCCTGGGCATTGGCGGGTTATCGGATAAACAGATCGCTGGTGCCGAGGCAACCGTCGCAAAAATGCGAGAGACCTCACCTCTCTTGCTAATCGCTGTTTTTGCCCTGACCCCAGCGGTAATTGAGGAGATGTGCTTTCGGGGATATCTCTTTTCAGCAATACGTGGTGCGGTGTCACCGCTGCGCACCGTTCTGATCACGGCATTGTTGTTCGGCCTGTTCCATGTGTTAACCGGCAGTGCTCTACTCGTTGAAAGATTTGTTCCTTCAACGCTGATGGGCCTAATCATCGGTTGGGTTGCTTACCGGACGGGCAGCATCTATCCCGGCATTGTGATTCACTTTGTGCACAACGGCCTGCTCAACACGGTCCTATACTACCAAGATCAGCTTAATTTTCTCGGAACAGGTTTCGACGACCAGACACATCTTCCCCCACTTTGGCTTGCGATTGCAGCCGCACTGGTCATCGTTGGGGGCAGCCTCGTTTGGGCTTGTTCCCGAAACCGAACCGAATCAACGGAGGTGTCTTCTGTGGATTCAGGAGATCCTGATAGTGATCCACCAAACGCGGAAACGGGTGTGGTTTGAGATGGGACACGACTCACTCCACCTAGGCTAAAAGGTCCCTGAACAACCCATGAGTCGATGTCGGTGAGCAGCGATAGACGGACCTGCCTCAACGGCCCAGTGCTCATGATGCAGCCACACCTCACGCTCCCTCACTCTTACGCCGTTTGCAATTGAATCCCCATGCATGACTACTCCACAAGACCTCACCACAAGCTCGCCTCCTTAAGCCTCCAAGCATGGTTTCTGTTTGCTGTTCTTGGAGACAGCGGCATCAGTCGGGGTGATTGGCCTCAGTGGCGAGGCCCACTCGGCACTGGCGTGTCCCCCAACTCAATACCACCAACGCACTGGGACGAGGCGAGAAATATTTTATGGAAGACCAAAATCGAAGGTGAAGGACACGGAACCCCTGTCGTCTCACGCGGACTGATTTTCTTGACAACCTCCGTCCCCACTGGCATCCCGTTCGCACCGCGAAAAAGCGGGCGTCCCGGCGCCCACGACAATCGCACCGTCACGACCAAATACCAATTTCAAGCGTGGGCTATCGACGCATCCGATGGCTCCCTTCGCTGGAAAAAAAACCTGAACGAAGCCATTCCTCTCGAAGGAGCTCATAACACAGCAAGCTTGGCATCAGCATCACCGATCACTGATGGCAAATGCTTTTATGCTTTTTTTGGTTCCCATGGGCTCTATTGCCTCGACCGGCAAGGCAAGTTGCTTTGGGAAAAGCAACTTGGAACCATGCACACCAAGCACGGCCATGGCGAGGGCGCTTCGCCCGCCTTACACGGCGACACCCTCGTTGTGAATTGGGACCATGAGGGTGATTCTTTTTTGGTAGCTCTCGATACCACGAACGGGAATGAAAAATGGCGTGTTGCGCGTAACGAATTGACTTCATGGAGCTCTCCGATCATTACCACAGTCGATGGGGAACAACAGGTGATCGTATGCGGTACGGACAAAGTTCGTGGATACCAACTTTCAAGCGGTGACGTGGTTTGGGAATGTGGTGGAATGTCGGCAAACATCGTCGCAACGCCGGTTGCCGGAAATGGTGTGCTGTACGTGGGCAGTAGCTATGAAAAACGCGTCCTAATGGCGATCAAACTTAGCGGATCCAAAGGTGACATCACTGGTACCGACCGAATCCTTTGGACTCGCTCGCGAGGTACACCCTACGTTCCTTCGCCATTACTCTACCGGGGTGGGCTTTATTTCTTGACACACTATCAGAACATACTGACTCGCGTGACGGCCGAAACCGGGATAGATGCTCCCGGGGCACTCAGACTTGGGCCACTATCCAACATCTACGCATCTCCCGTTGCGGCAAACGGGCATGTCTACATCACAGATCTCGAAGGGCTGACACTCGTCATCACGGACACGGAGATTCCGCGGGTCATTTCAGTCAACCCAATCGGCGAACCTGTCAGTGCCTCTCTGGTAATCGACAAATCAATGATTCTCATTCGTGGCTCGACCCACCTTCATTGTGTTAGCGCCCCCTAACGGACTCCATCTCGACTTTGTCAGGATTTTTGAGACAATCGGGAGCATGACCAACGCCCCTCCGCTGCCGATGTTGATAACCGGAATCGCCGGCGTTCCCGGATACAACGCCTTCCACTACTTCCGTGCCCGCTATGGAGACCAAGTCATCGGTCTGCGTCAGGCTTCGATGTGGCCTCTTACAGGTGACGGCATCGTGGCCTGTAATATTGAAGATGCAACAGGAATCAAACGCGTCTGGGATCAATACAAATTCAAAACCGTACTGAATTGTGCCGGAACTTGCCGCCTCAAATCGTGTGAGCTCGACCCCATCATGGCGCACCGAGTGAATGTTGCCGGGACAAGTAACATCATGACCGGAGCTGCGAAACATGGTGCCCGTACGATTCACTTGTCCATCGACTTGGTATTTTCTGGAGAAAATCACGGCGAATACACCGAAGAAGATCCTCTTGACCCAGTCACGGTTTACGGTGCCAAAATGGTCGAGGCCGAAACCGTTGTAAAAACCCTCTGCCCCGAAAGCTGCATTCTTCGAATCTCGCTGCCCATGGGAATCAGTTTCAATGGTCATGCTGGGGCGATTGACTGGATTGCATCCCGCTTCAAACAGGCAAAGCCCGCCACGCTTTACTACGATGAAATCCGGACCCCCACCTACACGGACTGCATGAACCGACTTTACGAGCGGTTATTTGTCCGGCCGCTCGCGGGCACCTATCATGCGGGCGGTCCAAGTATCCTCAGCCTTTTCGAAATCGCTCAAATTGTTTCTGTGGTCGGAGGGTACGATCCAACATTGCTGCAAGGATGCCCTCGCATTGATGCAGGCCCGATGCCCCCCCGAGCCGGCAACGTCACAATGAACTCTTCGAAACTGATTGAAAAACTAGGCTATCAGCCATTCGACCCGTGGCCATTCCACGCACACTTGATGCCGACGCACAGGACATGGCATCTCGAACAAACAGAGTTTGGTGGTTCACAAGAAAGCGTTCATTCGCTTCTGTACCAGAACCCCAATGCACCAGGCACAGTTCCTCCTAGTCGAACCGAACTGTGGGGATCCAAACGTTTTCCAACTTAAACGCAAATGGCTACCGCGGCCGCGGTGTTCCATTCAGCCAGAACTTCAAACAGCCGAGCAATAACCTTTCCCATTCACTCGATCGGCACACTAGACTGAACCTCCGGACCCACGCTCGATCCCCACCTTTTAACCACTGACTTTACAAATCTCATGCGACCTTCAACTCTTCAATGGATTGCCATTAGTCTTTGCACCGTGGCAACATCCCTGGTCTCAGCCCAGTCACCGAACGCGACCGCAACTGCCGAAACGACCGCCACTCAAAGTGAAGTCGCTCGGGGATTTGTTTTTGATGACAAGAACGCAAATGGGAAACGTGACGGCGACGAGCCCGGCATACCGAACATCCGCGTCAGCAATGGAACATCCATCGTAAAGACCAATCAGGATGGACTGTATGAACTATCCGTGGATGATGACTCAATCATTTTCGTTATCAAACCAAGGGACTGGGCAACACCGTTAAACCGCAACCAATTACCGCAGTTCTATTACATCCACAAACCCAACGGTTCACCTAAGAACTTCAGGTTTGCGGGGGTTGCCCCTACTGGATCTTTGCCCGAGTCCGTTGACTTCCCACTGCTTCGCAGAGTTGAACCTGACAAGTTCAAGGCCATCATGTTCGGTGATCCCCAGCCCAAGAATGTTGCTGAGGTTGAATACATGTCTCACGATGTCATCGAACAGATCATCTCGGAACAAGCACACGGTGCAGCCTTCGGTGTGACACTGGGTGATATCGTTTTTGACGATTTGAGTGTCATGGAACCACACAATCAATCTGTCGCGCTGATTGGCATCCCTTGGTACAACGTGATTGGCAACCATGACTTGAATCTGGAAGCGAAGACTGACGACCAAAGCGATGAAACATTTGAACGCATCTATGGCCCACCCTACTACTCATTCGATTATGGCCCGACTCATTTCATGGTCCTCGACGATGTTCACTGGCATGGCCCAGAAGGTGAGAAAAAAGGGGGGTACCACGGGGGGTTCAGTGATCAACAACTGACCTTCATACGGAATGACCTTGCGTTGATTCCCAAGGACCAGTTGGTTGTTTTGATGATGCACATTCCACTTGATGGGGTCCGAGATCGCGAGGAGTTATACCGATTGATTGAGCAGCGGCCCGCTACGGTGTCACTGTCGGCACACACGCACTACATGGAACATCGATTTCTCGGGAAAGAAAATGGATGGAAAGGCCCCAAGAAGCATCATCACATTGTCAACGTGACTGTCTGTGGTAGCTGGTGGCGAGGGCGCAAGGATGAACGTGGGATTCCTCATGCAACCATGAGTGATGGCGGCCCCAATGGCTACTCAATCATGGAATTCGACGGCCAGAGCTATAAGCTTGAAATGCGTGGTGCAAATCGTGCCGCTAACTATCAGATGAACATTTATGCCCCAGAGACCGTCACTCGGCAGGAACTCGCGGAAGCTGATTTGATTGTGAACGTATTCAACGGCTCAGAGAAAACAAAAGTCCGTTTTCGGGTTGGAAATCAGGAGGGAAACTTTGGAGCATGGAAGCCGATGAAGGCTTCCCGCAGAGCGGATCCTGCTTTCGTCGCAGAAAAGAAGCGAGAAGAAGAAGTTCCGAATAGACCGTGGACATCTTTGCCTGGCGCTCACTCAACCCCTCATATTTGGATCTCGAAACTTCCTCTCGACCTTCAACCGGGCACGCAGATCATCGAAGTACGGGCGACCAACGTGATTGGCAAAGAAGTCAGCAGTCGACGCGTCATTCGCGTCAAAGCAAAGTAGCAGCCACCGCGTTCTTCGAATTGAATCCACTCGGAGACACCACAGCAGAGTTCGAATGCGAGCTGTGCTGGAAAGCAACCCGATCAGGGCAGGCATGGAGAACCGTCAGTCGGCCGTTGGCTCTGCCTCGGCCGTTGGCTCTGGAAATTTCCGGAAGACGCGAACCGCAATGGCGATCGAAACCAGCAACAAAATAAAGCCAACGAAAAAAGGTGCACCGGGCACCTGTGTGGGTGCATCGTCGCTGATGAAATAGCTAAACAACAATGTGTTGAACAAAATCGGCGCGATGATATTGGTAAGGCTTGTCAGCGAAGTCAGGGCACCTTGAATCTTGCCTTGCTCAGTCTCGTCCACTCGGCTGGTGACGAGGCTTTGAATGGCGGGTCCACTGACCCCTGCAAACGCTCCAAAGATAATGATTCCGGGGATCATCCAGCCTTGGGAGGCCAACCCGTACCCCAGAAAAGAGAAGGCACCCACCAACGTTCCGATGATCACGGTACGACGCTCTCCCAAGCGACGCACGGTAGGTCGAACAAGGCCGCCCTGCACAACGACCGCCATGATCCCAACCAAGCCCAATGCATAGCCATTCATGCTGGCATCCCATTCGTAGCGAAATCCGGTGTACAGCACCCAGACGTTCTCCAGCCCACGTTGTGCAAGAGACTTGCAGGCGAAAACCGCTGCCAATCCAGCAACCATGGGGTACATCCGAATGCGCCGCAACGTCCCAAAAGGATTCGCGTTCTTTAGATTAAATGGGCTACGCTTTTCGACCGGTAACGACTCAGGCAACACGAAATATCCGTAGAGCCAATTCACTAACGCCAGAGCCGCCGCCGCAAAGAACGGCAGACGAAGGCTGTAACCACCTAGAAATCCTCCCAGAGCAGGACCGATGGTAAACCCAAGACCAAACATCATGCCGACAAATCCAAAATTTCTCGCCCGCGTATCATCCGTCGACACATCCGCAATGTAAGCGTTGGCAGTTGTGAAATTTGCCCCCATGATCCCAGCCAGCAACCGCCCCAGGAACAGCCACCAAATGCTCGGCGCGAAACCCTGAATCAAAAAATCGACACCAAGTCCGAATAGAGAAACAAGAATCACCGGCCGCCGGCCAAAACGATCCGACAATGCCCCCATGATCGGCGCGAATAGAAACTGCATCAACGCGTAGGTCGCACTGATAACTCCCACGTACTTGCCCGCACGTGCGAAATCTTCAGAAACCGAAAGATTCTCAGAAGCCCCTTCGGTCGAACTTGCCACAGCATCGACAACTCCATCGGGTAAAAGCCCAGTTGAATCGGATTCCACCAACTGCTTCACCAACTCTGGCAGCACTGGAACGATGATTCCGATTCCCAAAATGTCGATGAACAGCGTCACCAAGATGAACGCGATGGCAGCCTTGCGTTCTTTGCCGGGGGGATGGGTCATATGGTTAAATCAGCCGAGGAATTCGCAGCGAGCGATAATGGGGAGCCGCATTCTAGCCACTGAACGCTCGACCAACAGGACAAGCAAACGCGTGAATTCAAATTTGAAGAATCTGCGACCAACCTGTCTCTTCATTTCCCAACGAGGGAAAGTCCCCAAATCGTTCCCTAGCCTTCCAATGAAACACGATTTTGAATAAAGAAAGCGATAGCAGCCGCAAAAACACAGCTGCTTGGCAGTCCGCCATGGTGGATTACCCTTTCCTTGCCCCTCATGCGATCTCCTGCTTTTTTCACTAAAAGCAAGCTGTACCCGAAGCTCAGGAAGATTTCACAACCACGCAGCGGCAAGGGCAGCCTCGTGAGGTTCTCCATCCGCGATCTGGAGCCTGCCCGCTCAAGTTCACTCCTTGTCCAAATCTCCCAAGCTCAGACCAATCCCTCCCCTACTCTTCTGGCAATCACTCCCCTGTCTGGCAATCACTCCCCTGCCGACTTTTCTTCTGTTCAAGGGTCACGCCTTGACCCACATCAGTTCCCTGCGCGGGGTCGCAGAAACAAATTTTCCCGCCAGAGATGTGAAACAGCTGTTTTCAGGAACAATTGGCCTTTGTAAAGGCTTCCACGCCGGTTGGAATCTTGCCAATCCGGTCACTCGTGGGTAGTCTGGTTATCCCCCGACCAACCCCTCTGGAACCGTTCTGTCGATGAATGACACTGATCCCTCCGCGCCGCAAGAACTAAGTTCCGACGATGTTCAGAGCATCCAACTTTTGCAGGAGTGTCACACTCGGTTAAAAACCGAACTAGGCCGCGTAATCGTGGGCCAAACGGATGTGATCGACCAACTAGCCACAGTGTTGTTTTCGAGGGGGCATGCCCTATTGATGGGCGTTCCCGGTTTGGCAAAGACCTTGTTGATCAGCAAACTCGCCGAAACGCTGTCGCTGGACTTCAACCGCATTCAGTTCACACCCGACTTGATGCCGATGGACATCACCGGCACTGATATTCTGCAGGACACTGCCGAAGGTCGCAGGGAATTTCAATTCATCCACGGCCCAGTATTCGCCAACATTGTCTTAGCTGACGAGATCAATCGCGCGCCTCCTAAAACACAGGCAGCCATGCTTGAGGCAATGCAAGAGCGTAGGGTCACTGTCTTGGGAAAACCCTACAAGCTGGAAGAGCCATTTTTTGTTCTGGCGACACAGAACCCAGTGGAGCAGGAAGGCACCTACCCGCTTCCGGAAGCGCAACTCGACCGATTCATGTTCTTAATCGAATTGACTTACCCAAATGAAGTCGAAGAGATCGAGATTGCTCGAACCACCACTGGCACCTCATTACCAACCTTGGAACCGTTACTCAAAGCCGAGGAGATCACAGCCTTTCAAGATCTCACACGTCGAATTCCTGTACCGGAACACATTTATCAGTACGCAGTTCGCCTGGTTCGGCAAACCCGTCCGCAGGAAGGCACGGCTCCTGACTGGCTGAAGCCACTGGTGTCTTGGGGTGCCGGTCCCAGAGCCGTTCAGTATTTGATCCTTGGTGGTAAAACTCGTGCAGCCTTGCATGGTCAGTACATGGTCCGTCTGGAAGACATCCAAGCGGTTGCTGAACCTGTGTTAACGCATCGCATGATCACTACGTTTGCCGCACAAAGTGAGGGCATCGATGCCAGAAAGATTGTCAAACGTCTGGTGAAAGAAACCACTCCAAGTGGGCTAGCGCCAACAGGAACAGCAGCGGCACGAGGCTGATTGTGGGTACTGATTTCGAACATCAGAAGTGTCGCCAACTGGCCTGTGTCATCGTTGAGATGGCGGGGCCGCCAGTTGCCCGCCACCTAACTGTTGCATCCTGCCGAGCGCCTCTGCTTTTGTTATTAGCATTGGCTTGGGCACTTCCCACCCCAGCTTCATCACAGTCCCCACCAACGCCGCCAGAAGCAGCAACATCGACGCCCAACCCACAGAAAGGGCAAGCGTCTTCCACTCGCGAATTTACTCAATACGATACCGACAACAGTGGCGCGCTGTCCCGCGATGAGCTGCGGATCGCCATTGAAAAATCAACTCAGGAATTGGGCACTTTTGAGGAACTAGATACATCGGGAGATGGGCTCGTCACCCCGCAGGAATTTTCGGTTGAACCAGACAACGGTGTACTGGAAGATCAAGCTTTATCTGGGGCCGACCCATTTCAACGGATTCTCCAACGAGCCATTGAGGCAATGGATGAATCCTACGATGGTTGGCAGTATCGTCCCGAAGAAACTGTCGACAGCACCACGTTTACGATCAATTACAACGCATCAATATCACCCGATGGCCAACGTCGCTTGGACCGTGGATTGATTCTTCATGCCGATGGTGATGGCAATCGTAAAATTTCACGGGAGGAAGCGGTTCGCTTCCTGGAAACCCAGCTTGGTATCCGCTGGATCACAGGTGACCTACTCCGTACCGAGAATGGCGGGGTTGTGGACTTTGCAAACTTCCTGCGGTGCGATGTCAATAAAGATGATGTGCTGACCAAGAGTGAGTTTGTCGACACATGGTGGAACAGCGAAACGGATGAGCAGGACTTCGAGTCCTTTGACATCGACAGCAATGGTGCGGTTAATCTTTCCGAGTTCGCAAGACAGAAAGGGCCTTACCTTCGACAACCAATCCAATGGTTCGAAAAAGCTGATACCGATGACGACCAATTGCTCAGCCAAGCGGAAGCTCAAGCGGCAATTCGCAGTCCTCGAAAGCACCTGGTAGCATCCAATATCAAAGCGTTTGATGACGACGGCGATGAGCAACTTTCGCTTACCGAATATCGCGTCTCAATGTTAGCCAATTTCAACTACCCTTGGGAAATGCGGCCCAAGGATATCGACCGCGACGGACTGCTCTCGTACAAGGAATTCAAATTTCACACGCGTGACCTTTTCCAACTTCAGCGACGATACTACTTTCATCGTCTCGATCGTGACGGCAACAATAAGCTGGATGCCTCGGAGTTTGATTTCGAGCCCTATAAACTCCATTCACTCTACCGTGTATCAGTCAATGGAGAGCATACGGAAGAAATCTACCGCAACGAAAAATTCCCCGTGGTCAGCTCACCCTCCATTGCCCCGGATGGTACTTGGGTTTTGTTTGATGCTTCACCACCCGACCGCAGCAATCTCACCCAGATCATGTTAATGAAAGCAAACGGTGATGATGTTCGGGATGTCTGCAAAGGGCAGATGCCGTCCTGGTCCGGCAAAGGATCACGGTTTGTTTGCTGCCGTTATGAACAGGGGGCAAGCATTTGGATTATGAACACGGATGGCACCGCTCACAAAAGAATTGATGATGGCTGGTCGGCACAGTGGTCACCGGATGGAACGACCATCGCGTACACCAATGACAACAGCATCCGGCTGTACGACGTTGCATCCGGTAAAATAACCACAGCACTCGCCAAAGGAGCACACCACTACCAGTACATTTACTGGAACATGTCGTGGTCACCTGATAGCCGACAACTGGCGTTCCGAGGCAAAACAGAAACGCATCAGGAGATTGGGATCTTATCCATCACCGGACCTGCCGGGGTGCGAAAGCGATTTTCAACCAACGAGTCCATGGGCGAAGACCTGGCCTGGTCACCCGATGGAAAGCGACTGCTTTTCAATATGTACTCGCCAGCGCACCACCGCGAACTAATTTTCCAACTCGATGTGGATGGCGTTTCCAGTCCCAGGCTTGTCCCCGAAATCAATACATCCATGCCATGGACGAGCATCTGTTTCTCGCCAGATGGAAAATGGATGATTTTGGCATCACCCAATTGACCAGAGTGACTCCCTCACCCGGTAAACCATTGAATGCAACTTCTGCTCTGAGCCATTCGCGCCAAGACACCGTGAACACGTGGCAGCGATCACAGCAACTGCGTCTGTCATCCTTGGAACAACTTCGTTTTAACCGCATTGATCGGTTAAATGCTAAGCACCCGCACAGTTCGCCTCACTCACCCAAGACGGTGGCTACAGTCGTCCTTTGCTGGTCTGGGTCCTGCAGTCCCGGTTTTCGTGCTATCCTGACCAGTACCCTCACTTACACCCACTTGAAATACGTCTCGGGTCAGGGTGGGCACGCAAATTCTGCTTCGGGTCCCTTCACAGCGAGGTAAAGTCCGATAGTTGACCAGCTGTTCCACTGTCGTCAGTGCCATGCCAGATTTCATGCATCCTGAAACTCCACCTCCTGCTGACGACGCTTTCCTCACAGTGGCCCAGAATCAATCCCTGCTGAGCGCTGAAGACGCATTTGCGCTGCATAAATTCGCTCATTCCAGATCTTTGGATTCGTCGGAAGCTGCATTACAAACCGGCATGCTGACACCGGTTGAAATTGAGATTGTTGAAGCTTTTACCTCACCTGAGGACTTGGCGCCCGGCTACAGGCTAAAGAATGTACTTGGACATGGGGCTTTGGGGATCGTCTACCGTGCCTACCAGCCTCGGTTGCAACGAGATGTCGCCATCAAGTCGATTATCGAGTCGCGCGTCACACTGCAGAATGTGATCGCAAGATTCGAGCAGGAGGGAACGGCAATTGGGCGTCTAAAACACCCGAATATTGTTCGCGCCTATGACTCGGGATGTCACAATGAACGCCTGTATCTGGTCATGGAATTGGTTGAAGGCCAAGACTTGCGGCAGAAGCTTGAATCAGGTGCCCTTGATGCGCAAACCAGCCTCTGGATCCTTCGCCAAACAGCGATGGGTTTGGCTCACGCCAAGTCCCATGAGATCATTCACCGGGACATCAAACCGGGAAACCTGATTCTCACCGAAGCTCCGGCGGGCTTTGATCTTCCGGCAGGTATCCCACTCGTAAAAATTGCTGACTTTGGCTTGGCCCAACTTAATGCCAAAGACGAAGATGATGACGACCAAACCCATCTGACGCTCGTAGGCGTGGCGATGGGCACTCCTATGTACAGCGCGCCTGAACAGCTTTCCGGAG
Organism: Rubripirellula sp.; assembly: GCA_051010795.1. Taxonomy (GTDB): domain Bacteria; phylum Planctomycetota; class Planctomycetia; order Pirellulales; family Pirellulaceae; genus Rubripirellula. The sequence continues at coordinate 21,504 of JBPCVE010000158.1, forward strand.
ACCCGGTCGATCACCGAGCGGACATCTACGCTTTGGGGGCGACCCTGTTCCAAATGCTGGCAGGCGAAACACCTTATGCATCAGGTAAGATCAACGCGCTTTTCTCTACCAAAGCAAGTGGAACACCGCCACGTCTGGAGCTGCTACCCAAAACGTTGGACCCAGCCATTGTTGATCTGATTATCGATCTGACGCAGCACGCACCCGAGAAGCGAATTGGCGATTACCCCGAACTCGTTGACAGGATTGATGAACTTCTACAGCTGATCTCATCCGCCAGCACCCGCCACACGGGATGGAGCCGCCGAACCCACACAAGAATACCAGCGAAAACGACGCAGAACGCAAGCGTTTGGGAATGGATCACCAACCACATGAAGGTAGTGCGTGCCGTTGGCGTGGTCATGATTGCAGCCGTGCTGTTGACCATCATGATCAACCCACCCAGTTTTCTGCGGGTTCCCGTGAACCCAAGTTTGGTACCTGATGGATGGGAACAGGCATTATTCGACGGTAAAACGCTGATAGGATTTCAGTCGCCCGTAGGGCTCTGGCTGGCCGCCAACGACAGTGAAGGTGGAGCAGTGCTTTCCGGCGAGGGTTCGATCGCCCGCCCCTTACCCATTCCTCCGAATCCAAACGCGGAAAACGGGTTCGGGTTTGGCTGCCGAGTCGGCGTCGATCTGATTTCAGCATCACAAACTGAACTTCATTTTGGGTTTGCGAACTCATCACTTGACGATTGCGAACGCTACGTCCTGCGTTACAATCGCGATTCAGCCTCATTCGGCGTCAGCACTGGACGAGACGGTGAATTCCACCGCCTGTCCCATGAAGTGCCAGTGAGTGCCGCCGTTCAGATAAAGACCCTCGAAGGGACACCCAATTACGCACAACTCGCAGTAGAACTTCATAATGCTCAGTGGTTTGTCTTTTTCAATGGAGACCTGCTAGGCAACGTCACGGCAAATCGAGAAAGCAATCGTGAAATACTCGAGTTTGTGTCGAGGGGTGGAACCGCGATTTTTGAAGCGCCAAGCGTCTACCGACTCGTCGAAAAAACGCCTGTACCAAAATAGATCTTGTGCGGTGAACAGAACAGATTCATCGAAGACGGCACCACCGTGCAGATCTCTCCGAATCAAACACCAAACTTCACGACACATGCCAAATCGAAAATCTTCCTCCAAATCCAGCCTCAACTGGAAGAAGAAATTACTGTTTGGCACCGCCATTACATTATTTTTCTTTTTTGTGTTGGAGCTCATTCTCACGCTGCTGGGCGTGTCGACGATAGCCAGCAACCACGACCCCAGCGCGGGATTCTCCAATCAGATCCCATTGTTGGCTTCGTCAACCAACGCCGACGGCGAGCAAATACTGACCACGGCCGCCAACAAAGAAAGCTGGTTTAACATCCAGTCTTTTCCCTGGAAAAAGGCGTCGGGGACGAAACGTGTTTTCTGTGTTGGCGGGTCGACAACGTTTGGCAGGCCATTTTCGGACTCAGCATCCTATGTACGCTGGGTGCGGGAATTACTTACGGCAGTACAACCCGATGTTGAATGGGAGGTGATCAACGCGGGGGGCGTCAGCTATGCAAGTTATCGTGTCGCGGCGGTCATGCAAGAGCTCGCGCAATATGAACCAGACCTGTTCATTGTCTATTCCGCACAGAACGAGTTTCTTGAGCGTCGAACCTATGCCCGCATGTTCAAAAACCAATCGTGGCTGAATGACTTCAGTGCGGTCCTGCAAGGCACGCGAACAGGATCAGTTGTCCAACAGCTTTCTGACCGCATCCGCTCAGCAGCACTTACCCGGGAAGAAGAGGAATCAAAGGCACTTCCCGAGCGTGCCGCAGCTTTCCCAAGCGAAGTTGATGAAATGCTCAACCACTCTGTTGGCCCCATACAATATGAGCGAGACAAAGAATGGCGTGCAGAAGTAATTAGTGAATATGGTATTAACCTACAGCGTATGATCTCAATCGCCCGCTCCGCCGGTGCGAACATAGCGTTTGTCACACCTGTTTCCAATCTACGGGGCACCAGCCCATTCAAGTCTCTGTTCGATGAGGACACGGACGTCACAGCGTTGGCCCTGCAACTCGAGGAAGCGAGAAACTTCTTCCGATTGGGGCAATTAGACGAGGCCCTCGCAACAGTCCACACGATACTGGCAACATCACCAACCTCGGCTGACACACAGTATCTATTGGGGCAGATTCTCTTCGCCCGTGAAGAATGGACTGAAGCAGAACAGGCTTTTGAACGCGCATTGGATGAGGACATTTGTTCCTTGCGCGCGATCACACCTTTACGTGAAACGCTACGTTCAGTCGCTACTCAGGCTGATGTTCCATTGGTAGACGCGGAGAATCTGCTGCGTCAATTCAGCATGGACGAAAACGGCCACGCTTGCTTCGGTGATGACTATTTCCTTGACCACGTACACCCAACTCTTGAAATACACCGCTCTTTAGGAAAGTGGATTGTGGATGCACTGATTTCGAATGGACTGGTCGATGGAAAGCTTCCCTCCGACGCGCTCATGGAAGAAGTTCAAGAACGTGTCGATTTATCGATCGACTATCAAGAGACTGCAATCGCATTTCGCAATCTTGCCAAAGTAAATCACTGGGGTGGAAAATTTCAGGAAGCAATCGTTTCTGCAGAGCGTTCGCTTGCCATCTCTCCTGACGATTTAGAGAGCCGGTTTCTGCTGGCCGACAGCTTGAATAACCAGAAGCGTTACGCTGAAGCCCACTCTGAGTACAGAAGGCTATTCGAAATTGATGACTATTCACGGGCCCACCTGCCCTACGGTGAACTGCTGCTGGAGTCGGGGATGACTGAACAAGCAGAGCCGTACCTGATCGCAGCATTGATCACTGACAATGAAGAACACATGGCACGCGCCTACTACGACCTTGGTCTCCTGTACTCTGCAACTGATCAATACGAGGTCGCGATATCTTCGCTAGAGAATGTGATCAATGCATATCCGGATGACACCGCCACAATGATCCTGCTCGCCTATTGCCTCCGAAAAGACGGACGGCCAGCCGATGCGATCAAACTCCTTGTTCGATTACTGAAGCTGGACGCGACCGACGCTCGCGCGAACTATGAGGCCGCCGAGGCTCATTTTGACTTGGGTGAACTGCAAAAAGCAAAGACATACATCAAGGCGGCAATCGAAGCGGAGCCCGGCAATCCTGAGTTTGAAGCCACACGGGAAAAGTTTGAGCAGCCCGATTCCGCTGCATCTTGACGAGCAACTTCCCCCTGAAATCTCGAATGAAAAATAAGATTCAACCGGCTTCACTGTGTCGCATCGAGGCTCAGCCGATCGCTCGCGTCTCCCATGAAAAGGCCCAGAGCAACGTTCCAACGCCGTATTACCAAAGTCACGCAGCCTTCTGGGCATGGTAGTTTTTGGGACCAAAACTCCACGATTGACGACAAAACATCGAATAAGTCATGAAAAGTGGCCCCTCAGCGTGGATCCCGAAGCAGTTTGCCTCTTGAGGAATTCCCCGTTTCCGGCTAGATTGCTGCAAAATCAAGCAGTTCTCAGGAAATCTCTGATCGCAGGTAAGGAAAAATGGCACATAAGAAGGGGCAGGGTTCGAGCCGTAACGGACGTGACTCCAATGCCCAACGCCGTGGCGTCAAAAAGTTTGGTGGCGAAGCTGTCCGAGCTGGAAACATCATTATCCGCCAAGTTGGCACCAAGTATCATGCCGGCACCGGTGTGGGCCAGGGTAATGACTACACGCTTTACGCATTGGTCGACGGCAACGTCATGTTCGATCGCAAGGGCCGCCGTGTGAACATTGTCACTGCCTGAGCCTACGACCTCGATGATCTACGAACAACGCCTGCGAACAACGTGGGCGTTTTTCATGCGCTCACGGTGATCCTCGGTTTGTAACTCAGCAAGTGTTGCAAAGAGTGTCCGAAACGCGTGTGCCCCCCAACGTTCAGCAGTCTGAATATGGGTAACCGAGCAAGTTAGGGTTGGACTTCGACCGTGATTGGAAACGTAGTGACGTTACCGTCCACTTCAGCACGCAGAAAAAACGCGCGTTTGCCAAGCTCTGCGATAGGATCAGCCCTCAACACAAAGCCCCTTTCATTCTCTCCTTGCCGAACTAACAAACCATTGAGTCCGATGTTATCCACATAGACCCCGTGTGTTGCATTTCTGCCGGCGTTCTCTTTGCCAAAACTCACCTGACCAGTGAAGCCTTCTTTACGGCGAACGACAACGCGTGCTGCCACGCTTTCCCCTCGCCGCACCTGCAATGTCCACCCCTCAGAAACACCAAACTCTCCCTCAACGGGTTGAATCGAGGGAACGACACTTGGTTGATCCCCCAATTTCAGAACTCCCAAATCACCCACCTCTTGCACGGTCACTACACCCAACACGTTTGCACTAGCAACGAGCTTGGGAGACACGTCACCCTGCCATGGTTCGGCTGCTTCAGCCGCCCAAATCGTGCCGACGGCGTAACGCTGCCCACGTTCGATCGTCACAGGAAAACTTGAAACGAGTGATTTTGGTAGATCCTGCAACTCAAAAGTCACTGGCCCATCAAAGTCATCGTAGCGGTCGACACGAACGACCACCTCTCTGCCAGCCCCTTTGCGAATATCAGGTTTGGGCTTTTCCACGGATGCTCTGAAAGCTGGCCGCGCCGGGCGAATCACCAGTTGGTAGCCATACCCATCACCGCCATCTCCACGAGTGTCTGACACTCTCACGGTGTAAACTCCATCCTCGGGAACCGTAAAAATCAAACGACTATTCTTTCCCGCAAGACGCGTTGGATCATCATCGTTTTCATAATACACCTCAAACACGGGTAATCCATTTGCCACATGCACTCCATCGCTGGCGATCGGGCGTACTACATACGCGGGTTCCCCAAGCGCATGCGTTGTGTGCGACGTGCCAAAGTAGGTCCATCGCTCACCTTCGTTAGGATAGACGTTGTAACCTGAGTCTGGACCTCGTGGATACATCCACAAACGAGTCACCTCACCCGCAGCGTACAAGAAATCGTTCAGGTGCATATTTTGCCAATTGAAAAGACGAAAGTCACCAATCTGCTTGCTGTCTTTGCCGCGAAACGTGAAGTACGAATCACGAATGGCTTGCAGACGCACCCGCAGCACGGGTCGATCCTCCGCGTCAACAATTGAAACAAACGGATCAATCTGACTTCCATCACCGGCATCCGCATCGATCGCCCACACTTCACCTTGTTTGGCTAGCCACTGGTAGGCATCGAACTCACCACGCTGGCTTATCGTGCCCGCGATCACCGCGCCGCCTTGAACTTGCAGCACTCCATTTTGATTTTGGTGATCACCATTCCGAAGCTCGCTTTCCTTGACTTCAACGGATTCAATCAATTCGAGATAGCGTGGCTTTCGTGCAGGCGACCACTCTTTCTCTGTCCGACGAACCTCCCCTATCGACTGTTTCATCAACTCGCCGTTGGCCAAGGTAACCAGCACCGAATTTCCATCAGGTGTCACCGCAAAATCAGTCCGTCGATTCGACAAACGGTCGAGGGTCAACACCGTGTTCCATGAATCGGTATCGATGACCAACAGATCACCCTTCTCAGTCAACCCGAGCAAGCGTTTGCCGTCCGCATCCGCTTGCAACTTAAGCAGTGGACTATCCGAAACCGACCGTGTAACAAAAATGGGATTGGTTTGAGTCTGTCCAGACTCATTCAACATCCAGACGCGCAAACGATTATCTGAACTCCCCGCTATGATAAATTTACCGTCACCACTGACATCAATTGCTAAAACTTCACCCTCGGGCTGTCCCAGCGTATTGAGTCGTTTTCCCGTAGCAACACTCCACAGCTTCACCGTTTCGTCTGCACACCCGCTAATGAGCACTTTCCCGTCAGGGGAGAAAGCAAGATCATAGATCGCGCCATTGTGCCCCACCATTGACCGTAAAGCTTCACCCGACCGACTATCCCACAATTTAATTACGCGATCGTAGCCCGCCGTGGCAATCATTTTCCCATCGGGTGAAAACGTTGCCGCATACAGGACATCGCGATGCCCACCCAACTCATGCAACAGTTCACCTGTCTGAGTGGAAAACACAAATGCCATTCCATAGGCGCCTGCAACACCCGATGCCACTACCAGACGATCGCCCGCAGAACTGAACTGCAGTGAGTTGACTTTTTCAATTCCAGAATCCTGCGTTGTTAGCTCGCGAAGCAACTTGCCATTTGGGTCCTTGATTTGCACAAGTCCCGTGCGGCCCACAGCAGTCACCGATCCCTGCAAAGAGACCGCGACAGCACTCAGAGGCAACAAGACATCTGATTGAGTTTTAATCGACGGCACGTTGAGATGGAGCATCACAGGCACACTCCCATCGGGCCCAGTTGCCCCCTGCTCTACCCATTTTGCCAAGGTGGCGATCTGCGTTTCATTCAACGGTTCCTCGCCTTCTGGAGGCATGCGTGGCTCTGCCTTACCGTTGATTCGCAGGATCATGCGACTGCTGTTGGCTTCCCCGGCGGTGACCACCAGACCGGAGACTCCCCCTCTCATCAAAGCAGCATGAGATTCCATCACAAGGCCGCCTTCCGCATCGTCCGCTGTATGACAGGCGACACAATGCGCCCGCAAGATCGGCACGACATCTTTCACGTAATCGACCTTCTCGGCAGCCTGACTGGTAACAACCACAA
>JBPCVE010000159.1:0-6053 GCA_051010795.1 Rubripirellula sp.
TACGCAGTTTGGCAACAATCTGGTCCACTGTGTGACGTTTCTGAGGCATTCTGAAAGTCTTTTCCGAGCGGTATGCTCGAGCAAGATTCTCTCACTCACAATGGTGTAATTCTATGGGGGGAGGTCAGTGATTAAAGAATGCGAACGTGCGGAACCGTTTGTTTTTTGAATTTGAAAGAACACCAGCATTCGCCAACCGCCGGCTCTAAACATCAGTCACGCGTCGTTTCCGACGAGATCGTGTACCGACGTCCTGCCGGAAATGTGGTTTCGGAACGGGACTTTCTGCCTGTTGCGACAGAGCTTCATCACTCGAGTCGAGGTTCCCAAGATACTCTTCGCGAACCTTAGGATGCTGCTTCACTTCCTCAGGGGTTCCGTCAATCAGAACCTGCCCTTGGTAGATCACGTAACAACGTTCTACCGTCTGCAGAATCTCACGAGCAGCGTGATCGGTAATCAAGACGCTGATGCCACTGTCGCTTAATTGTTTGATAACACCTTGAATCGATTGCACTGTTACTGGGTCGATGCCAGCGAAGGGCTCGTCCAGCATTACAATTTCGGGATTAGAGACGAGGCATCGCGCAATCTCGAGCCGGCGACGTTCTCCACCGCTCAAGCCACCCGCCCGACTCTTTCGAATATGGGTGATATTGAATTCTTCCAGCAGCTCATTGGTGCGATTCTTTCGAGTAGCACGGTCGACACCAAGCAGCTCGAGTAGCGACGAGATGTTCTGCTCAACGGTCAGCTTTTTGAAAACACTCGGCTCTTGGGGCAGATACCCCATGTGTCCATCCTTGGCACGACGAAACATCGGCCAATTCGTGACATCACGTCCTCCTAGGTACACACGACCCCGATCAGGCTCGACCATCCCACAAATCATACGAAAACTGGTTGACTTACCAGCACCGTTGGGCCCAAGCAGGCCAACAATCTCGGCTTTGCCGACCGTAAGATTAACACCATCGACGACACGCCGACGCCCATAGGTCTTCTGCAATCCAACAGCCTCAAGAATGGGCTGCTGTTGTGTTGGCGGCTCTGTTTGATTCAGCGGAGCATTCATAATCTGGGAATCCATTCCACACTTCCTTGTTATCCTTAGCGGATCAATTTCATCCGCTTGAAGTTCGGCAAAAACGGAACAGGCGAGTTCCATGAGTGGGGCCAAAATACCACCAGAGCTTTGCCTACCAATAAATCACGCGGCACAAATGAATCGTCTGACCATTGCCAGGCATCCTCATTCACGCCACGCGGAAGAGGCAATTGACGCTTGGTTCCCGCCCAACAGCGTGCATCCAGACTCTCAGGACTGTTGTCACCCATCGGAAAAAACTGATCATAACCGGGCTGGTCAGGAAACGAGCGGAGTTCAAACTCCACCGTCCGTCGAGCACTCCACCCCGGAAAGGTATTCCAACTGGCCGGGTCGGCGAGAATCTCTTGAATTTGAATGGGCCCGGAAACCGCTCCATCGGTAAGCTGGCGCAACAGATTCATGTCGTAATCATAAATCCCTGAGCGGCTACTCTTGGTAGAGATGTAGTACTTGTCACGATGAATGCGTAGAGATGTCACCGTTGCATCGCCTCCCCGAACAGCAAGCCCCACTGGCGCACCATCCAAAGGATGCTCAGGAAGATACATGGGGTGAGCTTCTTCAACAGCACGAAAATTCCGTGCGTCAAAGGTGGTAGGACGGTCAAATTCAACCAATGAACCATCAACCCAAAGCAGCAACTGATCATCACAGTTGCTGAAGCGTATGTCGTGAAGTTCACCATTCGTGACGGAAGTGATCGCAGTTGGCACCCCCACACTACCGTCTTCGGCTGGATTAAAATCACGTGGTTCAACATCATCAATCGCCAAGCTTGCTTGACCGCTGGACAAGTCAATTCTGCAGCGGTATTTAACGCCAGCCTCCACCAACTCAAGCATCAATTCTTTACTATTGTTGGATGTTTCGATTTGAGCTTCCACCATCAAATCCCCAACCCAGTCCATCCCGTCTCGTCCGATTCCCTCTCTGCTCTGGTCGGCTCCCCCCCATCGCGTTAGAGGATTGCCAAAACGATCCTCAAATTGCTTAACACTCTCCCCTGAATTAAATCTTGGTGCGAACTCGCCCTGCGAGTAGCCACTGTTCATCATTCGAGAAATCGGGGAACCACCAGAACTGGACGGACGGTTTCGATACACCTCGCTTGCTGGTACGAGAACGTATGAACCATAAGCGTAAAAATCGGTGATCGCGCGGCTGCTGTAAGGATTGACGTTGGCCAGCGACCCACCCGATCTTGCCAATTCCCACTGCTCGTCGGTCGGCCAACGGTGAAAATAACGAAGCCATTCAAAACGATCTGGATTACCATTTTTCAGAACGGCTTCCATTCCGTCTCCGGTTCTCGCAATCTGCCAGGAGTCCTCGGGTGGCGTTTCGGCTTTTTCACGCCAAGGTTGCCAACGACTTGGATAGTTGGCCGCGATCAAATCCTCGGATTGATGATCCGTGTCGTAAACCAATTGACGCATCGCCAGCAGTTTGTCTGCCGGCTTGCGAAGAATTTCACTCTCCTCATCGGTACCGGTCGTGCTAGCGTAGACATCACCATGCCTGATCGTGAGGGTCTCATTGGGTAGCCCCACCAACCGTTTGATGTAATTCTGCTTGGGGTTGCCAGGGTACTTAAAAACGATGACGTCCCATCGTTCCGGCTCATTCAGCGTGTAGGTAAATTTACTGACTAGAATCCGATCCCCGTTGAACGTTCTTTCATTACTGTCATTCACAAGATCGAGCGGATTGACGTAACGACAATTTGGACAGATGCCAGCGACAACAACATCATCCATGCTGCTACCAGAGCGTTCCCTACTAGCTCCCACCTGAAATGATGTTCCGCATTCATCGCAAACTAAATCTTTGTGGGCTCCCATCAGAGTGGGTGCCATCGACCCTGTAGGAATAACAAACGCTTCGGCAAGAAAAGCGCGAAACAAAAGAGCGAGAATGAACGCCACCACAAACGCTTCGACCGTTTCCCGCTGAGCAGCAATCCGAAAGGATTCTGCCCGGATTTCAGCGGGATCCCGGTTGTCCTTCGCAGGCTTGCTTTCGGAGTTTTTCGTGTTGCGTTTGCCCATGGATGGTTGCAAGAAGTGTTCTTAGGTGATGATTGCAAATAAGCGAGGCCGCATCCTAGCTATTCTACGTGCCTTGCGATACTTCGATTCAGGGCATGATCTGGGAAACCAGGAGCCAAAACCGACGTTTTCCCTACTTTTCCCAGCATCAGCGTGTCTACATTGCTGTCATTCAAACTCTTTTCGCCCTGTTCGCCCAAATCTTTGTCAGACACTCAAACCAAACGGCATAATACTGTGGCATGCAGAATCTGACAGACTGGTGAAATCACAAAGCACCAATCAAGGTTGGTGAAAGCACAGCCCACGCTGAGAAGAATACAGCCCGACAACCCAACGCGTTGATCGAGGAGTGATTTCATGCAGTGTGGCGACTCGCGCGATCCCACTAGCGGTACGGATCAATCCGCGCCTCTGTTTTCAGTAATCCACCTGATTTCCCTGTCAATGCAATCGGGGCTGGGACCATGCACTCTATCTGCCTTACTTGATGAATTTGGCACGGCAGAATCCGTCTTATCTGCCACGACATCCGAACTTCTTTCCATTCATGGTGTGGGAGAAAAAACAGTCGAACAAGTTCGTCAGGCGAATGATCTAGATCAGGCTGCCGAAGTATTACGTTGGTGTGAACGGCAAAGAACAAATATCATTCCACAGGCGTCAGGCTCCTTTCCCCGCTGGCTGTGTGAACTTCCGGATGCCCCGGCTATTCTTTACGTGCGAGGTGAGTTGATTCCGACGGATCGCTTGTCGGTTGCGGTGGTCGGAACTCGACATGCGACCCCCTACGGAATAACGCAGGCCAATCGATTCGGATATGGCTTAGCAAAGGCCGGGATCACAGTCGTCAGCGGCTTGGCTCGCGGCATCGATGCGGCAGCGCACCGTGGAGCTATTGATGCAGGAGGACGAACAGTCGCGTTCCTTGGCAGCGGTCTCGCAAAGATCTACCCGAACGAGCATGCAGAACTCGCCGATGACATATCACGTTGCGGAGCAGTCATCAGCGAATACGCTCCCTCCTGCCCACCACGATGCGGACAGTTTCCTCAACGAAATCGGCTAATCGCAGGTCTCACACTCGGGACGCTTGTGGTCGAGGCGCCTGACCGTAGTGGAGCATTGATTACCGCACGTTTAGCTGGAGAATTAAATCGTGATGTCTTTGCCTTACCTGGCCCCATTAACAGCCGAGCATCTCGCGGCTGCAATCAGCTCATACGTGATGGCGCTATTCTTGTACAATCGATCGAAGAACTCATCGACGAACTTGGTCCTATGAGCGAAGCACTCCCCACAGCGGCTGGGCAATCAATACGCAACAGCAGTGAACTCAATCTGAACGAGATCGAAAACTGTGTTCTGAATGCCATCCAACCCACGGGTAGCTTGATCGATGAAGTCATTGCCATCACTCCTTACACCGCCCAGCAAGTATTAGCTGTGATCAGTGTTCTTGAGATACGCCGCTTGATTCGCCGGCTAAGTGGCCAATACGTGTCGCGCATCTGAAATGGGCACACCACAATAAACCAACCTAGCCCCCTTGCGGCGAACACCCTCGTCATTAACACACGCGTTCGAAAAATGCTTTCACGTCTCACTACCAAAGCTTCTCAGCACCGAGCGTCACTTGTCATCACACCCTCTCATCTGTTCGAGCTTCAAGAAGTCACTGGATCGAGCAACTTCCGCAAACGCGATTGCGACAAACCAGGGCCTCTACCGATATCCTTGTCTGAAACAACCAGTGACAACAGAACAAAAACCCGAGACGAACGCACCTCCTTTGGCTCTGGTTGCTTCCTCATGCACGAAACTCAAATTACGGAGTAAATAACGCTGGCGACGCACAACAAACTCGGTAGCACCCACTCGAGCGATAGTCCATGCAAATTCCAAGTGAGAAAACTGGGTAGGGAGACTGGTTGCGAGGATGAAGTCCTAGCGAGTGAGCATCCTCACAGCGTTTTGGATGCTGCATGGTCTCCGACGCCAGAAGACAATCACTCGAACAACCTTGAGATAATACAGCCAGGCCCGACCGCGAGAAGCGTTCCGTCTCGGACCAACGGCCGAGTTCTAAAACAACGAAAACGCCAAGATTCAGCTTGTGAGACCCATCACAAGCCCAAGGCCCCAAAGATAGATAAAGCCCCCTTAAATGACTTTACGGTTATTTTACTTGACCCAATAGGCATTTGAGGCGTATAATCAAGTACACACAGCGAGAGAGACCATTCGGCTCGATTCACTGTCTTTCGTCCGCTGTATGTGCTCATGAGCAAATCGCCCTGAGCCAACTTCCAACTCTTCTACGATTGCAGCTTGGCTGCCACGAGCCGACAGCCCGACCGTCGGCATTCTGGTCATTCAACCGTCCCGATTCGCCGCCGGACTGGAACGCGAATCATCGACCACTTGAGCGATGACGCGGCAAGGCAGGGATGCGTCCTCAGCTTCTTGGAGGTCGAAAATGGGTCAGTTGCCGGCAAGTGCCGACGCACAAAGTGCACTCAAAAAGCGGTTCGCCACCAGCGCAGACACGACCTACGGGCAACCGGGCCGCAGCATGGTGATGCGTCGACGCAATGACACTGCACATGTTGCATCGAACACTTCAGTCGCTGGCATTGCAACCTACAAAAATGTGCCGGCGTTTGGGCTGCTGCAACATGCGGCTGAGAAAATCCCAAATCGCGACGCAGTGATCTATGGCGATCATCAATGGAGTTATCAAGACCTGAACCGTAAAGCGATTCACGCAGCTGCCATGTTGCAGCGTCTGGGCATACGCCCAGGTGATCGGGTCGGCATTCTGTTGCCAAACGTGCCGGAATATATCATCGCTGCAAACGCTATATGGCGAGCGGGTGGCGTGGCAATTGCAA
>JBPCVE010000160.1:0-7868 GCA_051010795.1 Rubripirellula sp.
TGGGTGACGATGAGCAGCAGGGAAAGTTTCTGCAAGCCATTGAGAAGGCCTGTCGCATCGCAAAGGTCTTTAATGAGCATGGTATCCGTGAATACGGTGTGATCCGAATCGATTCGGCAGAGTTTGGGGTCGAGAAATGGAAAGACGATCCTGCTGCCGGTACAGCCAGGATCGTAGACACGTTCACAAAGGCAGCTGAAATCGCTGCTGAACATGGCGAGCGTCTCGCTTGTGAAGGTGAGATCTGTTGGGCTGGCATGCACAGTTGGAAAGACATGCTGGATCTGCTGGAAGCAGTCGGCAAACCCGAAACTCTTGGGTTCCAGGCGGATCAGGCGCACACCTATCTGTATTTGATGGGGTACAACGCGCCAGAGCACGCTCTGCTGCAAGACGGGTATAGCGAAGAAGAATTCTATGCTGCCTATGAGCAGATGACGGACAAGCTACGACCCTGGACAATCGATTTCCACGTCGCTCAGAATGATGGCACCGTGCACGGTGCAGGATCGCACGATAAAACCGGCAAGCATTGCCAAGCCGATGATCCCAACGGCAAGCTTGATATCACTCGTACTGCTGGCTACTGGCTGAAAGATGCCTCCTCTCGCGGGATCCAACACATTTGCTGGGACGGATGCATGTTCCCGAATGAAGTGCTTGAGAATCCAGAGACATGGAATCAGATCCTGAAAGCGATGGTCGATGTTCGTGATGCTCATGGTACTACTGTCTGATCCTTGCTCTTAACTACTTTCAGTTCGCATCAGCCATGATGTGAGACGCTTTCACAACGGATGTGAATCGCCACTCAGGCTTCAATTTTTTTCGATTTACTCGCTATCAAACAATAAGAATGAAACCACTCAACATTGGACTTATCGGCTACGGGTTCATGGGCCGGACCCACAGTAATGGCTACAAACGGGTTAACGATTTTTTCCCGGAGCTGGAGTATCGTCCCGTTTTGAAAGCCGTGTGCGGGCGCAATGCAGGCAAGGTTCAAGACTTTGCTAATCAATGGCAGTACGAATCCATTGAAACGGATTGGCGAGCCTTGATCGCCCGCGACGATATCGACGCCATTGATATCTGTACGCCAAATAACTCCCACGCAGAAATTGCAATTGCCGCTGCTGAAGCGGGCAAGATGATTTTGTGTGAGAAGCCGCTTGCTTTGAATCCCGAAGAGGGAGAGAAGATGATTGCGGCTGTAGAGAAAGCAGGAGTCACTAATACGGTTTGGTACAACTATCGACGAGCACCTGCCGTCACCATGGCAAAGCAGCTGATCGACGAAGGAAGACTTGGCCGGATCTTCCATTATCGAGCCAACTTCCTGCAGGACTGGACCATTTCGGATGACGTACCGCAGGGTGGCGCTGCACTGTGGCGTTTAGATGTTGCTGCGGCTGGCTCTGGTGTGACCGGCGATTTGCTGGCACACTGCATCGATACAGCCATTTGGCTCAATGGTTCTATCAAAGATGTCTCGGCTATGACGGAGACCTTTGTGAAGGAACGCATGCATACCGAAACTGGCAAAATGGAGCCCGTTGGAATTGATGATGCATGTGCGTTCCTGTGCCACTTTGAAAATGGGTCACTGGGCCTGTTTGAGTCAACTCGCTATGCAAGGGGACACAAGGCGCTCTATACGTTTGAAATCAATGGTGAGAATGCTTCAATCCGCTGGGATTTGCATGACCTTCATCGTCTTGAGTATTTCGATCACAACGATGAAGGAAAGCTGAGAGGTTGGCGATCCATTCATGTGACCGATCACGGTGGGGAGCACCCCTACATGGACAAGTGGTGGGTGCCCGGACTCCAAATCGGTTATGAACACACCTTTGTTCACCATGTGGCTGAGTTCTTGCAAGCCCTCCAGGCTGGAGAAGAGGCGCATCCAAATTTCCGCGATGCACAAGAGACGCAGCGGGTGTGTGACGCCGTTCTCAGCAGTGCTGCGGAGCGAAATTGGAAACAGGTTTGACCTGGTTTTTCAGAATGATTAAATGAAGAGTCCCCCGTTCTTTTGAATGGGGGATTTTTTATGGTGATTGATCCATGGTGCTCGATTGATCGTCGGACTCGCTTTGGTGATTTCGTTTCAGCAGATAACGGGTAAAATCAAATAAACCACTGAAGCGATAGTCGGGATCGACGTAATTTTGAATCACATAAAACGCGAAATAGTACGACCGACAACTTGCCCATAGACAGATCAGCAAGAGGGCAAGAATGTCCCATCTTGGTAATTGAATGAGAATCAGTACCGCCGAAATTAAAGAGATCAGCAGCAGCAGAAAGCCTTTTGTATAAATCCACTTTGATGAAGTAAGATCTTGGGTGAGTCGCATCATTTCAGACGGCCTCTGTTCTAGATATCGAAAATCGCAGGAAGAAATTCACTCATGAGTCAAAAACAACTTACCGATGCCTTAGCAGTTGTACAGCAAGAATTGGCGGCAGCGGATCATCTGGAAGCTGATGATGTAGAGAAATTGCGAACAGTGATGCTGGATATCGAAGCTGTTTTAAATGAAGGCAGCGAGCAGAAAGAATCGCTCAGTCAGCATGTTAGCCATTCTGCGAAGCGATTCGAGGAATCTCATCCAGTGCTTACCGAAACACTGGGCAGCATCGCTGATATCCTGCAACAGATGGGGATCTGAGGTCAGTCAGTATCTGAGATCAGTCATGGGTGACTCCTGTGTTCAGCCAAAATTCTTGGCAGGCATCCTGAATCTGTTGTTTCCCAATCAATCGGTTTTCGCTGCGTTTTCCAGTCCAGCGATCAGCGACTCCTTTGAGCTTCACACGAATTTCGCTATCCAGTCCATTCGATAAACAGATCTGATTGGCGATCGCCAGTTGATAGCGGGCTTGTGGATAGATTGGGACTAAGCGGCTGCTCAGGGACAAGGACTCCAACGATAATCGTTGCCAGCCATCATTGTCTTCATCGTCTTCCAAAAATTTGGTCAATCCTGAGTCCAGGCTACTGCTGACGGATCGGTGCAGCTCAATTTCGGCACGACTCGTGTGCGGTGAGTAAAGCGACCATGATGTCCAATGATCCCAGTAGCCAGTACGCTCCAGAAATGGACAGAAGATCGCTAACAGGATCAAGAGCTTGACGAACAAAACGATCCCTGAACGTATCAGGCCGCGACTGTTCTGGGACTCACCGTGATCAGCATCTCTTGATTCTGTTGATATTGGTTGAATGCAGGGACGGACCCAGAACAGCAGATATGCCTGTGCAATCAACATCAAGTTCCAAAGCAATACACCGCGGCTATGGTTGAGGCCCCAGGGACCGAGCAGGATTAATAGTGAGAGGTGCATCAAGACCAGAACGATGACTGATGGTCGACGCGTTCTTGGAAGGTAAAGTCCGAGTCCAGCCAAGAGCTCGACCGTGGGAAACAAAAGCGTTACGTGAGTGGCGGTATCGGCATCAAGATTGAAAGGTAATCCGCCCAGTAAATCTGCTAACACACCAAGCAGATCCTGACCTACCGTATGTTGGAACTGGAAATCAAATTTCCCAGACGCACTGTAGACATAGACACTCGCAGCTAGAAGCATGATCCACTTACGACCAGAGCTTGAAGTCATGGTGCAGAATACCAATGCGTAAAAAAACGATTGATAAGCCCATGGTTGAAGCCGGTGTTGATCGACCAGAAAAGAAGTCAGTAGCGATCCAGCTACCATCATCCAGCCGATTCGAATTTGTTTGTCTTTGCGAGCTACGATAGCAATGATCAGACCAACCAAAAGAGTGACGGATGGTAGAAACAGTGCATAATCCGACATCGGAAGGACAGGGAGAAGCAGAGAGACAGCCAAGGATATTTGGGAGCTTGGTGGCACAAACCACAATGGGTAGGTGGCAAGCAGCAGGGCCAGCAGAAACACTCCCCATACTTTTGCAAAGATCCGCAAATCTGATGTCCCATCATTTGCAGAGGTCTCACTTTTTTCTGACTTCGTCTTTGCGATGGTAACACCTGTCTGTTTTTTGTCGTCTTGGTCCTGACAGTTTAGTCGACAAAGTCGTGGGTCCACGATGTCAGCTGTGTAAAAGAGGGTCTGATTCCAAGGTGCGAACTACGGTCAGGCCAGTTTTTTTCCATGCAGGGAAACCACCGCTCATATTAACGACGTTGAAACCTCTTGCTTGCAGCAGACTGGCAGCGATGGCTGAACGTTTGCCGCTCATGCATTGGGTGATAACTCGGCTTTTGGCTGGTAATTCAGAGGGTTTGTCTTGCAGGTCTCCGAGGAAATGATGATGAGCTTGTGGCGCGTGACCATTTTGCCATTCAACTTGAGAGCGGAAATCTAACAGCCAGGATGACCCCTGTTGAATTCCAGGGGCAACTATTCTTGGTGTTGCACTCTTTAATTTTTCGGTCATCAATCCCTCGCGTTCTAATGCCACAGCATTGATGTGGTATTCAATCAAATCGATGCCAATCGAGCGAAAAATATTGACTGATGAAATCCAGTCGTTCGTGCTTCCAATGATTGTTAGCGGGGAATCATAATCGATCAGCGAACCTGCCCATTGACCAAGATCCCCCAAGAGAATGTTCATTGATCCCCGCGCGTGGGCTTTCATGTATTCGGCAACAGGTCGAACATCGACCATCGGTTGTGTTTGTGAAACTGTTGCCAATTCTTGGGGCTGTAGCGTACGGATAGGATGAAGATCACTTAAAAGCTTGGCCCCTTTTTTGTTGACTCTTTTCATGCGACCAAAGTAGCCGGGAGTTTCAGGTTGCTCAGACAAGATGTATTGGACAAAACTGGTTTCGTCGCTGAACTGAAGTGATGGATTGAACCGTTTCTCATAACCAACAGTGGTCGATTGAACTGCACCGATTTTCTTTCCACATGCGCTACCTGCACCATGGACGGGCCATACCTGAAGGTAATCAGGCAATTGTTTGAAGCGCTCCGCTGACTGGAAGAGTTCTCGAGCCCCCTGTTTGGCACTGCCAATGGATCCGGCTGCTGTCTCAAGTAGATCAGGTCGCCCCATACTTCCGACAAACATAAAATCGCCGGTGAAAATTCCCATCGGCGCAGTCGCTCCACCACCAAGGTCCGTGACCAGCAAGGAAATGCTTTCAGGGGTATGCCCCGGCGTGTGAATGATATCGAGTTAAATATTTCCGATTTGAAATGTGTCACCATCGGTAATCAGATTGATATTTTGAAGATGACCGATGTGATATTTCCAATTATCCGGCCCTGCGTTTGATAGGTGCAGCATTGCTCCGACGTGATCTGCGAGTTCACAAGAGCCAGAGACAAAGTCAGCGTGGATGTGTGTTTCTGCCGCCGCCACAATTCGTAAACCAGCTGCGTGGGCAGCTTCCAGGTTAGGTGTGATGTTACGACTGGGATCAATGATCAATGCTTCACCGCTTTTTTGACATCCAAGCATGTAGGAAGTGTGGGCCAATGATTGATCGTAAAAGTGTTTTAATAACATCAGCGGGCTGCCCTTGTGCGACTTTGAAGTAACGTTTTGCTGCGAGTGCACTCAATGTCAGGTCGTTTTGGTATAAGTGTCGGGATCACTGAACGTGCGTCGATTCCATGGCATCCTGCTCAGTAACATCCCCATGCCACAGGTATCACTGATCCCGGCAAATACCAATCCTGCCCCCACAAAGATTACCACCGCCGAGAAATAGGGGTGGATCAGATAGGCAAGAAGAATTCCAATCAGGGCGATTGTGCCAGCCGCGATACGAACTTGTCGTTCCAGAGAAATGACCTGCTCGTTTTGCTCGATGGGCAAGCCGGTTGCTCGCCATTCTTGGGTCCCACCAATCACGTTGATGATGTTGTCGTAACCGGCGGCTTGGAATTTTTCGCTGGCCTTGGATGAGCGTTTGCCGCTTTGGCAAATCAGATAAAGAGGTTGATCGGTAAACATCTTGGTGTGCCTTGCCATGACTGCATCAGGATCAAGCTCGCTGAGTGGGACATTTTTAGCGGGAGAGGCGTGGAGTCTTGAGAACTCAACGCGCGTTCGTACGTCAATCAGCTCAATGGGCTGTTCAGCGTGGTGCCTTGCCAACTCTTGCACGGTGATTGATTGCATCATTCTTGCCCTGGTGTCAATTGTTCGTGAGGTCGCAAGGTTGCGATGCTTTGTGGTGTGAAAAAAGGGAGAGAAGACCTCTCCAGGATCTCAGCTCATCCTAGGAACCGACTCTCCACACAATTCATCAATTCCTGCAGGTGTGGTTCCGCTACTTGGTAATACACGCGTCGTCCTTGTCGCTCGCTTGTGAAGAAACCACAGCGTTGCATGAGTCGTAAATGCTCGGAAGCAACGTTATCGGGTATCCCAGCATCTTCGGCGAGTTGGCCGACTGCATATCGCCCATGCAACAGCATTTGCACCATTCGCAAACGTACTGGGTGTGCGAGTATTCGTAAGCACTCTGCAGCTTCGTTGAACGATTCGGTGCTGCCTGCGGGCTTATCGGGTTGAGTTGTATTGGTTGCCATCACTGTCTCCCTCGGTTATCTCCAACATATCGGAATGTCGCGACATGTCAATTGATAAAATCTTGTCAGGATCCGTTTTTTCTTTGGGGTGTCTGCTTGAGCTGTGCAGATATCAGGAATCTCAGAGATCAGGTATCTCGTTGGAGCCTTAAGGCTCACTGAGCCAGTATTTTCGTTCCCTAGTCGACTTGGACGGGTGAAACGAACCCATCGGGTTTCAAGGCCAGTAGCGAGCAATTTACACCTGAGAGCACGGTTTCAGCCGTGTTGCCTATGAGAAAACCAGCAGCTCCTGTTCGACAGAGGGTACCCATCACAAGCAGATCGGCGTTCATGTGATTTGCAACAGAGCGAATCACAGTTGCAGAATTGCCCTGATGAATGTGTTTATGCAGTGTCCGGGTTGTTGATTCAAACTTGCCAAGGAGTTCGTTGAGTGAAGTTTCCACTTTGGCTTGTTTGTCAGCAACAGCAGCATTGACTTCTGTGTCACCCGCTCGTCGTCTCAACGCCTGTTCCATCCACACTTCCCATGCGGTCACGACATGCAGCTCAGCATTTTCCATTTCTGCTAATGCTGTACTCATTTCAATCATCTTTTGATTTAGAGTGCGATGAGCGTCATCGGATGCACCGAGGTCGAGAGCCGTCAAAATTCTGTCAAACTCCCCATTTACATCGGGCTTCAATAACCACACAGGGCAAGGGCATATTCTCAACAGGGAGCGAGCGATTCCTCCAAACAATTTCCCCACGGTCTGTCCATTGACAGACTTGACTACCAAATCGTGCCCATCACGAATTACCTTCTTAACGATTTCGGTTGCTGGATCGCCTTCACCCACTGCGACGTTGATTTCGACTCCTGCGTCCTGGTGTGAGTCAGCAATTTCCTGCAGCTTTTCATGATGATCTTTCACCACCAATTCCTGTAATTCCTCGCTGCTGGCCACCTCAGTAAACAGACCTAAGGCATGTGGAATTGGTTTCACAACATCCATGATTGTTAAAGTCGCCTGATTTTCGATTGCAAGCTTGAGTGCTCTCGCCAAGGCTACTTCATTTTCTTCCATGCCCGCGTAGAGCAGAATATTCTTAAAACGTTTCATGGTTTGTCGCGATTAGTTGGGTTGAACGTGGACGAGGAGCAAAGGCGTGGTGAAAACACAGGCAATGGAAATTGCGGGTGTTGATCATGAATCAGTTTGTCTTTGATTTCTGGAAATCCAAACACTGCAAGGAGCATATCGCAGGACGAATCTCGAGACACTGCCCATGATGATGCGGCTGAGTATATTATGTTGGTTTTCACCGACAACCAG
>JBPCVE010000161.1:0-9134 GCA_051010795.1 Rubripirellula sp.
CGTTCGAAAGAATAAATTGATCCCCGTCGAGAATGCTCGGAACCGCAACGCCATTTACATTGACCTCCGTCGCATTTGTGATACCCAACTGTATTGCGAAAGGGGTTACCGTGGTATCGATCTGACCAATCTCTCGTGGAGTCGTTGCTGCCCCATTATTAGGGGCTCTTGAGTCACTACCTACACTAAATGTCGACCCAACAAGCTCACCTGTCTCATCGTTGAACTCGTAAAGAAGATTGTCGAAATACTCAACTCCATTCTGGGTGTTCGCTCTCGGTCGATCACCAACAAGGAAACCGCGTTCTCTACCTTGAAAATCTCGAATACTAATGGCGTTTACTTGTATCCCTACATCTGCGTCATCATCCATGAAAAAATCGCCATCGTTCGTTTCATCAAATAACGTTTCGATTCCCGTATTACCTACAAGATTTAGAGTACCGTCCCCCGTGTCAATTCGTACATATTCTGTCGACTCGTCACCGTCATCTGCATTATCGCCATCAAAAATGGTCCCATCATTTTCGGTGTACCCAAACAATTCACCATTCGCGCGAAAAGCGATATCTTCAAGATTATGCGACAGTCCCCCGACAACGCCATAGACTTCTCCCGTCGCTGGATTTACCAATGACAAACCAAGGGAAGTGTTTACATACAGCAATGTGTCATCAAACACATGTTCAATGGTCGATTCGTCGTTAAACAAAAGCGGCGGATTGTCAGTTGTTCTGGCAGGATCATCTTCCGTGCTGATGTGGTCTTCTACCACCCTTCTAATGGAGTTAATGGGCTCCAAACGCAGCAGCGGGTTCAGACTATTTGGATCAAAGAATTGGTCCAGTGGTAGCGGCACCTGAGTTTGATTAGAAACCGCGACAAAGTAAGTTCCCTCCGCAAGCTCTGCCGCTCCGATGTAGGGATCTTCTTCTGAGAAACTGCCTCGCGACAAGTCTTCAGAACCATTGTCGATTGCTGAAGCCGGCAGATCGTCTGCTATATTACTATCCGTACCCAGCAACACGAGTCGGCCTTGTGCATCGAAGACATGTAAGGCCATGTCAGCGCGGGCTAAGCCACCTGTGTAATCGAGATCAAACACGGTCGACAGATAAAGAACTGCATCGTCTCGCGTAATGTCTTCATACGTAATGTCGAATCGATACCAGTCAACATCAGTGGCCGAGTCGATATTACCGGAGAATGATTTAGCCAGCTTATCGCTCTGCAAGATCCCACTCGCCGAGGAACCGAGAGCATCACCAGCAACATTATGTAGCCCAAGTGGTTGTGCTTCCACCAGCAGATCATTGCTCGCAGTAGTTTCATGATCTTCACCCAACAACGGTGAATGAAGTGGCTGCCCGATGATCTGCAATCCTGTCGTTGCAAAACGCATTTCTGACAAGCGAACCTGTGTGCCCGCTCGCTCATTTGCTTCCTGCAAACGGATTTGCATTTCGTACCCGCCCAGGGTCATACCATCCCGGACTTTGGACGGATCATTCAGCGTTGTGAAATCCAACGGATCCTGCGTATTACTCGCACGCACTCGAACGTGATACAGATTACGACTACCCAGCTCACCTGGCAGCACAACTCGGAAACCTGCATCCTTGCTGTTGATGCTGTAATCGTCCTGCAATTGCCATGGCAACAAAGTCTCAGTGACATTCCCCGTGACCACTGCCCCGATGACTGCTGAGCCATCGATCGTGATTTCTGGCAACGAGTCCACAGTGAACTCTTGCTCGTCAAAAACAAGCTGGATCACAATGTCACCCGAGGGATCAGTTTGCAGCGGATTGCTAATGACCGTTGCAAGCTTATTTGGATAAGCTGCTGCCATGGCTGCCTGAACGGCTCTAGCGGGATCCCGCTGAAACTCTTCTACCGGGACCGCAACTGGATCTTCAAATCCAGACAGATTCAACAGCAGTTCACCCTCGGTTGCGTCTGCGATGGTTTGCTCGACGCTCAGTTGCTGCACGGGCAGCGGTTGACTAACGACAGTAAGTTGCTGGGCCGCCCCCGGATTCATCGACGGATCTGCGTAGACCGCGTCAGGATCCGTCTCAGCAAGAATGGAATCATTGGACGACGCTAAAACGACACCATTGACATTGATTAATTCAATGACTGAATCCAATTGGCTGCCAGCACCATCGATATCAAACCATACTTCCGTAGCGCTTTCTGCAACGAATGAGAAGACGTCGATGTCATCACGTTGACTTACAGTGCCGTTGACAATGAATCCAAGACGCCGATTCTCGTCACCGGATTGTTCATTGGGTGCCAACTCACCAAGAAACTGACTTTGCCCTGGGATGGCGTTCGTATCCACAAATCCTGAACGACTTGGTTCGGTCTCTGCAAACGAAGCCACATTTCTGTCGTCTGCTCCTTCACGCACCACAACCCCATCCCAAAGACCGGGTTCGAAATCGTAGAGAGGTGCAGCAATTGCGGGGTCGCGAGCCAGCAATTCCAGGAAGTTCGAAATCCTTGCGTTGGTTGACGTGCTGTTGGTGTTCCAAGCAAATCCTGTGGTCACATCGGCGGGGCCGTATTGCTGTCCGAACACAGGGTCGGCACTTGGAGGCAAATCGGCGAGGTCAATATCACCTTCGATACTAAAGGTCTGTGTCCCAGCAAGAATCGCACCTTGAAGTTCATTGAACCTGTCGGCAGCCCAACCTGTGTATGTCGCATTTACCTGATTGACTCCGTCTTCGGAGTAATAACCACCATGCGAGAAGCCAACTCTTAATGCACCATCGAGTGTGAATGCCCGAAAGTCTTCAGCACCGGGCGTTCCCGTGGTGACGAGGATGTCGTCGCTGATGCCTAGCACATCTTCATCCAAGTACGAAACAACCTGAATATCACCTAGCAACTGAACCCCACTGTCAAGGTCCAAGACAGTATTGAGTCGACTCACCCCATCTTCGAAACTGGACGTTGCCGTCCACGAGACCACTCCGTTTGGCCCATCAAAGCTACCACGACTCTCGACAACATCATCGGCAATCAGGGTCGCAGGCTGAGTAATTGTCGTTCCGCTAAGCAACTGGACTCCCGTTGCCGTGCTGACAAACGTGGAATACTGAAAAACAACATTCTGGAGAGTGAGGACCGTATTTGTTGTCAGATCTTCGACAGTCTCTCGGTCGCCAACAACGTCCCCAGCGTCATCGATGGTAGCTTCAAAGAAACCCGTTCTATTGACATCAACATCGTTATCGATCGTCAAACCATTGTTCACCTCAGGTCCCGTGGGCAGTGTTGGAAGTCCACCGAGTCCCTGAGTAGACAACTCATCAAATGCGATGCCGTCGCCATTGGTATCTCGTTGCGCTACTCCATCAACTCGGAAGCCAGCACCAACGCTGTCGTCTGCAAGAGTCGTTAAGACAACAGGAAAATCGGGTTGTCCGAGCAACTGCAGGCTTCCACCGATACGATCAGAAATATCTCGGAATTGCGGGTCTCCGTCGAGCAGGGTACCACCAACGACAATCCCTGCATTTTCGTTTTCTGCGCTTTCAAACTTAATAACAAGACTGCTGCGGGCATCGCTTTCCAGTCGCAATCCACCAAAGATGTGGCGGTTTGGAATTTCAATCGAATCACGCACAACGTGTACGATGCCAGCGTCATCGAGTGTTCCATCGGTAGTCATCTGACCACCACGCACGATCATGCCATTTATGTCGTTGCCCTGCACAGCATTGCCCTGAACGAACGGGCCGCTGTTGCCCACAATGGAACTCGCATCAATACGCCCTGTGGATCGACCTCGGTCAGACATCTCCGCCGCCGTGAACGAGTTGATGTCCATGGATAGTGCCGGAGCTCGATTCTCCACAAACTCATTATCAAGAATGACTGGCTGTGCTGCCCGCACAAACACGGTAGCGTCACTATTGCTTGCTCTGCCAACACGCTCACCACCAGGCGTGTCGCGTCCGTCCGCGTTCAATTCAAGTCGCGTATTTGCCAATCGCAGATCTGCCTGATGGACCTCGATCGCATTGAAGGAAGCAAAGCCACCCTCGATTCGGGTCGTTCCACCCGCACCAGCGATGACAGCTTGGTCAATGCTGGCCGATCCTGCCTGCCCAACATAAATTCCACCCCAATCACCTGGAGACAACTCCGACGTCTCAGGTTGATCATTCGTATTGAAGGTTCCACCGCCGCCATACCGCTGATCATTCAACGATGTGAAGACAACAGGCAGACCAGGTGCCCCCTCAGCAATCAGATTGGCACCAAAAGTCGATTCAATTCTCGCTCCATCCAATTTGACAACAGTGCCAGGATCAACGACCAGACTAGCATCATATCGACTTCGCAGCACGCTTGTAGCGGTTGATAAAACAGTCGTGCCAGACGCAGCTTGGTCAGTGGCTACTGAGTCACTTGCATTCAGTTCCTGAACGAGACGGTACTCACCAACGATACCTCCCAGTCCTACTTCAGCCCGATAAAGTTTGCGACCAACAAATCCACTGCCGTTACTTACAAGCGGCAACTGTTCGAGCCGGATACCAGCAGTCCCTCCACCACTTAATGTCACCGAGACAGTAGGCAAACTGGAAGCAGACTCGACGCCATCACTATCAACATTCGTAATACGATAGACATACGTGTTGTCGTCAGCGGGCACATCCCCAACGGCCACCTGCGACAGTTGGACAAGAATCGACGAAGGTGCTGTCGATTGCAGTACAGGCCCACCAGGAGTTCCAGCTATCTTCAAAGTCTCTGTCATGACAATTGGGATATCGCCATCATTGAATCGAGCAGCCGTCGTCAACGGTTCCAAAGCGTCTCCGGCTCTTGTTTGAATCCTAACAAAGAGACCGTTGATACTGTTGTCGATAACCGTATTGCCCCACACTGTAGGGCCGATCCGATCGTAATCAGGGATAAACGATTCACCGGCCTGGTAATACGGATCAGTGAAGCGAGTCTCGGCAAACGTGTCCGGCGTGGCTGACATTGCAGCGTCAGCCCCAAGACTGATTTTCGAATTGATAATCGATGGGCGAGTGACGGCCATGTCGATGGGGGAGACGACAATCGCTTGCCCTCCGATGACCACTTGACCTCCACCATACCTAATATCGGCGTACTGAATATGATTCAGGAATACGCCCTCTGCTTCACGATTTCGCCGGGATTCATCTGCGAAATCAAGATCACCTCGGAAATCCACACCTCCCCAGTCTCCCGCTGCTGGATTCTGACCAGTGGTGTTGCCAGCCCCAATGGAGTCATCATTAATACTGGTGATGAAAACACTTCCCGGGATGATCTGATTGGAAGAATCACGGGCAGGCAAGCCATTCGTGATGAAGCTTGGAGTTCCCAACAACTGCAATGCTGAGTCGCTTTTATCGACAAGCGATGCACTGCCAACTCCGATTCGGCTGCGGCTCATTTTCAAGATGGCACCGGCATCGATCACCATTCTCACGCCTTGCGGCAAGTCCAAACGCTCACCATCACTCAGCGGCAAAGAATTTAATGTGTATCCGACTTGGTAACTGAAGTTATCCTCCAGCGTTTCGATACGTCCATCGACACCACCATTGCCAACAACGCGAATCGTCATTCCTTCGGTCGCTGCCGCAATCGCTTGATCAATTTCGCGGAACGGATTAGTCAGAGTACCCAGATTGCCCGAAGCGGAAGTCGCGGCTTTATCCACGTATAGCGTGTTGTTCACATCCGAAGGAACGAACCAGAAATTGAAGATATCACCTGGACGCCCATCACCATCACCGTCCATCGCGATGCCAGTGGTGTCAGTTAGTCCCGTCGTGCTGTTGGGTCGAAAATCAAGTAAGAGTTCGTAGGCGCCCTCAGACAAACCACCGAAACCCGTACCCTCGATCGTCGGATCGTACTCAGTGTTACCGTGTGCACTGACGCCGATCATGTAGGTGCCAGCATTTACTTCGATATCAACCAAGGAATCGTTGCTGAAGTAGTCGTCGTTGACGGCAATTTCCTCAAATGCCCCATCAGCCCCTAATTCGTAAACACGAATGTTCGAATCAAGCAAGCTTGGCTCGCCCAATCTCTCGGCAATCGTCTCCACCGAGAGATTGCCGCTCACTGGAACTTCAAATCGATACAAATCGACATCCATTCCCTCGGGTCGGTACAGATATTGCCCGTGGGTTATATCTGCAGGACTGGGATAGGCCGCCTCATTATCCGTACCAGGCGAGAAGATAAACTCGGAGCTCTGGCTGACCGGTTGCGGCAGATCATCGGCGTACCCATACCCGAGCAATTGTCCCACTGCGAACATGCCACCGCGGAAAAACTGCCCACCGTAGGTATCGTCGATCGACTCATCGAAATCCTGGAAATCAAGCACGGCAAGGTCATCAACACCATCACCTGTGAGATCCCTCGTAGCGACCGCCAAACCGCCCTCGGCACTAAAAGCCTGATCATCAGCTTCGTCTTCGTTCTCGACCGAGCCATAAAGATCGCCCACGACAATTGAGATAAAAGCCTCCTCAGTCGGAGCTCCCTCTACCTCAACAAAATTGACCCCCAGATATTGGCTAAACTGCGTCATTACCTCGCGGATTCGGTCTTTCTGCTGCTCCGTGATCACACTGTAGTAGTCACGATCTTCCGCGACTCCGGGTACAGTTGGGTCATCTCCCAACCACTTGTGCGGAAAGTTGTATTGAATCACTGAGATACCATCGACAGCATCCGCGCCTTGCCGCACATAGTCCAGCGGGACGTTGCGTTCGAGACGTGACGGATCATCTTGGCGAATCCGCCGAACCCCATCCATGTCCGGTCCCGGCAAGTCCAACCCGTAGGAGTTGGTGTTCACTATTTCGCTCGTCAGCCTAACCGAGGTGGTTGAAGTTGAACTGACGGGATCAGTCAGAACGCTGGAAACCTCAAAGGCAGTTGCGAAAGAGTCACCTGGCTCTTGGCTCGAGGGATCAAGAGAAATTTCCTGAGGTGGCACGAAAGGACTACGATCATCCGCTCCGGGATCCGCATTGATATCAGCACCGACTCGGAGTCTAGCGGCTCCGCTCAGGAATCCTGCACCCACATTGCCAGGATCAACTGGAATCCTAGAAAGCGGCACACCAAAATCAAGGGTGGCAATGTTCGTCGTGCTGCTATAGGTAACGCTGTCAGGCTCAATCAGAATGTCATCGATGTTGCTGACGGTATCGTTGGTAAAAATCAACGCATAAAAACTCGTATTCTCAGCGCGAGTCTGATCCAAATCATCGTCGTTGAAATGGACCTCAATTTTACCGACTTCCGGCTGCAACTCACCATTTGCATTTCGGCGAATTGGTTCGGGTACAACAGCAGCCACCTGCGGGCCCAAGTTGATACTGAATTGTCGAGTAAAGTCTGTGCCATCCTGAAACGCTTCGCCATCCAAGTTTCGAAGCGGTGTCTGACCGCTCCCGAAAATCTCAATCTTATAAAGATCATCTTCCAAAGGCTCGGCAAAACGGAAAACCACCTCCCGAGACGAATCACCAAATCCGATGTAGCCGGGCTCTACTGATTCGTCGGATACACCAGCCAGTGTCAGCGAATCAGGAAGCGCGGAGGATGCACCCACCGGATGCTGCGGATCACCCTGCTGCAATGATGCAGACACCAAAGCAGATGCTGCAGGATCGTTGTTGATCGCTTCAATGACTTCCTGCGCAGTTGATTCGCTACCAACGGTGCTGTTGAGTTGCACCAGAACTGTGCGTCCATTCACGACCACAAGCGGAGAAGCTGTCCCACCAAAGTTTCGCTGATCAAACTCAATCTTTGTGTTAAGACCTTCGCTGCCTGGCGTTCGCGATACAAAACGAACCTGCACAGCGCCGGTACCAAAGTCAGTAACACCTTCTGCCGAATTAGCTCCGTCGAGCGTAAGATTTAAACCACTTCCAATGTCCTGCCCAAAGGGTGATAGAGAGGACCCACTCACCTGTATGACTTCAACCAAACCAGACGCCTCGGCGTCACTGCCCAACTTGGAGATCAGGTCCTGCATGGTCGTTTCAGCAGCAGGGTTGCTACTAACTTCAACTTCCACCACTCGACCATTCACCGAAACCACTGGTGCCGGAACCAGCGCGGTTGGATTCGCGGTAAAGTTGACTTGTATCCCATTGCCAACCAATCCACTTTCAACTGCCCTGAACTCAACGGACAAAACACCGTTGGTCCCTAGATCACTCAGAGCCGTTGCGGAATCAAACGCGCCGCCTTCACCCGCTTGAGTGATGCGGATAGCCGAAAGCGTCCGAGGGTCCAAGTTGGTATCGTCGTCAAACTGGAAAACCAGTTCGCGCGGTGCAACATTCAGCACGGTGCCATCATTCAGCAGGGCGCCCTCATTGGGTTGGATCCCGGAAACCTCTGGACCTGCCAGCAGTTGCCGTTGTTCCAGCGATTCCGACAATAAACGTCGTTCCATACGGCGACGCTTATCACGAAGTCGCCCGCTGGATTTGCGGTCGCCTTTGCGGAGAACATTGCGAACACTCGAGTCACGGAGAGTCATCAAGCAGCCTCTGTATTCAAGGTGCCAAATTCAATTGGCAATCGTGTTAAACAGCCCCACTGCCATCCCTGCGCTGTGGAGTTGCCTCTTTATAAAATTCGGGTCCTGCGGGGCACCAAAAGGTGTCCAACGGGATATTTATTCGAAAAAGACGATCGTTACATCATCAAATTGGTTAACAGATTCCGGAGCCGAAACCAGCTTCGGAGTGTAGTTAGACAGTGTGATTAAGCAACAGAAATCGTCTGTAGTACTGGGTTTAGGTCAGTTTGGCGCGGTTGTATGTGGTATTCGGGCAATACCTCGCTCCTGCCGTGTTTGACGGAGGACTCGGGGTAAAAGTTCCGGTCTTGCAAGGTTTGACGCAGGGTTGATAACGTCCGAACGCTATCGACCCTTCAAATCGGATGAAACGCACCCCAAAAAGAGTGAACATAAAACCACTCTTTTCAGGTACACGAATGCCACCCGCGTCAGGAAGACACGAAAAATGGCCCTGCAGAACCTAGTTCGTCAACGAACCTCCGGCTCACTTAATACCTTCGGCTGC
>JBPCVE010000162.1:0-3354 GCA_051010795.1 Rubripirellula sp.
CATGGCAAACATGGCTGCAAATGTGGGGCAACTCACCACCCAACCAGTTTGCACCTCATCGAGCCCCAATTCAGGGGCGGCGTAATCCATTACCCCCGAGATGATCCCCATGTCGAATCCGAACAGAAAACCGCCCAGAGAAACGACGAACGCAATGAATAGCGAATGGAACTTCATGGCAAAAACTTTCTTTCCGTGCGTCTATCGCACTTCGAGGTAATCGAATTCAGCAGGCAGTTGTCGACCAGTCAGATCCTGGCAGGCCAAGCCAATAAAGGTTCCGGTGAAACCCCAATGGTCACCGTGGTCATCAGAAAGAATCGAAGCATCGAGATCGGCACTAACCTTGTGATACACCGTGTCATCTGTGGACCAAAAAAACGCAAGGCGGCATCCATCGAACGCCGCACGCAGATACAGATCACCCTCGGGCAAAGGAATCAGATCTGCCCCCAGAGGGAAAGAAGATACTCCATCATCACAACTGTGGATTTGAAGACAACGACCGAGTACCTCATCAACGGAAACGTATAGATAATGAAACAGGAAGGTATTGTAGTAGGCGACCAAACCTGCCATCTGCTGGAACGATTGGGGCTGAAAACGCACGCGGGTAGTCGCCGTTGCAACCTGCTTTGTCAGACGCCTGCCCAGCATGGCCTGGTGAAAACAGGATTCCAACGACTCGGCACCCCGCAAAACCAGCTTGTTGGGTTGACGATCGCCAGGATTTAATGGCAACCGTGGCGTGGCGTAGTGAATGGAATCAAATGGGATGCGTGACGGAAGCTCATCCCATTTCTTCGTCGTCAGCAGAGGCGGATCGACGTGCATTTTTGGCCGGTTGTCCTCACCAACCATGTACAACCAATCATCCTCTCGCCATTCAACTTTCTGTATTGCAGTCTCGCGTCCCAAGTTACACCGCCGAGTACCAGGCAAAGGGCGACCGCACAAATGAGGCATGTACCACTCACCTGTTTGCGTTTCTACCAGGCTAGCGTGACCAGCTTTCTGAAGATCAATATCCGGACACCCCGATGATGTTAAAACAGGATTGCTTGGATGCACCTGATACGGGCCTTCCAACGAACGCGAGCGTGCGAGACTCACCGCGTGCTCGTACTCTGTTCCACCTTCGGCAGTGAGCAAGTAATACCAACCGTTGCGTTGATAAAGATGAGGCCCCTCGGTGAGGCCTAGGCTACTGCCCTTGAAAATGACTTTCGGTTCACCGATCAACCGTCGCTCGAGCACATCGTATTTCTGCAAGGCAATGCCATAAAAGGGATGATGATTCGGCCGGTGGTCCCAGACCATATTCAACCAGTACTTTTCCCCATCCCGATCATGAAACAGAGAAGGATCGAAGCCAGACGAATTGACGAACACTGGCGATGTCCAAGGTCCCTCGATGGATTCCGCTGTCGTCAAAAAATTGGGAGTATCCTTTGTGGCCGCCTCGTGTTGATGCACCACCGTGTAGCAGAGGTAAAACACGCCATCATGATGACTCAAGGCGGGGGCCCAAACACCACCTGAACTTGGCACCCCACTCAAGTTAATCTGGTCCTGTAACGCGTGTGTCAGCAGACGCCAATTCTGCAAGTCTTTGGAGTGGTGAATCTGCACCCCCGGGTACCACTCGAACGTCGACGTCGCAATGAAGTAATCCTCGCCCACTCGACAAATCGAAGGATCAGGATTGAAGCCGGGAAGAATGGGATTCTGGATCATGTTCCGTCAGACTGAGCACCGAAAATTTTACACACCCCACACGAGCGCCTCTGTGCATCCGCCTCTGTGCAGCCGCGTCAGTGCATCCGCGTCAGTCACAAAAAAAACGTTGCGAATTTGCGTCAAAATACTCAGCGAACAAATGAGTCTGTTGTCCACAAGTCACTCACATGCCGCAACAGAGTTCGCAATCTCACAGAGCAAGTGTCCCAGCTTATCAGGGTGGTGAAACGCCACCTACTGCCTGAAAACGCTGAAAACTGAATAGATGATACCGAATTCACGCAAACTGCGAAATGAACCTCACCGCCTTCTACGGCACTTCCCCAGTTGCCACGGACTCTCCAAGTACGATCCACCGGGCGGTCTGAGCAAGAATGGAACAGGACAGGACGTGTGCAATTTTCTGCAAATACCACAAAACATCACCTGCGGGTCCAGCGACCCCGTGATTTATGACCTACCCTTTGTTTGGGTTCGGGCAGGAACCATCTTATCACTCAAGGGGCTTCACATGAGCAAAGCATTTTTGTTGAGCTGCGTACTCATCACTGGGTATGTCGCCTTTCTTGCTGTCTCCCTTCCTGATTCGAAAAAAACGAAACAGGAAAACCAGTCAGGGACCGCAGCACCAAGTCCACCTCAATCTGATCTCGAAGGCTTTCTGCAAAGCTTGGATCCGGACTCAGTTAGGAAGTGCTTGCAGCGTCACCAACGCGGAAGAGCAATCGATAGCAAAACCCTACTTCAATGCGGTGATTTTTCGCTGTATGCGAAACATCAATGGCTACCCGAACAGTACGCCGTGGGACATTTCAAGAACATCTTAATCAAATCGTCCAACTTGAATTCACTCCGAGCCCAACTTCAAGAGAGCTCGCAACTTGTCGTCCCCGTGTTCAAGGCTCCATGACTTCAAGGCTCCATGACTTCAAGGCTCCATGACTTCAAGGCTCCATGACTTCAAGGCTCCATGACTTCAAGGCTCCATGCATTACAAGCTGTGTAAATCCCAGCTTCGTTAAGTCACAGCTTCGTTAAATCACAGACTCTACAGTCTCAGGGTACCGCGACACCCCAGGGAATGATGCCCCCGCTCAAGTTTCTCAGATGCACACCATGACGAACATGGCTCACTGGGAAACGATGGATATATCAGCACATTTCTGCCGCGCACGATCCCCAGCCCAAGCGACAATCTCAAAAAAGCTTAAAGGCAGCACCCAACTCGCCCATACCGACAGTTGATAGGTCAGCTCATGACTTAGTGCCAAGACGCTTAACATTGGATGCAGCAGCCTGAGGCAGATAGCTGATGCAAGCAGCACATAGCTGCGCACCATCCACTTGGCATGCCACTTGACTTTTCCAAGCCGTCCAAACCGCCACCCCAAGAATGTGGCAGTCCATGTCAGTCCCGCCAGCAACGAGAAACACAGAAAAGACGACAGTCCCCATAAGCCCAAAAACCCATCACCAAGCCACCGGGCGCTGCGGCAACCAGAACCGAAACACAATAAAACCGACCCAACCACCGATGCAATCGAGGCCAGTGCTGACGCAATGTTCGGCTAACCTGAAGCGTACCACTGATGAATGCGACAGGCGCACCCACAA
>JBPCVE010000163.1:0-19928 GCA_051010795.1 Rubripirellula sp.
CCCGTCGCAATCGCAATCAGTGACAAAATCCGAAAAAACCTACCTTGCCTACCTTGTTCTGGCCGAAACAAGCAACAACACCGGTCTGGTAATACCATTTTGAAGAGCAAAGTTGCCACCCGCGGCAGCTGGTCCGAAGACGCATCGTGCGTACGGATTTTCAAAAGGACACGGGCCCAGAGTGATTCAGGACTGCAGGGAGGCATTTCGATGCGACGCAAATATTTCGGATTGGCGATTGCCGCGATCGCTACTTTCGGGCCAATGCAGGCCTGGGGTGGAGATCGTGAGATCGCTGAACAGATCATTAAAGGACTCAAAAGCAACCGAGACTCGGGAGCTTTGAAGGATTTCACCCTCGACATGAAGGTCGACAAAGGTGTGGTTCTTTTCCGTGGCAGTGTCTCTAAAGACGCTCAAAAACAGCTGGTCCTTGGGACCGCGAAAGGCGTCGAAGGGATCACCAAGATCACCGACGAGGTCAAGATTGTGACCGCGGCTCCCACGATGGCCGTGAAGGCTCCCGTGGCCAAGCCCGATCTCGCTTCTCTACCCACCCCGGCGCCAAAGGTTGCCAAGGTGAAGACGGAAAGCGAAGTGGCTGTGCTGGAATCCAGCGGCAAAAAGGCTTCCAAGCCTTCAGCACCGGCGATCGCGAAGGCAAAGCCAAGCCCATTCTCGTTCAAACAAGCTCTTTTGGCGAACCGTTCACAGGCCCAACCCGTTGTTCCCGGAACAGTGCGGCCCGTGAGTGCAGCTGAGCCACAGGATGATGCCGAAGTCGTTGCCGCAGTGGTGAGTGCCCTGCGAAATGCAAAGGCCAAGGGAGATCTGGTTGGATTTGGGGTGGATGTCCGCAGCAACAACGGCGTTCTGCAGCTGACTGGGCGTGCCAGCTCATCACAGCAGCGAGACAAGATTTTGAAAATCGCCGCCAATGTCAATGGCGTCGCTGGAGTTCGCGAGGCAATCGCGATTCCAAATGCGACCCCTGCCGTTGGAGCAGTTACCCCACAGCTTCCAGAGCCACCTTCCTTGCAGGAAGTTGCTTTGGCTCCTGTCGCTGTCGATGCTGTCAGCCGGCCTAGCCGCCTCGCATCTGACCGAACCGCTGCCGCTCCAGTGGCAGCTCCCGTTCAGTCACCTGTGATGACGACACCTTACCGAGCCCAAGCGGCCCCGGTAGGAGCGATGCCAGCTAGTGCTGCCGCACCCATGACTGGGCAGCCAGTTCCAATGGCTCCTTACGCAGCCGTCGGTGCTCCAAGGTACGATTCGCCAAACATGCCCAATTATGCTTGGCCTGGCTACGCAGCCTACCCAAACTATGCTGCACTGACCTATCCACAGCAGTACAGCCCTTCGGCATGGCCTTACATCGGCCCATTCTACCCGTACCCGCAGGTACCAATGGGATGGAGAAAGATCAGCCTCGAATGGGATGACGGCTGGTGGTTCCTTGACTTCACCGATCGCTAAGCCGGTCGCAGCGGAAGTCTGCTGCACCAACGATGGCAGCACAGTCCGAAAATCATGTGACCCGCGTGTCTCCGGCACGCGGGTTTTTTTGTACCAAGTTTTCAAGCGTTGAATTCGCAAACCGGCATTTTGTCGGATCGAAACACAGCGGGAAACAACTCGAAGTTTCACGCTCATCGACTGCGATTCACGTCAGTTTGACATCCAGCCAACGAAACTGATCCGCTCACAGGCACTCAGTTCCGAGGCTAATCAGACTGGTTTTTCGATTCTTCGGAATTATCCGCAAGATCGGTATAAGTTCACACGATACTACTGGTAAGCAAGGCGTCTGTTCTGTCCACATTGATGAGAAGTCATAGTTCAGACGTGAAGGTAACGAACCACGGAAGGTTGCTCGGATGACCAGCTCGAATCCCCATCGCGACGGAAACGTAATGGCCGCGACAGGTAAAAAGCGAAGCCACAACAGTGTGCTTCGGAACATCACACTCAGCACGTTGGCAGTTTTGGCAGTCGCATCAAGCGGTTGTTACGGAGTGAACTACGGCTATAACGCCGGGTTCCTCGGATTCCCGATGCCAGTCAGCCCGTACTACCAGCACAAGCAAGAAGAGAAGTTCTGGAAGCAGGAGCGGTACAACCGAGTGCCTATTCTTGGTCCCACTACCTCTGGTGGTCCAACCGTTGCTCTGGATCCACCGAGCGACGATGAGATCATGCACGCACTGGAAACAGCTCGTCCGGTTCAGGGTGGCATCCCACTACTTTGGGAAAAGCAACGCAACAACGTGCGAATCATCAAGGAGAAGATTGCGGACTACATTGATCCGCCTCGCTTCTACCCACTGATTGGACCTGCACAGTTGCACCACGCCCACTACAAGTGCACGGTCTACTTTGACGAAGAGACTATCATCGGTTACCCCGTTCCGCACACCTTGGAAGACCGTGAAGCGATTGAAGTCGTCTATATCGACCACAATCACTTCCACATGGTCGGTGATGTCGAACCGTACACGACTCCGAACCTGTAAGCCTTGCCTTCACTACAGGTTCGAAGCACAACTTCGGTCAAGCATCATCCACAACGCCAGCCCTCAACGGCTGGCGTTTTTTTTGCAGTGCCAGCGCAAACTCGAGCCATCGCATTCATGCCGGTGGACCAAATCATACAACGGGCCGGAATCACTCATTTTCCTGAGAGACCAACGGCCAAAGATACTCCCCCACACACTTTTCCAGCCAACATCATTGCGGAAGAGTTTTCTCGGTTTGAAATCTGCATTTCCAGTCCACCATCTGGAATCTGACTCTCAAATGGCGCATGTTGTGGGGGACAAATGTTGTGGGGATGAATTCAACTTCAAGGGTCAATTTTCCAATCGTTGACCTCCCCCCCAAGCTTTCTCCCCCAATAATGTTCCAAGCATGCTTGTTTTTGACGCTCACCTCGATCTCAGTCTAAACGCGTTGCAATACAACCGCGACTTGCGATTGAGTGTTCCAAAAATTCGAGCCGACGAAATCGGCATGTCCGACCTGGCTGGTCGCGGTCGTGGCACCGTGGCTTTTCCGGAAATGCGAGAGGCGGGAATCGGTATATGTGTGGCCACGTTACTCGCTGGATGCATGAAACCTGCCGGGCCCGTGGGGATGTGGAACTCACCACCACAGGCGTGGGCGATGACCCAAGGTCAGCTGGCATGGTACCGAGCAATGGAGGCAGAGCAGCAATTGAGGCCCATCCGCAATCATCACGAATTGGAGACACATCTGACCAACTGGACGCGTGACCCTGACGCCACACCTATTGGTTACATCCTGAGCCTCGAAGGCGGTGACTCACTTCGCACACTCGATGATCTTGCAACTGCGCATGGGCAAGGTCTTCGCGCTCTTGGTCCGGCGCATTATGGAATTGGGCGTTACGCTTTAGGGCACGATCAATCTGGCCCGCTTTCATTGGCAGGCCGCGATTTGCTATGCGAGATGGATCAGCTTGGGATGATCTTGGATGTGACACATCTTGCGGAACAAACGTTTTGGGATGCCCTCGACTTGTATCAGGGGCCTGTATGGGCCAGTCATCACAATTGCCGTGAGTTGGTGGATGATCCCAGACAACTCAGCGATCGACAAATCGTGGCGTTGGCCGAGCGCAACGCAGTGATCGGAGTCGCCCTTGACGTCTGGATGGTGGTACCGGGATGGAAACGGGGCATCAGTAAACCTGCAGAAACACCCAATGCAAACCTGCATGGTTTGGCAAATCATGTAGACCACATGTGCCAACTTCTCAGCACCAACGCGCACACTGGGATCGGAACAGATCTTGATGGCGGGTTTGGAACAGAACAAACGCCTGCAGATCTGGATACCATTGCTGACCTGAATCGGTTTCAAAGCATACTGCAGGATCGAGGGTACGATGAAACAGCACTTTCAGCCATCTGCCACGGCAACTTCATCTCGTTACTGAAAAACGCATGGGCCTGATCACATGAAGAATGATTTTTGCATGCCTCGCAGAATTGAAAACTGTATCTCCCCAGGCATTCTGATTGACGTGGAACGTGTGAAGAGCAATATCAAACAAATGCTCTCGACGGTGCAAGGTGAGAGTTCGCGATTACGGCCTCATGTGAAAACGCACAAAATGGCTGATGTGATTCGCATGCAGGTGAATGCTGGCATCACCAAGTTCAAAGCAGCCACAATCAGCGAAGCGAGCATGATCGCGCAGAATGGCGGGAAAGATATTTTATTGGCCTACCAACCCATCGGTCCGAATATCGCATTGTTGAGCCAACTCATTCAAAACCACCCAAATGTGTCATTCGCAACGATCGTTGACCATGAGGACACAGTCAATCAGCTTGCCAGTTCAATGCAAAACATTGGGCTGATTCTAAGAGTTCGGATTGATGTCGATTGCGGCATGCACCGCACCGGAATTCCGTTTGGAAACAAATTGAACGCACTTCGGCAACAGATAGAAAACAACGATGCACTCGAGTACGAGGGTTTACACGTTTATGACGGCCATCTGCATCAACCCGATGCAGAGACTCGGAAGTGTGAGACAGAAAAAATCATCCAACAAGTTATTGACTACGACAAGGAACACGCAGCCGGCACTGTCGCTGGAGGCGGATCGCCAACCTTTCCATTCTGGGCGGAAACCACTTCATGGGAATGTTCACCGGGCACGACCCTTTTTTGGGACATGGGTTACTCCACGGCCTTCCCTGAACTGCCCTATGAGATTGCAGTCGCACTTTTGACACGGGTCATCAGCAAGCCCGGCAAAAACCTGTTTTGCATAGACTGTGGCTACAAGGCAATCGCATCTGAAATGCCACTTAAAAATCGCCTGAACGTGATTGGCATGGATGACGCCAGAATCGTCAGCCACAGTGAAGAACACATGGTTCTGGAGAGTTCCAGAGCTAATGAGCTCGAACTTGGCCAACCTCTATTGACGTTCCCACGTCACGTCTGTCCGACAATGGCCCTGCACGACACCGCTGCAGTCATTCGCGGGGGCGAGGTAAGTTCCGAGAGATGGACCGTCACAGCTCGCAATCGTCTTGGCATTTAATCGCGCTGCCGGGTCTGGATTGATCTACAGGTTGCCGACCAGTATCTCGCCGTGCAAGCTGCCCTGATTGACCGACAGCTCTGGTCTGCAAACGACTCTGATCTGCAAACGGTCATGATTCTGGCTTTTCGACAGCACCGCAAACCCACCGTTGGTGGCTCGCCATTGATGCGTGGTGCACGCTTGGGCGGAGGGTTCAATCGAGATCTCGAAAACCCGGGAAAGTTGCCGCAGTGAGAGAAAAATCGCGGGCGCTGTCCACAACGGTCCTGACAGTGCTTTACATTGTGCGATGATCGTTCGAAACGATGTTCGTTCGCGATACTGCACGCCGAATGGTGAAGCTCAATGGTTCAGAAATATGCCCCACCGGTAGATCCGGTATTCGAAAGCTCGCTCCGCGAGCTCAAGTGGATTTTCGTGATCTGGCTGGTGCACTTTGTGTGGGTCGTCGGATATTGCTATGCATTCGGTTACCTAACACCGGAAACGGCACTGACCACAGTCATCGGCATGCCATCTTGGGTGTTCTGGGGAGTGTTCGTACCCTGGATCAGCGCGACCGTGGTCAGCACCTGGTTTGCCTTAACTCAAATCGAGGACCACGACTTACCCGATGCCTTACCTGCTACGGTTGCAAATAAATCTGACACGCAGATTGGGAGCGGATCATGAGTGAGGGTTCAACCGCCGCTTTATTGACCTTTGCCGGGTACACCCTTTCCGTTTTTGTTTTGGCGATTCTGTCAAACCGTGTCGGTAAGGGCAAAGATTTTGTAGGTGAGTATTTTCTGGGCAGTCGTAGTTTTGGAGTTTGGGCGTTCGCGTTGACTTTCGCGGCGACCAATGCGTCAGGTGGTTCCTTCACCGGATTCCCCGCTTTGATTTACACCCATGGGTGGACGCTAGCACTCTGGATCGCCGCCTACATGGTCATGCCGCTGGTTTCGATGGCACTGATCGGCAAACGCATGAATCAGATCGCTCGCAAAACGAATGCGCTTACCATCCCAGAAGTGCTTCGAGCACGGTTCGATAGTTCCGCCGTTGGTCTTGTGGCAACCTCGCTGTTGATTTTTTTCATGTTCTTTTACCTCCTCGCGCAATTCAAAGCGGGCGGCATCATCCTCAGCACCCTGTTTTCCGACGAACCACTATTTCAATCGGCAGTTTCATTTGTCAGACAGACGACAATGAACATTCCCTGGGTCAACCAAGCTGAACCTGACTACTTACTATGCCTGATTTTGTTTGCCGGTGCAGTGATTGTCTATGTTGTCTACGGAGGCTTCCGAGCCGTCGTATGGACCGATGTGATGCAAGGGATTGTCATGTTCATCGGAGTCATCCTGATGCTTGGCATGGCATTGTGGCAGGTAGGTGGACTCGAAGCAGCAACGCGTAAACTTGAGAAGATGATTCCCCCGGAACATGGCACTGCTATTCTCTCAACCGCTTCAGCATCAAACGTCGACCAAACATACGCCAAGGGAACATGGTTATTTGACTCAGGAAACGTATTCCGCCTCGGAGAATTGGCAACCATTTCGAAAGGTAAATCATCAACAGAACCAGTCAAAATATTAAAGATCACAACTCCGTTCGAAATTGAAGAGCTGAATTCAAAGCGGGAATCTGGCCGGATTGCTGACACGGGCTTGCGAGTGAAAGAGACTAAACGAGAAGCCTATGAATACGGGGCGGGTCAAACGGGTACCTATGTGAGCAATCCAGGCCCCGACTCAGCGAACGAGCTAGGTTTTTTGGCAGTAGGAACCGCTATCAGCTTCTTCATTTTCTGGCCCTTCGCGGCGACTGGACAACCCAGCAACATGGTGCGACTGCTGTCTTTCAAAGATACGCGCACGCTTCGATATTCAATTGTCACCGTCGCTATCTATTACTCAATTATCTACTTTGCATTGATCATCATTTTTTGTTGTGCCCGAGTTTTAATGCCAGGCATGGAAATCGCTCCGGATCAAACCATGCCGGCTTTTGCAGCCCAACTGACGCAGGACGCTGGAATTCCATGGTTGGCCGGTTTGCTGGTAGCTGCCCCTTTCGCGGCAGTCATGTCAAGCGTTGACAGCTTTTTGCTCGTTGTTTCGTCAGCGGTCGTCCGAGACATTTATCAACAACATGTTGATCGGCAAGCTCCTGAAAAGATGATCAAGATTTTGAGTTACAGCGTCACCGTAATCGTGGGCGTCTTGGCAGTACTTTGCGTTCTCAATCCACCCCAATACCTACAAGACTTGATCGTTTTCGCAACAGGTGGGCTGGCAGCCTGTTTCCTGATTCCGATGCTGCTCAGTCTGTACTGGCCCCGCATGACAGCGAACGCCACGATCGCTGCCATGCTTGGTGGAACGGGTATGCACATGGGACTTACATGTTGGGGATACCTAGCAAACAAGGAATTCCGGGCGTACTCGTTTCTCGGAGTGAATCCTTTCATTTGGGACTTGGTCGGATCGCTGGCTGTTGCTTTGATCGTGATTGCGATCGGCCCAAAGCCCAATCGTGACTTGGTGTTAAAGTTTTTTCATGACACCTCTGCAGGCCGTGGCTAACAGCCTCAGAATACGGCACGTAGCACATTGCCCTGCAACGAGTCACTGAGGTGCAGGCAGCTTCACAAAGCCCAAGCTTTCCAGAGGCGGCATAGATTGGGGCTACCCAAGGCTCGGGGGCTACCACACGTCACAGAGGCAGTATTGCTGTCGGGGCATGACGGTTTCGCCGTCGAGGAACCGAATCCGCGAGTGGTTACTGGTCATGATCCATTGCTGGAAACAATCCGATCCGCAGGTAAGAGCAAAAACGGGGAGCACGAAGAAGACGCCGCGATCTGGCACACAAATCCGAGACAGACACCCGAATTCCATGGTTCGATTAAAAATCTGTCAAAGTCGGTTCTCTCGATCTTCTTTCCACAAGTCGCCGTGTTTTCCATTCAGTTTCCTCACCTTACAGCTTCAAAACAGCTCAGACTTGCTTTTCTCATCCCACACCTTCCATGGCTGAAAAGAGCCAAGCCACCGCGAAACGGCCACTTCAAGGTCACGCTCGTCGTTACCTGTCCGTGACAGCGAACGTAAATTCACTAGACTTTAGCGGTATGACAGATAAAGCCCCCAACGACCCAGACGCAAAATCTTTGGAATCTACCGTGGAACCATCGAAAGCTGTTTCATCCGATGACGCTTCAGCCCTTGGAGCCCCCAGTAGGGCGATCCGCCCGCATGGCTTGGATGAAGGTCGGGCTTTGGCAACTGCCGCTGCGCGAGTGGCGTTGGACAACAACGGCCAGAACGTCATGATTCTGGATGTTTCTTCCCAATCAGCCGAATTCGACTTTTTTGTCTTGGCGACGGGCACGAGCCGTCGCCAGTTGCATGCAATCAGCGAGCAAATCGATGATGAACTCGAAAAAAACCTTGGTGATCAGCGACTTGGGATCGAAGGTTATGACGAAAGCCGCTGGATCGTCTTGGACTATGGCAGTGTGATCATTCACCTGTTCGATGACGAGACACGCGATTATTACGACCTCGAATCGCTTTGGGCTGACGGAGAAGCGATCCCATTGGCCGACCTTGGCCTCGATGCTGGCAAGTAATGAACGGTCCACGAGTGCCCTGTCCGCAGACAGCCCGACTTGAACGAGACCCGACTTGAACGAGACACGGTAAACGAGCGTGACGTCAGTGAGCCTAGCGATACGTCGTTAGCTACTGCCTCGTAAGACCGTCGCCGCAACGGGACACTGCTGATCGGAACCTATACTGATCGGGAAAACTGACGCTCAACTCCTGACTCTTGTAAATCGAATATTCTTCATGCACGTACCTCATCTACTGCAACAGCGTTTCATTGACGCGCTCGGTGATTTCACTGATCGTCCTGAACAATACGCTTCGATGATCCGGGGAACATCCGATCCCAAACATGGCGACTACCAAGCCAACTGCGCGATGCCGCTGGCCAAACAATCAAGCGACGGAAAAAACCCGCGTGAAATTGCCGCGATGCTCGTCGCAAAGCTCAAACTTGATGACCTTTGCGACCCCCCTGAGATTGCCGGACCTGGCTTTATCAATCTGAAATTGAAAGACAGTTTCTTAAGTGAATCACTCGCAAAAATGGTTGGCGATGATCGCTGTGGCGTCACGCAAGTTGTGACCGACAAGTCAATCGTGATCGACTTTTCGTCACCAAATGTTGCCAAGCCAATGCATGTCGGACACATTCGCAGCACTGTCATTGGCGACTCCCTGGCACGCACCTTGAGATTCCTTGGTTACCCAGTTGTTACCGACAATCACTTAGGCGACTGGGGAACCCAATTTGGGATCATCATCTATGGCTACAAGCACTTTGGTGATTCTGAAGTCGTCGAATCAGACCCGGTCACTGAATTGGCCAAGCTGTATCGAATTGTCAATCAGCTGGTTGAATATCGAAAGGCGATCAAGTCGTTACCGAAATTGAAACAGGGTATCGAAGATGCCAAGCAGGTGGTTACACAGGCCAGCCTTGCGGTCGAACACGCAGAGGACAAACCACTCAAGAAAGCGAAAAAAACACTTGCAGCCGCGGAACGCAGACTGACCGGTGCCGAGACCAGTCTGGCCTCAGCGGAAGAAAAGATCCTGATGGTCCAGCAGGATCCCGACCTTGGCCCGAAAGCAAAAGAGCATACGAACATTGACACCGAAGTTTTGGAGGAAACAGCGAAACTCCACCGAGGTGATCAAGAGAACATCGCTTTGTGGAACCGATTTCTGCCGCACTGCAAGGATGAGATCAACCGGATGTACGCAAGACTGAACGTCCACTTTGACCATACTCTCGGCGAAAGCTTCTACCATCCGATGCTTGCTGATGTGACATCCAAACTAGAAGAGCTTGGCCTTGCCTCTGACAGCGATGGTGCACTCTGTGTATTTTTACCAGAGTTTGATGCGCCCATGATCATTCGCAAACAGGATGGTGCCTATCTATATGCAACGACAGACTTGGCAACACTCGAGTACAGACTCACCGAGTTCAATCCCTCCGAAATTCTTTACGTTGTTGACACACGCCAGAGTGAACACTTTGACAAGCTGTTTGCTGTCGCTGACCACTTCGGACTTAGCAAAGTCAAACTGGTTCATGTGAATTTTGGAACAGTGCTGGGTGAAGACGGTCGACCAATGAAGACTCGAAGCGGCACATTGATTGGTCTGGAAAGCTTGCTAAACGATGCGGTCGACCGAGCCAAGCAAGTGATTTGCAATCCGGAGAGGCTTGCTGCCTTTGACCCACCGATGGATGCTGCGGAACAAGAGAATATTGCCGAGGCTGTGGGAATTGGTGCTATCAAATTTGCAGACCTAAGCCATCACCGCACCAGCGACTATCGATTCAATCTGGACAAGATGGTTGCCCTTGATGGGAACACTTCGGCCTACGTGCAGTATTCCTATGCACGGATGCAAAAGATTCTGAAGAACGCCAATACAAGTGAGGATGACGTTGCGGCCATGGTCAGGGAGCACGGCTTGGAGTTCACCCACATCGCAGAACGCAACCTTGTTCTCCAATTGATCAAGTTCGAGGAGGCACTCACCACCGTGCATAAAGACTACGCGCCCAATCATTTGGTGGATTATTTGCTTGAAACAGCAAAGGCCTACTCCCGCTTTAACGACAACTGCCACGTACTCAAGGCTGAGTCGGAATCCATCCGTGCAACTCGCCTGGCAATCGTCGTCCACTGCAAGCAGACGCTCGGCAAAGGACTGAGTCTGCTAGGAATCGATGTCGTCCCCCGAATGTAATCGTTCAGATCCCCCCGCGTGCCGGCGTGTACACCAAAACTTGCCGGTTCATCTGACCCTAAAAATGGCCGTGATTTGCCTGAAAAAGTCACTTTTCCAGCGAGACTCCCGAAACACAAGGCCGTAACAAAGCGTGCCAACTGCGTATTCCCGCCCCGCAACGCAATTTAACATGCTCAAGGCAAACTCCGAGTAAGGATTCGCTGTCCATGTCCGGAGGTCCGTGTAGAATGGACTTGGACCTTATTGCGACGGCGTTGCCGCCTCGTTTCCGGCCCTTGCGACCGGTGTGTCTGCAACAGCGATTGAAGATGCTCCAGTAAGACGAGAACCAAGTAACACAACCCCAGCGACACGGTTTTTTTTTGACCTCATGAGTGAAATGACTGCCCAACTTTTTGCTGACCGCATCGCTGACCTTGGTTTGGCCGAGCGTCGCGATGTTGACCATGCTATTGGTGAACTAGGTGTCGGTGACCATACGCTCGACGAGATGGTACGGGTAATGCAACGTCGCGGCGTTGTCACGACCCTGCAAACTGAAAAAATCCTGAAGGGAGATCGAGTTGGTTACTTCTACGGTGACTACAAAGTCCTGTACCTGATTGGTGCTGGTACATTCGCCCGGGTATATCGAGCAGAGAAGAAAGGTGACACTTCTGGTGACATTTACGCGGTCAAAATTCTGCGAAAACGTTTTCGTGACGAAGTCAAAGAGTTGGAACAATTTCTTCG
The DNA here is from genome assembly GCA_051010795.1 of Rubripirellula sp. Taxonomy (GTDB): domain Bacteria; phylum Planctomycetota; class Planctomycetia; order Pirellulales; family Pirellulaceae; genus Rubripirellula. Next base: position 11,650 of record JBPCVE010000163.1, read on the forward strand.
CGAAGGCAGCATGGGCCTCAAACTCCGCCACCCCCACATCGTCAGCATTGTGGATGTCATTCCTGATGTGCGAAATCCATTGCTGGTAATGGAATTCGTTGAAGGGCAAACCCTACGAGAACTCGTTCGAATTCGCGGCAAGCTTCCCGCCGACCTGGCACTTCGTTTGATGTACGAAATTGCTTCAGGATTAGCATATGCCGCATCTCTGGGAATCGCTCACCGCGACTTGAAATTATCGAATGTTTTGATTTCGTCGGATGGCAAAGCAAAGTTGGTGGACTTCGGTCTTGCTGCTTTATCAGATCGAAATAATCCGGAGAAGATGGCTGACTGCCCGAATGCACGGGCAATCGATTATGCAGCGTTGGAACGAGGTACTGGCGTGCGAAAAGACGATCCAAGAAGTGATGTCTATTTCGCGGGTAATATGCTTTACCACATGCTCGCAGGCACGCCAGCGTTGACCGAAACCCGCGACCGTCTGCAACGACTCAACGTGAGCAGATTCCAAGAAGTTACGCCACTACATGAACGCGTTCCAGATGTTCCGGGCATTGCCAATCAAATCGTACAGCGTGCGATGGAGTTCAATCCAGACAAAAGAATTCAATCAGCGGCAGCGTTACAAGCTGAATTAAAAAAAGCAATCGAGATTCTAGACAGGGGCAAAGACCAGCGCCCCGACTTCAATTCGCCCATGGCGGAACACCACGATGATGATGAATTACCAACCAACGAAGGCGAAGGGTACGTCGTCATGCTGGTGGAGTCCAAATCAGGATTACAAAATGCGATTCGAGAAAGACTCAAGTCGCGAGGTTACCGGGTTCTCGTCATTTCTGACGCCAATCGTGCCTTAGCAAGATTCACACCGGAAGAAGATCTGCCGGCTGACTGTGTGATTTTTGGAGCTTCTGACATGGGCACGCTGGCACTCGAGGCCTTCAATAAATTCGCCTCCGACGCTCACACATGCGATATTCCGTCCATTCTTTTGGTGGACAAACGGCAATCACAAATCATCAATGGTGCTCACCGCGGTGCGAATCGAAAACTGTTACCACTGCCACTGAAAGTGCGAGAGCTTCGCACCGCACTGATGAATTTGCTCACCGGCGTTGAGCGGCGTGACCTAGGCACCTACTAGGCCCCTGCGCCTCAATCGAATTAGTAGTGTGAAACTACCGTCGGCAACACGCTTTGTAGTCAGCGCTGACGGTCAGCAGCGAGCAATGCTGGCAGGAGCCATTGACGCAAGTTTTCAAGAAACCTCACGCGGCCCAAAGCACACCAAATCTCATCAGTAACGCGTTGAATAATGCTCATCTGCTTTTGAGAACGAGCCGGTCGAATCCTGAAACAAAACTCTCGCCGCGAGCGTGCGAAAAAATCGTCTTGGTTCGATTGCCCCAGTCGGACAACATTCGTCATTCCATGGTAGATCGCGGGCATGCGGTGGCACGAAAGAACCATTTCCAGGAGCTCTGCAGCGTCGCAAATGGGCCAAGAACCACTTCAAAGGCTGTCGTATCTGAAGCGTCTCCCACCACAATTATCGAATCGCGGACAATGAGTTCGCTGGGACGGGAATGAACCTCGGAAAAACTTTGAATCTCTCATCAAGTAGTGGGGGTAGGCCGGACGATACTACCGGCATAACTGGCAGACTCGCCAGAACAAAAAAACTGCCGATCTTGACTGATCATCAACCTTTCTCTAGGTTGCGCAGATAAAGGCGACGTGGCCAAGTGGCTAAGGCGATGGATTGCAAATCCATTATTCGTGGGTTCGAATCCCACCGTCGCCTCTCTTGGGGGCAGAAACCGTTTTTTTGGCTTCAGAGATCGTGTGTCACGCCCCATCAGTGCTTGGAGCCCTTCTCTAGCCACGACGTTAAGAATCGGCTTCAACGACTGTTCCAGAGAGCGAGTGGTATTTCTGGCGTCCACAGCCAGTTATCGCATCCAAACATCCATCACTCGCTCAGCAAGTATTTCTGCCACGCGTGCGACGGTGAGCGTGAACCATGGATCGAAGTCGAGAAAACTCTTATGCCACTCAATCGATTTTGAATGCGGCTCTCAGTTCAGCGATCGTTTCAGGCGACATGCTCGAGACCTCCCCGATCGCTCTGGAATTGATCACTGCCTCGGCAGTAGCCTCCAGCACCTCCAAACGATCAAACGCATCCAGCACGGTGCTTCCAGTCACCAGAACACCATCATTTTCCAGAATGGCAACCGGTTGATCACTTGATACATACTCAGCAATCTGATCACCGTCGCCATATTGGATTCCATACTTCACATTCGCAACGTCACGCAGGAATACGTAGCTTTCAGGTATGGTCTTCGCGTCGAAAGATTCCCCAGTGACACTGAATGCAGTCACATTGACCGGATGTGCAAAAACGATCGCGTTGACATCACGATGTCGCTGGTAAATGGCTTGATGTGCTAACACTGCCCGACTCGCTTTTTTTCCATCCTCCATGCGTCCCTGCTGCACCAGGACTAAATCTCCGACATCGAGGCTCTCGCGATCCCGGTGCGTAGGTGTGATCAAGAATGACTGGTCATCAAGACGTGCAGAAAAGCTACCTTCAGTGCTTATCAGCAATCGTTGCCGACAACCTCGCCGAATAAAATCACACAGATCTTTCCGCAGTTCCCGCTCTCGAATCGATGCATGCCCCCGGCTAAACGATCCAAGCTTGATGCTCCTCGCCTGCGCCTGCTGCAATTGACTGTCCGACAGATAACGGACTGCCGCGAGCTGATTGGCTTTGATGATGGTCTTCGCCGCAAACTCAAAGGCCTCAAACCGCTGAAATGCACGAGACAGGGACTCACCACCAACGACCACACCATGATTTTCCAAAATCACGCTATCGCAGCCGTCGCGAAACTGATCAGCAATCACGCTTCCCAAAGCCTCACTACCCGGTAGAGCATACTCTGCGAAGCCAGTCTGACCACATACTGTATGCGCCTGATGAAAAAGCTTTGTTTCGGGAATCTTCCGGCAAATACTGAAAGCGACAAGTGCAACAGGATGAGCGTGCACAATGGAACTTACGTCAGGGCGAACACTGTAAATGGATTGATGGAAGGGAAACTCCGAAGAGGGCTGATGCTTACCATCAACCGTTCCATCTGCTCGAACACAAACGATATCACCACGCTGCAAATTCCCTTTGTCAATTCTAGCAGGAGTGATCCAAATGTCTCCCGCTTCATCACGAATGGATAAATTGCCGCCCGATGTCGTGGTCATTCGATAACGATAGATTCGCTCCATCGTCTTCATGATTTCATCACGAGGATGTAATAGATCTCGGTTCACTGTCGCTTCCCAATATTTGTGACCTACGGAAAATTCGCTTTCCTAACACGCGTTGATCAAGATCACTTTGATTAAAACCCCAGTCATCCCACAACTGCATTGACGCTGCGAGCAACGCAAACCCGAACCACAAGATAACGCTGAAAAACAAACACCGCACCCTCATGACCGGGAAACTCTCTTAATCATCAGACAGACCACGCGTTTGGAACCGAACGATTTGCATTATCCCCCCCTCTTCCGATTGCAAACAGACAATGCAAACGGACACCAAGGCTCAGGGCAAGTGCACGCAACCCGCAATGGGGGCACACAAAGCTGAAAACATTACAGGAACCCGAGCGTATTTCCGTAAACTCAGTTGCTCACGTCGCCCCACTCTCGATTGACGAAGTACGGTTCAATTGGGCAGTGCTGTTCATTCAGCAATACAAGTTCTCTCACTTCAGGGCAGTATGCGATGGTTTTCCAAAAATCAAATCAGCAAGAAGTACCTTTGGCAATCCCACTCATAGTGCAACCGATTGGCGAAATCGCAGTGCGGCATGGACTGCTCACGACAGAGCAGGCCGTTCGGGTTTGTGACGAGCAAAAGAAGTGCAAAATGCTTTTTGGTGAACTCGCTAAGAGACAAGGGTTTCTGACAGCCGAACAACTCGAATTCCTTATCAAAGCGAAACAGGAACATGACTAAATCGTAGACGAATCCCTGAACCAGTGCTGCTGAGCACGAAGCGTAAAAGATGTGCATCATGGTGGGAAGTTGCCGCGACGCTGACCTCTCAAGCTACGAAGCCGAGCGAATCAACGTCCCTGCAACCACAGCACAATCTTGTTTTAGATCTCTGTGCGTTGAGCATGTCGTTTGGCGATAAAGCAACCGCCTGACCGGCAACAACGGCAAACACAGAGTTGCAGAAGAACACACAGACCTGCAGAGACATTGAGCAACACCACCCGTCTCACCTAGCACAAGAAGGCATTGTTTGCGTTACACCGACGGACTGGCAACAGCCAAGCAGGGTTCAAATCCCCCACTCGGAAAATGCTGCATCCAGACACATCACGTGCAACTCATCGTCAGACGCATTCTCAGCCTTACCTTCATCAACGGTCTGTGACGCTTCACTCGTTGGTGCCAATACCAATTCGCTACTGCTGAGCGACTGCCACTGGGCAAACGTCATTGGGCCGAGAACCTCCACCGGCACTACCGGCTCAATATTCATGATCACCATCAGACCGTCAGGAGCAGCTTCTCCAAGCCCGGGCACTGCCGCTGCTGCACCGGAACCACTCGCGGGAGGATCCACCACATGCAGGCCTCCGACATCATTTCCAAAGCCGTAAGCACTGCCATCAAAATAAAGCCCAGATCGGAAGGTGCCGCTCGTACTCGCCCCCAGATTCGCGGGTTCAAAAACAAACACATCTTCGTCAGCACCACTGGTACCAGTGACACTGAAATTACCAACCGTGGACACATAAATCGTTCCATCACTTGTAATGGAGACCGCATCTACATCCTCACTGGATGAAGTCGATAGTCCGACATCGCTACCATCAAAGTACATTTCAAAACTGCCTGCAGTGTTTACCCCCAGCGAAGTTTGATTAAAAACAATCATATCTTCATCGCGCGAGCTCACCCCGTTCGCAGAATTGGAACCACTCGTTGAGATCACAAGTCTGCCGTCGGGTGCGAAACCAATGGAATCAACGTCCTCCCCATTACTACTGAGACCAACATCACTTCCATCAAAGTAAAGTGCCCATGTCTGCGTGGCTGGAGAGAACCGAAGAATATCGGAATCATCAAAGGAAAGTGATCCACCAGTGATGGACCCAGCAACGCTGTAGGACATCAGAATGTCACCATTGTCCAAGATGCTGAACGCATCCAACGTCAACCCACTCGCCCAAGGTGTCCCGTCAAAGAACACTCGAAATTCGCTACCGTTGTAAGCAACGATATCTTCATTTTGGAACAGAACACCAGCAACCGTTCCATTATTCTTACGCGAGAAGTAAAACAGGTCGTTTGTTTCCGAGTCAATGTCAGTGACCTCAATCGAGTCACTTCCCCCAGCAAAACCGGTTGCGGTAGCGGTCACCGTCACTGATTGGGTCCCGTCAACCTCACCATCCAACTGCCCCGAAACACTGAAACTCGCACTTAGTGAGCCACTTTGAATCACCACATCTTGAGCAACCGCAGCCTCGCCACTGTCACTGCTGAAGAGAGTAACCAGCAAACTGGAATCTGAATCTGTATTACGAGAAACAGTCGCAGTCACCACTCCGTCCTCGGCAACTTCCGTCTCAGCAATGCTCAGGGTCAAGGTTGGACTATCGACATCATTGACCGTAACACTGCCAGTTCCCGATTCAAAACCGGCGGCAGCAGCGGTAATCGTCGCGACCTGGCTGCCATCAACAAAATCATCTTGAATACCATTGATGGTAAAGCTGACACTCGACTGACCATCTGGAATCGTCACCGACGAAGACACCGACGCCTCACCACTATCACTACTCTCAAGATTCACTACCAACGCGCCAGATGCAACAGTGTTACGTGTGATGGTTCCGGTTGTGCTCGAACCCTCATCAACTGCGGGTGAGGGAATCGAGAGGGTCAGCAAGGCAACCTCATCATCGGTAACAGTCAGTGAAGCACTATCACCCGAGTAACCGGTGGCGTCCACGCTGACAGTAACTGCCTGGTCGCCGTCAACCAGAGAGTCGTCTTGTGCAATCACTGAGAAAGTACCACTCGTCTCACCAGCTAAAATCGTCAGGGTGCCGACTTTGACTTCCGACTCGTCACTACTAACAATCGTCAAACTCACCGCATCACCAGTGGAGTTGCGTGTCACGGTCCCTGTTGTCTCACCTCCAGACTCACTGATGGCAGCATCGGCCAAGGAAAGACTCAAAGCGGCGGCGGTGGTATCGACTACCGTCACATCACCTGAAGCGCCAGTGTAGCCAGAAGAACTGACAGTGATCGAAACCTGTTGATCACCATCGACAAATGAATCGTCGACCCCTGCAATCACAAATTCAGCAGAGGATGAACCTGCTGGAATCGTAACAGCCCCGGATACCGAAGCTTCACTCGGATCACCACTACTCAGGTTCACTGTCAAAGGTGAACCAGTGTCCGTATTTCGAGTAACCACACCTACCAACGTGGAACCCTCTGAGACCGAAGCTGTCCCCAAATCCAAAGACAGGGAAGCTATGTCATTATCAGTATTACTCAGCGAAACATCGTCGGGATTCAAACCGCTGTAGTTACTGTCGGTTGTACCGGCAACTCCAAGCACGATCGAATAACCCACATCACCATCGACCACCGAATCATCCACCCCCGTCACGGTAACGGCCTGAGCAGAATCCCAATTACCCGGAGTGAAAGTCAACTGGCTAACATCAACAGTACCCTCACTGGCATCACTCGACTCAACGCTAAAACTCACATCTGAAACAGGTGCCTCAGTCAGCACAACAGTGAAACTGACGGAACCACCAGCTTCCGTTGTCACGGACGATGGACTAGGAGACGAAACCACCACATCTCCCGTCGCGGTGACCGGTGGCATCAGGAAATCTACCACCTTATCCATCACAAACGCTTGATTGTTCGGATCACCAGCACTCGAACTGATGCCCTCAAATGGTGCCGCCATGAATACCATACGGAAATCTTCGCCACCGTAACCAATCGTATTGAAAGGCTGGGCATCACTGTTTACCGAGTTGCGATAGAAAACACCTTCAGCTCCCGAAGCAGGTGCCAAAGAGTCACTCCAGTCTGCACTGAAGTCCGACGGAAGGCTGAATGTCAAATTCATCCCGTCACTGATCGAACTGCCACTGACACCTACATACTGACTCAGGTTCCGAACATCGCTGGTGAATGAAGCAAGCTTCAGATAATCCGACTGGAAGGAAGCACTCACCCCGTTGTAGAGAATGTCCTGACCCACAAGGAACAATCCCCCACCACCATCAAGATAACCCGACAACGCTGTTTGCTCGGCAGTTGCCAAACCAGAGCCAGTCGCGGAATACTCAAATCCGGTATTCCAAATCACCACGTCGTAATCACTCAGGTCAGCGGTACCAGGCAGTCCCTGAGAAGAGACCTGCCAACTGTCATACTGCAATGAATTAGCATCGAGTGCAGAAGTGTAGAAGCGTTCGTAACTTGCGCCTTGGTCATCATCAACAAACAGGATTTCTGGAGTCGCTGGCGGCGGATCGTCATCGAGCACCTGCAAAGAATCCACTCCGGAAACAAAACCATTGGAAGATGCCGTGATTACTACATTCTGATTTCCGTCGTACTCCGAGTCGTCTACCGCATCCATCGTGAAGGTTACGCTTGAAGCCCCTACTGGTATCGTGACATCCTGAGGAATTGTAATTTCCGACGCATCACTGTTGGTCAAGACGACAGTAAGCGAGGAAGAAGTGAGCGTATTCCGAGACAAAGTGGCAACCGAAGCTCCCCCTGCTTCACTGATAGATTCCTCTGCAATCAAGAGAGTGATGGCAGCAATATCGTTATCAACCACGATGATCGAGTCAGTCCCCGCCACAAAGCCGTTAACAGCCGCACTGACCACCGCTACCTTGTCGCCGTCAACCACACTGTCATCGACGCCGCTGACTTCAAACGTCACACTCGACTGACCTGCCGCAATGGTGACGAACGTTGGAACAGTGGCCGCTGTGGCATCACTCGATTCAACTTCCACTTGCAATGCAGAAGACACGTCTGTATTACGAGAAATAGTCGCAGTCACCACTCCGTCCTCGGCAACTTCCGTCTCAGCAATGCTCAGGGTCAAGGTTGGACTATCGACATCATTGACCGTAACACTGCCAGTTCCCGATTCAAAACCGGCGGCAGCAGCGGT
>JBPCVE010000164.1:0-2846 GCA_051010795.1 Rubripirellula sp.
CATACCCAAACCAATCAAAGCAAAGGCCGGAGATCATCTCTGGCGTGCTGACGACTTACCGGCTATTTGTCGGTACTTCGATAACCCAATCAAACCGGGAAGACCCAAATCAAAAAGTCCTAGTTGACTAGGCAACCGTGCCATATGGACGTGGCTCGGTAACAACTGAATCGAAGCATAAAAAAAACCCCAACGATTGCAGTCGTTGAGGTTCAATTTGTTTCAAAGCGTTTTCCTGAATGCTGGCAATCCCTCCAAAGGCCATCAGCATCCGGGTACAGACGAGGAGCATACGCCCCGTGCGTGTGTACAGACATGGTATCGACTGCTGGAAATAATCTCAACAGAGAAATATACCCCACAAAATCAGGCACTTGGCACAGTGTCACCAAGAAACATCCCTGTCCAATCTGCCAAAAAGGTGATTGGTGTAGGCGATCTGGTGACGGTCAGGCGGTCACTTGTAAGCGGTCCAATGGTGAGAGCGACACGCCTCACGGGATGCGATATATCAAGCCGGCCAAGCAGGAGGGTCACGTCTTTCACTTCGTGGACCCGATGTCCGCAGTTCGTCCGGTTGAACTGAAAACATCAAAGCCAGTAGCCAAGAAGACACCAGAGCAATGGCAACAAATAGCAGAGTCTCATCGATGTCATCTTGCTGGTGAGATCGAACAACTGGCCGACAGTCTTGGTGTATCTGTCGATTCACTCCATCGCATTCACACGGGATTTGATAGCCAACGGAATCAATACACATTCCCAGAGCAAAACGGACGTGGTGAGATTGTTGGCATCGCTACACGTCGACATGACAACAGCAAGCGAACCATACCCGGATCGACCAGAGCGGTGACAGTCCCAGACGATTGGTCTCAGTTCGATGGTCCCATTCTGTTGGTTGAGGGTGCATCAGATACAGCAGCCGCAATCACGCTCGGTATTGCTGCACTCGGTCGACCGGGAGCAAGATCGGGTATCGATCACTTGGCTGGTTTGTTGAGTGACATTCCACACGATAGGCCGATCATCGTCATCGGTGAACGTGACCAGAAGCCAGACGGTAAGTGGCCGGGACGTGAGGGAATGATTGCCACTGGTGAGCAACTGACAGAGCGACTACGCCGGCCAATACTGCAGTGGATGCCACCTGAAAGTGTGAAGGATATTCGGTCATATCTTCTATCCGAAAATTCACCTTCTAAGCCTGCTTTATTGCGGATGATAAATGACACGGCGAACATATCGAACGCCCCTGAGAAGGCCAATTTCGCGGCCCCAATTCTCCCCGATGGTGACGAACGAACACTATCTGATTGGAGACAGGAGATCAGTGGGAAACGCCATGAGATGGCGAACACTGCTGGTATCAATCTGGATCGATCACCAACTGGAGCCGGCAAGAATTACAACACAACACAGGCCATCGCGGACAAAGGCTCCAGCCTCACAGTAGTTCCATCACATGCCAATGTGAGAGAGCGTCTGGAGGAAATGAAGCAGGCTGGTATCGAAGTGGTGGCGTATCCCGAACTGACAGAGAAGACGTGTGGTCGATACGACGAAGCCAAGAAACATCAGGCCGTTGGTCTGCTGGTTGGTGCGACGATCTGTCCATCATGTCCACTGGCGAAGACGTGTGATTATCAGAGACAGATGAAGGAGGCTACAGCAGCGAAGCATCGAATCGCTACACATGAGAGGGCCAGAATATCAAACCAAGTAGGCCGGATAGGTACCAAGACTGTTGATCTGATCGTGGTCGACGAAGACCCCACGTCTGTATTGGCTCCATCGATATCAGTGAAGGCTGAAGCAGTAAATCAGGTTGGCATGGTAGCCAATGCGGTGGCGAATTGGTTTGAGTTCAGTCCATCCGATGATCAGAGGTCATTCGCTCAGAGCCTCCTGAAAGTGACAGAGGTCATCAACGAAACACTACGGAATATCAGGGAGCCGGGAACAACTCACATCGTTACACCAAAGGCCGACAAGATACCAAACGGATGGCAGCGATTACTGGCTGAAGCATTACCAAAGGTTGGTAGTCACAGTGTCGAATCCAATGCAATCAAACTGGTGACACGGGCCACTGTTGGAGATCTCCACACGCTCCATGTGGCAACTGACCAGACACCAGACGGGAGACTCAATCACTTCCTAGTAGGCCGTTACAAGTCTGGATTGCCGGCTGATGTGCCGATTATCGCAACCGATGCCACGACATCAGCGGATGATCTGTCAGACGCTACAGGACAGACAGTCCATGACCACACGCCGGCAGGATATATCAAGCAGGCTCACCCAGTACGACAGGTAGTCGAAGACATCACGCGACGAACTACACCGAACCGTGTAGCCAATCGGATCGTTGAGTTCTTGATTGCTCACCCTGATATCAAGCGACTTGGTGTCATTGGTCATTCGATTCACATCAGGAAACTGGCTGAATTGATCCCAGAACCCTACCTATCACGGATCGAAATGTCGTGTTATTTCGGTCAAGGCCCTGATCGTGGGTCGAACGAATGGCATCAGCGGTGCGAACACTTGTTGATACTTGGTACGCCGCGTGTGAATCCCGGTGACATTCGACGATGGCTCGTTGTTCATGGCAGGACATCAGCAGCATCAGAGCCAACCGGCAATTGGGGAGATCGCAACTGGACCGGCCACAGGCCAAACGGATCACCCTGTGTATACGGTGGCATTGGATACAGGAATGACGATTGGCATCGTGGTTATACGGCGACCGTGAGAGCCTCCATCATGCAAGCCGTAGGTCGTGGGAGAGCAATCATGGACGATGGAATACCAGTGACAGTATTGAGCAATGAGCAGACCGG
>JBPCVE010000165.1:0-11424 GCA_051010795.1 Rubripirellula sp.
TACGCAGTTTGGCAACAATCTGGTCCACTGTGTGACGTTTCTGAGGCATTCTGAAAGTCTTTTCCGAGCGGTATGCTCGAGCAAGATTCTCTCACTCACAATGGTGTAATTCTATGGGGGGAGGTCACTGCGTGTGGACATTGAAATTGCGAATCAATGTTCACGAATACCATTTTATGTGCGGTAATCAGGATCGGAAAGACAGCATTCACGAATCACCGATCATGATTTGCGATAGCCGAATGTCACTGGCAGCAATGTTGCCTTGGAAGAACTTGGTGAACGAACAAGCAACAAGAAATCAGCTGGCAGTTATCAGCCACGGAAAAATCGGCAGCATCTCTACTTTTCGCACAGAAAGTGCAACGCGAGAAGTCAAATCATCGCATCATGACCTTTGCCCCCCTGCGTGAACATCAACTGCCTGAGTTCAAAAGGGATGAGACACAGGAGCCCCAGTCACAGTCACAGTCACAGTCACAGTCACAGTCACAGTCACAGTCACAGTCACAGTCCGAGGAACAACTTGCCCTGCTGAACAGCATCGTTGCATTAAACAACACAACGTCGCTCCAAAACATCGAGGCCCAAGAGAGTAGCAAGCAGAACATTCAACCTGCTGAGAGAACAGATCAAAACACTGCTACTGCAACCCCAATATCCAACCTTACGGCGAATTCGCTACGCAAATCCAAGCAGGCACAGTTGTAACCGTTGTCTGTTTTTCCCACACTAGTCAGGCGAATAACAATCATCCCTGCAATACTTGCTGAGACACGTGCTAACCAATACGCAGGCTGCTCATGAAATTTCGACCAACACCCCACCTGCCACGCTGCTCCTCGAGCCGCATCACCACGCCACTGATTGCCGTGTCCGTCCCGGGCTGGACTCCCACGGTCTGGTGCAAACTGGAGTATTTGAACCCGAGTGGATCAACAAAAGATCGCATCGCACGCTACATCCTCACCAAAGCAATCCGCCAAGGGGAACTGACCACTTCGGGAGTCGTGGTTGAAGCATCAAGTGGATCAACCAGCATTGCGATGGCGCTGGCATGCGCTCAGCTTGGCTTGACATTTGTTGCGGTAATGCCAGAGGGAGTCAGCAATGAGCGAGTGATGATGATCCGTGCTTACGGAGCCGAAGTCGAACTGACACCCAAGCCAGAGGGAATCGCGGGGGCAATCAACCGCGCCCAAAGCATTTCAGCAAACCGAGCCGCTTATTGGCCCCAGCAATTCTCGAATATTGATAATGCGAATGCCCACCGCAATGAAACGGCTCAGGAAATACTCAGCCAAATCGATACCGACTCGATTGACCTGTTCGTCAGTGGAGTTGGTACCGGTGGAACCTTGGTGGGAGTCACGCAAGGACTACGCGACGCGGGCTGCAACGTGACCCCGGTCCTCGCCCGGCCGATCGACACAGGAGTCATGAGTGAAGTGGAATGCTCGAGCTTTAGCGGCCGCATCCCCGGCGTTGTGGATGGATTATCGACCATCTTCGCGAACGCAAATTTCCCCAGGCTACAAGAGATCGAGGTCTCCGATGAGGAAGCGATCGAGGTGACACGCCAACTGATTCGCTGCGGATATCCTGTCGGCCCGAGTTCAGGACTCAACTTCCTCGCCGCCGTGCGATCGATCGAGCGTCACTCCGCAGATGAACCAACTGCGGTCACCGTCTTTCCTGACCGAATGGAACGCTACTTCTCCACCGAACTATTCGCAGACATGTAAACAGCCTGCTGGTATCCGACACTTAACTCGCAAGGTGACATGACAACGTCCGCCAATACGACCAGGGCGAATCGCGATCTGATTCGGTGACTCCCCTCAGGGGACGACTTCGGACTAACCACAGACGCTACTTAGACTTGTCCCGCAGAAACGCCGCACGAACGCAGATCCAGCGGAGGCTCGAACCCTTGAGTTCGTTGATGCCGAACTGATCAATCGTGTTGAACGTCGAAACTGCGGGCTGTTCTTCAACCTCATAGACCACAAAGCAATCTTTGGGGTGCGTGACGGCAAACGTTTCGTCGTGATGCCATTCTACCGAGGACATGCAGAGATAGATCGGCTTACCGACACTAACCTTACCGTTCCCCAATGAGCTTTCGATATCAATCTTCAGATCGACAGAGCTACCATTGTGAATTTCATACGCTTTGTAGATATCGAGACCGTCGGGGACCTCGTCAGGAGCTCCACTGGTGAGCAGTTGTGATGGCGAAATCAGGAACGCGGCATTCCCGATCTGCAACTGCTTGCTGGCCCCACCCCGCACCATGTCCAATACGTCCACCTGCCTCTTGGGCTGCTGGGCTGGGTTTGTGATAGCGAACCAATTCATATAAGCGCGCGGACTTTTTACCTCACGCTTCATTGCGCCAACACCGCGGCTGAAGTAAGCAGGTCCCTGGAGCTTGGACTCTGTTTTCTTGGAATCAAAACGACTTTTGGTTTCCACACCGTGTTCGATAACCTGAGCAGGCTTGACCCGAAGCACTTCGAGAAAATCGACTGGGCTGTGCCCCTGGGCGACAGAACTGCTCAACACGCAGCCGAACACCGAAGCAAACACGCCGAAAAATCGCAAACAACTGTTCATCTTATTTCCCTGCTGGCATAAAAAAAGGCGTCAGCCACAATTGTGCCTGACGCCAGCGTTCTTAACAATTCCCGAGGAAATTACTTCTTCGCTTTTGGCAGCAGGACGGTGTCGATCACGTGGATGACGCCATTCTTGCACGCGATGTCAGCTTTGACAACTTTTGCCTTATTGATGCTAACCGTTCCGTCTTTGACTTTGATGCCCACAGATCCACCCTGAGCTGTTTTGGCTTTCTTGCCATCAAGCTTGACAACGTCTTTTGCCATGACTTTGCCGGGCACGACGTGGTAGGTCAGGATCGCAACAAGCTTGTCTTTGTTCTCTGGCTTCACGAGTTCCGCAACCGTTCCCTTTGGCAACTTCGCGAAGGCTGCTTCTGTTGGTGCGAACACTGTGAAAGGCCCATCGCCCGAAAGCGTCTCGACCAAGCCAGCGGCTTTCACAGCAGCAACGAGGGTTGCGAAATCTTTGCTGGCGACAGCGTTCTCCACGATGGTCTTGTCGCAAGTGCCACAACCAGCGGTTGCGTTCTGCGTGCCTGCTGCCAATACCATGAATCCGGCTGCGAGTGCCAAAAGTGCTTTTTTCATTTTCAAGTCCTAGTTTCGTTCCGACCCGCTCTTGTCGGGTCACACCATGAATTTTGTCATGCTGGCTGAAGGCTGCGAACGACTCGCGACTTTTCTTGCCAACGATGCACTCTTACGCAAAAGTCGGAATTGACAAGGCCTCAAATGAAACTTCTAAAAAAAATCTTTGAAACGAAGTTATTCAACTACAAAAAACTCGGATGGCAAACGATTTGGAGGCGTAAAACTACCCAGCACTGATTCGGTACCTCCACAAATTTAGACGCCATGCATGAATCACCGCTGCTTGCAGATCGACCCCGCATGACATCCGTCAGGCGTTCGCGGTTGATGGTAAATCTTGGTGCTTGACGCTTTCACCCGGCTTTTCTCGAACGAAGGGCTTTCGCGGGAGAAATAGCGCATCTACCCCCACCGCAGAGCATCAACCTCAGCTTGCAGCAATCGTCGCACAGACCTGACCGACCACCCCCACCCCTCACAGACGCTCAAATTTACCGGCATGCAAGAAAACCAAGACAAAAATCGTGTTTCACACACTGGAAAAACTGAAATCCCGCGGAAACATCACTACACTAGCCAGCACTAATTACCGATGCTTGTATTTTTTCCTGCATTCATAATAACGGGCTTTGACACTCAGCGTCCTTTGCTACTGCTCAGTCGCTCGGCAGCTCATTTGCCCAAAAACTGTTCCCCGCATCGCTCTTTCACTGAGTTTGCAAAGAGAACCCATGTCAACACTTGACCCATCCGACTGCAACATCCTGATCGCGGATGATGAGCCAGTAACGCTTCGCATGTTTCAACGATATTTGGAATTGGCCGGGATGGTGACCGTGACGGCCAAGGACGGGCAGGAAGCGATCGCAAAGATGAATCACGATATTCAGGTTGCGATTCTGGACTTGAACATGCCCGGGATGACCGGCTTGGAATGCATGCGAAAAA
The DNA here is from genome assembly GCA_051010795.1 of Rubripirellula sp. Taxonomy (GTDB): domain Bacteria; phylum Planctomycetota; class Planctomycetia; order Pirellulales; family Pirellulaceae; genus Rubripirellula. Next base: position 4,164 of record JBPCVE010000165.1, read on the forward strand.
TTCGCAAAGAGTATCCAGGCACCGAGATCCTGATCATTTCGGGCGTGGGGCAAATTTCCGATGCAGTCGCTGCGATGAAGGCGGGTGCCTGTGAATTCGTTACCAAGCCCTGCGAGCAGGAAGATCTGATTGCACGCGTCGAACAGGCGCTTCGAACCTCCCAACTGTCGCGTGAAAATCAACAACTACGAATGCTGGTTGAGCAACCTTCATCGAACACGGACTTTGCGGCCACGACAGAACAATCCAAAGATTTACTTAAGAAAATCAATAAGCTTGCCGAACTGGATTCGACCATCCTACTGACCGGTGAGAGCGGCACTGGTAAGACCACAATTGCCCGAATGATTCATAATTTGGGACCGCGTGCGGGGAAGGCTTTCGTCGCTGTCAATTGCGCTTCATTACCGCGCGACCTGATCGAAGCAGAGCTCTTCGGTCACGTCAAAGGTGCTTTCACGGATGCGGGAGAAGATCGCCCTGGAAGAGCAGAGATTGCCGATGGCGGCACCTTATTGCTCGACGAAGTTGGCGACCTGCCTTTGGAACTGCAGCCCAAACTCTTGACTTTCCTTCACGAGAAGACATTCCAACGAATTGGCAGTAATCAGGAGGTCCGAGTTGATGTTCGCGTTATCTCAGCATCTCATCAGGACTTGGCTGGCCTTTGTGAAGAACGACGTTTTCGACCTGATCTTTATTACCGCCTGAACGTACTGAAACTGCACATACACGCACTGCGGGAGCGACGGGGCGACATCCCAACACTCGCCGAAGCGATTCTGGAACGGATTGCCAAGCGTCGAGGAATCAAGAACATCGCTCTCAGCGAGGAAGCCTGTCGGCGTCTGATCAACCACAACTGGCCAGGTAACATTCGCGAATTGGAGAACATCATTGAGCGTGCCTCTGCATTTTGCGAGCACAACCGGATTGCTCCTGAAGATTTGGATGTCAGCCCAGAAGTCACCAGTGCTCATCAGGCGACAGCAATGGGACAAGCCTCCCTTGCAGGGCAGAATCTCAAAGAAATTGAAAAACGCGCACTGATCGACACGCTTGAGGCCGAGGGTGGCAATAAAGCAATGGCAGCACGGCAACTGGGCGTCAGCGAAAAAAGCATCTACAACAAACTAAGACGCTTTGACCTGTTTGACGTCTACAAAAGCTAGAGAAGAGCCAACAAAAACACAGCCCGCGATGGATAAAAAACCCATTCAGGCACAAGCAAATGCAAGTCGATCGAACGCCGTCTGAGGTAGTAAGCGAATCAGATCTTTTGATCGCGTGGGGATCCAATTCCGACGGTCTGATCGCATGGTCCAGTCCAGCTTGGAGACGCTTCACAGGCATTTCTGTTGAGCAACAGAGCCAGCATCGATGGCAAACCTGTCTCCACCCAGAGGAGGAAAGTGTCTTCGAGAACCGAGCACCTGACTATAAGCGTCAGATGCCAGCCATGGCACGCGAATTTCGGCTACTGCACCATGACGGTACCTTCCATTCAGTGCTTGGGTATATTCACTTTTCGCTTGACCAAACCAGCAGCGGAACCGGCCCCCATGCAGCTTGCTTTGAAATCCAAACGATCATCAGCAGCGACGTGGCAACAGCTACCGGTCATCAGGACAGGGAACCACGAGCGGAGCCTCCGAATCCCACCGATCAAGTTATCGAATTCGACCACCAAGCGATCCGAGACCTCTTCGATAACGATGCGAAATCACTCCGCGAATTGGCTGAACTGTTTGAGACGACCTGCGAAGAATCGCTCGAATTTCTGACGACTGCCTTCACGACCCCGAATCAGCAAGATTTATTCAGCACCGCACATCGTCTCAAAGGTGCAATCGCCAACATGAATGCACCCCAGGTGCTTGAATCCTGCCAACAACTTGAAGAAGCGATCCAGGCGAACGACATTTCAACCGCAGAAAAGATCAGCCAGCAGGTCATTCGATCCGTTGTTCAACTTCAAGATCAGGTAAAGAGAGAATTCACGACCTGAAATCGGGTTAGGACCCACAATCTGAATCAGGTTGGTATCCATCATGCGCGGTCAAACCGGCACTCGACTGGATGTCACGAAAACAGTATCCCTCACCAAGAGTCTCGCTGGCCTGAATCAGACTTTCCCGGAACTGCAGAGACTCGTTCAATGGTCATGTCAGGCAAAGCTTCAAGAAACATTCGACCATAAGGCTTGGTTTGAATTCGGGGATCAAGCACCACCACCATTCCCTCGTCTGTCGCAGTGCGAATCAGACGCCCGAATCCCTGACGAAACTTAATGACAGCTTCTGGCAATTGATACTCAACAAATGGATTGCCTCCGCTCGCTCTGATTTCATCGAGTCTTGCTTCAAGCAGTGGGTGGTCCGGCACCGCAAAGGGTAGCTTGGTAATGATCACATTGGTCAACGCATCACCAGGAACATCGACTCCCTGCCAAAAACTATCCGTACCAAAAAGTACGCCACGGTCGCTCTTTCGAAACGACTCCAACAATTGAGTCCGATTCTGTTTTCCGGCTTGGCTGAAGAGCGGCATTTTCTGCTGAGCCAGCCAGCTACCAAGTGCCTCAGCACATCGCCGCAGCAAGTCATAACTGGTGAACAGAACGAACGCATGCCCGTCACTCTGCTTCAGAAAACGCTTGATTTGCGTAGGCAAGGCCCGCTCAAACTGCTGTCGCTCGCGAGATGGATCTGGAAGCCCACTCAAGACCACCAGTTTTGCCTGCAACTGATAATCGAAAGGGCTTCCCACACGAAGTGACATTCCACCAGAGAGTCCGATCCGTGAGCGATAAAAGGAAAAATTATCATCAGGACCCGTTGCCAGCGTGGCGCTGGTCATGACCACACTCTTGATCATTTCACTTTGAAAAAGCTCCTTGCGAAGCACTTCCCCAACATGAATCGGCGAAGCAGCCAAAGTCACTCGATCCAGTCCTCCCCGACGCGACCCCGTTCGTTCCACCCAATACACCGACCGTTCCAATTCCTGACTGAGCCATTGTCTGAGCCCACCAGCCAAGGCCAACATACGATCATAGGCGGATTCAAAGTCTTTTCGATCAGCTTCATTCTTCTGCGCATCAGCCTGCCGACGCAATGCCTGAGCTAATTCTTCCATGGGTTTGCTGAGCGGATTTTCTACTATCCCAGCAACTTCGACACGTCCGTTTTTTCGCCCCTCTGATTCCCACCAATCAAGTACATCCGCAAACAGGTTGGTCGCAGCGAATCGGCACTGCTCAACCTTCTGCTGCAAGCTCTTTAAATCTTTCTCAACCAGTAATCCCTTCTGGGACCGATCGTTGTACAGTCGATCGAACAGATAATCGAACTGCCCGCTGGTGATTCGAATACCAAGATGATCACCCGCGACAGCCTCGATCGTATGGCACTCGTCCAGAATAACAGCGTCGTAATCTGGCAACAGCGAGACCCCCTGCCGCCTCAATGCAATGTCACTGAACAGCATGGCATGATTCACAATCATCAATTGTGAATTCATGGCACGCCGACGCGCTCGAAAGTAAAAACAGTCTTTATGGTGGGGACAAGCTTTTCTGAGACAGTTGCCCGTATCGCTGGCGACCTCATCCCAAACCAAAGAATCCGGTTTCAGTGGCAGACTGGAAAGCGAACCGTCTCCCGTGTCGCCGGACCACTTTTTGATGGCCCGCAGCTGTTGATGCTGATGATCAGTTGCCAACAGACTGGTTGCCTTGCCAATCGCACGCTCCATCCGCCGCAACGAAAGATAATTGGAGCGACCTTTGACCAGCACCGCCGAAAACTCTCGCGGAATCACACTATTGAGCAAAGGAATATCCTTCGCAATGAGCTGCTCCTGCAAACTGATCGTGTGCGTTGAGATCAAAACCCGAGCCGAGCGAGACTTTTCCCCACCCTCTGGCCCTGCTGATTCGGTAACCTGAGATTCAGTCGCATGCAAAATCGCAGGCACGAGATAAGCAAAGCTTTTTCCCGTTCCGGTCCCCGCTTCCGCGACCAGAAACTCATTCTGCCGGAGAGCCTCGGCAACCCCAGTGGCCATATCCAATTGCTGCTGACGTGGCTCGTAATTGGACAGACGACGACTAATCGCACCGCCAGGGCCCAAAATAGAATCGACAGTGAGTGCGTCGCTCATCCAGAGATTTGTCGATTTGTAGGGGGTACCATGCGGTTTTCAATAACCGTCACAATACCAACTGAAGATCGATTCGAACATGACCAAGCGAATCTAGCCCTTATTTTCAAAGCGCATCGCGAAATCAATGTGTCAAGATTTAGAAACAAAGATCGATAGCGGACAAAACGAGAAACGATGAAAGATTTCCGACAGCTCTGCCCCGCCTGCAAACAAACCCTTGAACTGCCCATCAGCGCGAGCGGTAAGCTAGCCCAATGCCCGGCTTGCGAAACGACTTTCACTGCGGGAGAGAAACTGCCTCAAACGACCGCAGATGCCGCCTCAGCTGTTCAGAGCACAGAAGAGAATGCGTCACTCGACGCGGTAGCAACAGAAACAGAGCGAGAAACCCTTCCTGAGCCAGTTGTACCTCAAGACGTCGGCGTGCCACGTGAATCAAGTGAACCACGTGAAACCGTCGAACCAGCGGCCAGCACAGTGAACTCGGGACCGCCCCCTGCCGCGCCCCTAGGGCCCATCAACCCGATCAACTCTGGCCTTGCCAACCCGATCAACCGGCCTATACCCGGCAATGCACACGACAACGCTGCCCGCTTATCTGCTGCGGAGGATTTAGCAGCAAAGAAGACGAACCCCCATGCAAATCCGGGAGCTTCCCCCGAAAGCACTGAACAGCACGAAGCATCCGCTGCTGAGACTGCGGATCTGCCTCCGAATCAGCTTTATTCCGAAGACCGCAATCCGTTCAGTCAGCCGCTGCTACAAGAGTCGGTTGCGATAGAACCCTCTAGCCTCTTCGTGAATACAAACGAGATTTCGAACAAGCATCTCACAGCTCAAACGCAAATCACGATCGTTTCCTGCTCCATCGTCGAAGTCTTCAAAATAACTTGGGCAATCATGCTCGACCGAGGTCTGTTACTGCTCGCGTCACTACTCGTTTTAATTTTCATCGTTGCAGCCATTCTCCTAACAGGAACGATAGCTACTTGGATTATGAGTCTGTTCATCTCGGACACAGTGATGTTCATGGTGTACCGTGTGGCAATCACACTTATCTGCGTGCTGACCACCATCTCACTATGCCGAAACGCGATCGGCGTTGTTCGCAAGACACCGCACTTGTTGTCTGATTCATCGATCACCTTTCACTCACTGCTAAACATACTGGTCCCAGCAAGTCTGGTTGTTGCAGTTGCGAGTTACTACAAATGGCAATTGCTGCCCCTGTACTCCATCGACATCACGGTCGTCATGCTGATCGGCCTGTGCACCACTGGAACCCTTGGTTGGTTTTGGAGTTCCATTTTCCTGTGCTCAGACATGCAGTGTTCGGGCTTCAAATCACTCTTAACCGCAGCGCGAATTTTCTACCGCAACAAGATCAGTACCGTGGTACTGCTTTCAACCTTTACCGTCTTGATAATCATGGGGATCGCTTCGCGAGGAATCCTGTTGATCGTTGTGTTACCCTTCATCCAATTATTGATGGCAACGTCTTACCTGATGATGACAAATCAACCATTTGCAAACCCCAGATATCAGATCGCAACTGACGAGACCATCTAAACCAAGAACTGTGCGAAGCGGCCAAGAATGCATCACCGCGATCAGTCATTCCGAGCACGATACGCGACAAGAAGCTGCAAAAATGCGACGCGGCCATCGCGACGCTAGCCGATCGCCTTGGCAATTGCGTAAATTTCCTCTGCATCGAGCACTCGATCGTTGCTCTCAAACAAAGATTGAACCGCTGCTTTATGGGTTTTCATTTTCAAGCCACCCACCCCGATCGCCCCATAAGCGACGCCGGCACCCATTGGCTTCGCTTTATCTGTCACGCCAATTCCGCCGATACCTGCGGGCGGTACCGCATTCAGGTCGATTGCCACTTTTAGCTGACTCATTTTCTGAATGGTTTCCTGATCCACCAGTTCTGCACCCGCAGCGCCGCATGCGATGACAATTCCAGCCTCACTTAGGCATGATTCCAGCGTCTGCTGATTCTCGACGGCGAATGGCTGGATGGATACTTGACCTGCCTTTTCGATGATCTCGTGACAAGCTTGGTTTGCTCTTTCAAGCGATCGACTGGTCAAGATTACCTTGGCTCCATCTGCAGCCAACAGTTGTGAGACACGACGTCCCACAGGCCCAGTTCCTCCCAACACTACTGCCTTGGTGTCGGCCAGTGGGACATGACGTCCCGCTGCAACCACAGCCGCAGCCGCAGTCGTGTTACAACCATTCGCATCCAACATCATGGATACCCTGGCCGGCCCAAAAAAAGCATCGCGACAGGCAGCCAGAAGTTGCTCTGCGACTTCAACATTCGATCCACCCACGAAAATTGCTGTATTTCGGAGAGCATCGCCACCGCGCGTGAACATGGCGCCATGCACCAGTGGCACGACTGCCGAAAGCTTAACCTGCCCATACCTCAATAAGTGATCGACCCCTGAATCGATAGCAACGACCGAATCAAAGGAACTGGGCTGCGAGTCACTATCCAATTGAATGAGAATGCGTTTTGTCATGAGACTCTCAAGGCAGAGAAAAAAAAAGCTTTCCGGCATTAGACGCCGGAAAGCTTAGTGCAAAAACGTTTATCGTTCGACGCTCGCCTAGAAACCCTTGAAAGGGTGAGCAGCGGAATCTTTCTTGGCTATCATCTCGTCAGCAGTCGGCTTTCCGCCCATTGCAGCGACGAGAGATTGCTTGACGGCTTCATAGTTGTAGTTGTAGATCTTCTCATCATCTTCTGCTGCAGGATGAATGAAGACGCCACGAACACAAACCAGGTCTTCAGCTTGATCCTTAGGAATGATTCCTTCGCCGACTGCGTCAGCGATGGCTTTGGCAACCGCTGCTTGAGCAGGACCAAACATCTGAACCACTTGCTTCATGCCTTTAATCGTGACCTTGGTGATCATGACAGTTGAAGGCTTGACCGCTACGTTGGGCTCAAGAACAGCCAACAGGTTTGTGTGACCTTCACTTTGAGTTGACAATGCGTTTGCAAACGCAACACCGACGGGTCCATCTTTGCTGCCGATCATCAAGTCAATGTGTGCGACTTCGTTACCATCACCGA
>JBPCVE010000166.1:0-3754 GCA_051010795.1 Rubripirellula sp.
CGGTGGATTTCTGCAGATGAGTCTCCTTTCTCGCCTGTTCTCATTACTCACAAGTTGCTCACAAGGTTGGGGGTTGGGAAGTCAGGTCCTGCTATCGCCGTGGATTGCCGCTCATGAATATGTGGGATCTCATTGCTTTCGGATGTTAGATTTCTGATATAAAATGACGCTATTGAGTCACGTTTTTAAGTAGAATGCGCTACTTCAGATCGCGGTAAAAAGAAAGATGCATTGCTCCGCGAATGTTGTTCCGACAGTGGATCGTTGACCCAGCAGATAGTTAAACTGCTGGCGTCGCTTTATGAGGCGGGGAATCCACTTACTGGTGATGGCGAGTCAGTGCGTGCACCAATTCATTGATGAGAGACATGTCCCAGAAAGAGCCGATGAAATTGAAAACGCTCAGGCCGCGAATTTGCGTAGCTATTGGGGCCTGTCGGAATTTGGGGTTGGTTTGGGACCTGTCAGCAGGCTTGTCATCGTGCGGTGTGTCGCGGCGAATGATGCTTCCTCTTGTGCTGCTTCTATTGTGCACGCCCATGCCCAGACTCTTGGCCGAGGTCGATTTTGTTCGTGAGATTGCACCTATCCTGCAACGGCGGTGTTTGAGTTGTCATAACGATCAGGAAAGCAAAGGCGACTTCTCGCTGCACACCGCTGCGTCTGCCAAAGAGGATGGTTATGTAGTCGCTGGTGATGCGATGGCGAGTCACTTGCTGGAAGTGATTTCGCTTCATGCTGGTAAAGCACGGATGCCAAAGAACTCTGATCCTCTGAAAGTGGAACAAGTCAAGCTGATCAGAATGTGGATTGACGAAGGAGCAAAATGGCCAGCGGACGTTGAGCTGACGGAATCTCGTGTCTCTGATTTCAATTGGTGGTCGTATCAAGCGATTCGCAGACCTGCGGTTCCCAAGTTGGAAAATGACTGGGTGCGGACCCCCATTGATGCCTACGTTCTCAAGAAACTGAATGAAAAAGGTCTGACTGTTACAGAACAGGCTGATCGTCGAACGTTGATCAGGCGGGTGACCTATGATCTGATTGGTTTGCCGCCAACGCCGCAGCAGGTGCAGGAGTTTGTTGGCGATTCTGATCCGCAGGCGTATGAGCGTCTGGTAGATCGTTTGCTCGAATCGAATCACTATGGGGAACGCTGGGCCAGGCATTGGCTGGATGTGGTGAAGTACGCCGACACGTGCGGTTATGATAAGGACAAGTTGCGTGCAAATGCTTGGCCATACCGCGACTATGTGATCCGCTCGTTTAATGAAGACAAACCATTCAGTCGTTTTGTTCAAGAACAGATCGCCGGCGATGTTCTTTTTCCTGGAGATCCAGATGGCATTTTGGCCCTCGGATTCATTGCTGCCGGTCCTTGGGACTTCATTGGACATGTTGAAGTGCCGGAATCCAAGCTTGATGGCAAAGTTGCTCGCAACCTTGATCGAGATGACATGGTGTCAGGAGCTTTGAATACCTTTTGCAGTATCACGGTTCAGTGTGCGCGATGTCACAATCACAAATTTGATCCAATCACGCAGGATGAGTATTACGGTCTGCAGTCAATTTTTGCCGCGGTTGATCGTGCTGAACGACCTTACGATCTGGATCCAGGTATTGAGAAACGCCGCAAAGCATTGCAGATTGTAATCGCAAAGCAGCAGAAGCAGTTGGATACCATCACCTCTGAGATTAAACAGGCAGGTGGTGCGAAATTGTCTGAATTGCGTAAGGAAATCAAAGGCTTGGAAGCACGTGTCAGCTTCAAAAAGTCAGCCGAGTTTGGCTATCACAGTTCCACGGTAAAACGTGATGACGTGCAAAAGTGGGTTGAGATTGACCTAAAGGATTCAGTGGATGCTTCGCAGATCGTCCTGCACGCATGCCATGATGAATTCGGAGGCATCGGAGCAGGTTTTGGTTTTCCGGTGCGATTTCAGGTAGCCGTTGATGGTGAAGAAGGCGCAATGACGATTGTCTACAATCGCCTGCAGGCGGATGTCGTGAATCCCGGTTTGGAGCCGATCGTGATTGACTTGGGTGGCCGTAAGATTCGACGGGTTCGCATAACCGCGACCAAGTTGGCGCATCGCAAAAACGATTTCATCTTTGCACTTGGGGAAGTGCGTGTTCTGGATCTTGAGGACAAGAATCGGGCCAAAAGCAAACCTGTCACGTCACTTGATTCGATTGAGGCACCCGTGCGATGGACACGGCGGAATTTGACTGACGGAGAGTGGCCGCACTATCAAGACCCGGACGCTGCCAAGGCATTGGAGGTCGCCAAACGCGATTTGACGAAATTGAATCGTGAAATTGAGACTCCGCAACGAAGGGCAGACCGTGAGTCGGCGACCAAAAAACTGACCGCAGCAAAATCAGATCTGGCGAAACTTCCCAAAGGAAAAATGGTCTACGCAGCAGCCACTCATTTCAAATCACAGGGAAATTTTCATGCAACGGAAGGCAAGTTGCGGCCTGTACATGTTTTGCACCGTGGTGAGATCAGTCAACAACGCGGGGTCGCCTCGCCAGGCATGTTGCCGCTGGGACAGGGGTTGTCATGGCAAATCGACGCCGCCACTACCGAAGGTGAACGCAGGGCGACCTTGGCCAATTGGTTGACCGATGAACGTCATCCTTTGGTTTGGAGATCGATTGTTAATCGAATTTGGCAATATCATTTTGGTCGAGGCATTGTGGCAACGCCAAATGATTTTGGCCGAATGGGCGCGGCACCAACACACCCAGAGTTGCTCGACTGGCTGGCTGTCGAGTTTCGTGACGGTGGTGAGTGGTTAAAGTCCCAGTCGATCAAAGATCTGCACCGGTTGATTGTCACCAGCAGTGTTTATCGTCAGAGTTCGGCCGGTCCAAGTTCCAATGCTCTGGTGGATGGCAGCAATCAGTATCTTTGGCGAATGGATCGCCGCAGATTGGAGGCAGAGGAAATACGTGACTCAATCTTGCACGTCAGTGGTGCCATGGATCACACCATGGGGGGCCCCGGATTCTATTTGTTTAAGCTTGAACGAACGACGCATTCCCCCCATTACGAATATCACAAATTCGATCCAAATGATTCTAAGTCGCATCGTCGCAGCATTTACCGCTTCATTGTCAGGTCACAGCCTGATCCATGGATGACAACACTCGATTGTGCTGATTCGTCACAAAGCACGCCAAAACGTAATGAAACCCTCACGTCATTGCAGGCACTGTCGCTTTTGAATAGCCGTTTCAACCTTGTGATGGCAGAGAAATTTTCGGCACGTGTCGCAAACAAACAGGATTCATTGCAGCAGCAGGTGCAACAGGCGGTTCGACTGGTGTTGCAACGCGATCCCAGTGATAGCGAGCTGAAGGCGTTCAGTGCTTACGCGGGGGAACATGGCATGAATAATTTATGCAGGTTCCTTTTTAATCTCAGTGAATTTATTTATATCGACTGAATGGCGGATTGAGGTCACCGTGCAGGTGTCGTCACCGTTCATCAGCCTTGGCAAGAACTGATTCATGAAACGAATACTTGATCGACGAGATTTTTTGCGAGGAACCAGCGGTGGGTTCGGTTCCTTGGCGCTTGCGATGATGCTTCAGGAAGACGGATATGCTGATGGTGCCGTAAAAGTATTGCATCATCCCCCGAAAGCAAAGCGGGTGGTGCAACTGTTCATGGGTGGAGCGGCGAGTCACATTGATCTGTGGGATCACAAGCCGATGCTAGAGAAGCACCACGGGGAAAAGTCGG
>JBPCVE010000167.1:0-26578 GCA_051010795.1 Rubripirellula sp.
TCAGGTAATTCACAACTTGCAGTGGACCAAACGCGGAGTGCCCCTCATTGAGATGGTAAACTCCGGGATCAATACCAAGTGCATGCAGGGCTTTGACTCCGCCTACTCCAAGCACCAGTTCCTGACGAATTCTCGTTCGCTGATCTCCACCGTAAAGGCGACTTGTCAACTCCCGATCCTCGGGTTTATTACCCTCGACATTGCAATCCAGAAGGTACAACTTCACTCGCCCGACATCCATTTGCCAAACCTTGGCTAACAGTTCTCCAGTACGAGTTTCGATGGAAACATTAATGGGATCGCCATGCGTATCTACCGCAGGCTTCATCGGTAGATGGCTGACCTGTGTTTCAAGGTACTCTTCTCCCTGAAATCCTTCATCGTCCAGATGCTGGCGAAAATATCCATGCGAGTAGTACAGACCTACGCCGACCAAAGGCACACCAAGACCAGATGCGCTCTTCACGTGGTCACCCGACAAAACCCCCAGCCCTCCGCTGTAAATTGGAACCGACTCATGGATGCCAAACTCGGCCGAAAAGTAGGCGACAGGTTTCGCGCCCAGAACACCCGCGTTATTGGAAGCCCACGTGTGGGTATTGGCCAGGTATTCCTGCAATCTGCGGTAGGCGTAATTGATACGACTATGCAGCACCAAGTCACCAGCGCGTTCAGCCAACTGTTCGGGTGTCATCTCGCGCAGCAGAGCTACCGCGTTGTGATCCAATTGCCGCCAGCGGATCGGATCAATGTCGCGAAATAACTGATCGCACTCCGGATGCCAACTCCACCACAGATTATTGGCCAGTTCCCAAATCTTGCCGTACAAATCATCCGCGTGGTGTTCTTCATGATTGGGCTGCAACAGCGGTGATGTTGGCGAGACATTCGACGGTAATTCTGCCTGACTCATGGGAACTCGCGGGTAATGATTTATCTGCTAAAAACTATTGAAGAAGCAAAAACACAGGTGAGTCATCAGAACTGACTCCGAACCACTTCACAAATCCGAGCTTCACTCTGGTGAAAACAGGCGAACCTGCGATGATATAAACGTTCAACGACGCCGCCATCAGCCTGTTTTCTTCTTCCTGCACGCCAAAGATACCGTGATTTCAGTTTTCTGGGACCACATATTCCGCGCGATTTTAACCAACGCAATCATTGACCTGAACATGCAGCAACTTCCTCCCGTCCTAAGTCCCACCTGTGCTTCGATGGATGACTTGTGCGATGAGCTCAGCCGACTCGCCAATACAATCACAGACGTGAGTGACTGGCCATCGGAATCACTCAGCCTCTGCGGCCAACGGGGAGTCTACCGCTGGTTTCTCTCGGAGGAACTGGGCGGTTACGGGTGGTCAGCTTCCGATCAGATTCGGGGGTATCTACGTTTGTCTCAAGCTGACCTGACAACGACTTTTGTCATCACTCAGTACATGGGGGCAGTTCGTCGCATCGCCGCAAGCGGCAACACCACCGTCATTGAGGCTTGGCTCGAAACTCTTGCCAGTGGTAAGCAATTCAGCACGGTAGGGATCAGTCATTTGACGACGAGTCGCCGCCACCTGAAGCAGCCTGTGTTGCGAGCAGAAGAAACTGCGGATGGCTACATTCTGAACGGTCTCGCACCCTGGGTCACAGGTGCTCCGCATGCTGAACTTTACATTGTGGGTGCCACACTTCCAGACAACCAGCAAGTACTTCTGGCGGTTCCATCCACGCTTTCTGGTATCAAAGCTGGCCCCGGCCACGAGTTGGTTGCGTTATCTGCGAGCTGCACTGACCAAGTCAGTTTCGAAAGCGTTCACGTGAAACAAACGATGCTGCTCAACGGCCCCAGTGAGAACGTTCTGAAAAGCGCTTCGGGCATCCGTACCGGTGGCCTCCAAACATCAACACTAGCGATCGGTCTTGCTCAGGCTGCGGTGCAATTCCTGTCCTCCGAAGCCAGCAAGAGACCAGACTTGCGGGAGGCGGCAACCGAACTGCGGCAGGAAGTTGATGCTTTGGCCCGACGCTTGGTCAACGCTTCCGAGGGCGATACTGACTGCGACACGTCTGAGATACGTACGGCTGCGAATCGTCTTGCGTTACGAAGCACCCAAGCCGCTTTGACTGCAGCCAAAGGCGCTGGATTTGTCAAAGGACATCCCGTGGGCCGTTGGTGCCGCGAGGCACTTTTCTTTCTCGTCTGGAGTTGCCCCCAACCCATCGCACAGGCTCACCTTTGTGAACTCGCATTCGACACTCACTCCTGACGGAGTGCAATTCGTGCCGCCCCTTCTTCGCTGATCGCGATTGCCAGCCAACCGTCACGCAATTCAAGCTGACTGACGACCAATCCGTCCGCTGCCGGATTCTCGATCAGCCGAGGCACTGTCAGAGGAATTTCACGAGTCGTTGCAAATACCTTGTTGAAAATGGCACGCACCGGCAAACGCTCACGCATCGCCATTCGCGGGCCGCTGATCCGCAAATGCCCATCACGCACCAAGCGAGCATTCATTCCATCGATTTCGGGACGATACCCAACGCGAACGATGAACTGCGTCAAATCAATTCCCTCATCACGACGCAACCTGAGCACTCGCAATGTCAGCCACAACATCCCATCTTCAATTTCGACGGTGATGGGGCGAGTGCGAGCAAACTGCACGGTCACGTCGGCGGGAATATCCTCAGGAATCTCAACATCCGCGTTGCCAAACGTTCCAACACTTTTGCGTATCAAGTCGCGAATCCCGATTGCCTGATCCGAGGGAATCAGCTGCTCGAGCGTATTATTGAGCGCCGATTGGTGCAACTGAACACTCATCAAGCTGTCACTCAACGCGCGAGGGCGGGGAGTGAATGCCCCCAATTGCCAATCGCCCGCCACCCGATAACGAGCCAGCAGACGCTGTTCGGTCGTCTGCATATCGGTGACACACGGATCAAGCTGCAAACGGCCTAGCGGTCCCAACACCATTTCGCTCAACGTCACTGCAGCCTCATCCACACGATTTTCGATCCGCATATCCATTTCAGACTCAATTCGTGTCTGGGCTTCCCGGTTGGCAATCCGATTCGCCTGCGGTGCCATATCGCGGTACCGCTCCTCCGCGATCGAACGGACCAAAGTGCCCACCAACGGCCAACCATCGTAAGCAGTTTCAACGCCACGTAATCTGGTCGAACTGTTTACCTTCGCATCAGCACTGCCCACGTACAGACCTTGTTTTGTAACTTCGATCTGACTTGCTGCATCAAACTTTGCGGACGCAGCAGTTCTGACTGAAACAACGCCTTGCCTACCAACGGAATCCGTTTTGACACGTCCATTTGCTTTGAGGTTCAGCAACCAACGGTCATTCGCTGGCTTCAAGTCGACATCCAACTTGCTATCGATCCGACTGACCCCCGATACTCTTGCCCCCATCATCCGCGTGTTGACCGGCATCCTCGTCGGCTCGATCGCCGGGATCATTCTTTCAATGAAACGTTCGGTAATCGCAAAGCGGACATTTGCGTTGCGATAATGAGTGTTAATCTCGTCGGAAACCTTGACCGCAGCGGGACTGTTGGCGAAACGCAGCGTTTGTACTGCCGAAGCAATGTCCACCGCTGCCAGATCAATCGCATTGGCTTCCTGTTGCTCCAGCTGGTTCATCAACGCGGCATAATCAACCACCGTGTGTGCCCACGGCCGAATAACGGTGACCAGCTGCTCAATGGACGCATGCTTCAACCATTGAGACTGTTTCCTACCGAGGCTGTGCCACTGCAGTCGAGACATCAACCTCTGGGACAGAATCGCCCGAGAAGCAGCCGTCCCACTCTTGGCCTGTTCCAATACCTCATCAAGCATCAGAAACGTATTCCAACCCTTCACGTCACCTGTCGCGACCAAGCCATCTCGCACTTGCTGCACCGAAAGCTCAAGTGGTAATCTCGTACCGCTACTGAGCGAATCCCAAGAAGCATCTTGGCCCTGATTTAGACTCCAAACCGGCATCCAGATCGCTGTTCGACGAGAAATCGCATAGGTTGCTCTCAGCCATTGCACCTGATTCTGTCGATCCTCAAGCAATTCAGCCTGCGCGCGTCCTTCGACCGCCAATCCGTTCAAAGCGACGATGATTGCACCAGCATCTTGATCACCCAAACGGGGCAATGCCCTCAGTTCGGCGAGCAGATCCTGAACTCGGGATGCCCAGTCGGCAATCGTCAACTCGGTTCCCTCAAGTGAGACAAACCTGAATCCTTGCTGTGCCTCAGAATTCGCGGACAACTCCGCAAGTTGGTTCAGTTGCTTAACAAGCTGTTTTGCCTCGGGCCAAGGCGCGACCTGTTCTTTTCGGACGACACGAGCCGAGTTGACGTTCCGAGAAACGGACTGTTGAACCAGAGGAATCGCTATCTCGTCCGCTGCGGGTATGACTCCACCCACGGGCACCACCGCTGCAGACGCAACTGCTGCATGCGATTCTGTCCCGTTTACTTCCGCTCGAAGACGTTGTTCGAGCCTGTGCTCGGATGCGAATTTTTTCAGTTTTTCTGACTGCCGAGCCATCACGATTAACCAATCGCTGCAAGTATCACTGACAGCTTGCACACGACTACGAACCGCCTCACTTGCATCAGCCCATGACGGGCGCGATTCCGCTCGCATGAAATCTCGGCGTCCGAGAGCCCGATTGGATTGAGGAGAAATGGACTTGCGTTTCTGGTTTGCAAGCTTCGCGAAGTTGCTGTCTGGCTGCCAGAATCCTGGCGACAGCGGATCAATCATCCAACTGACGCTACCCCATTCAAATTGCTCGCACTGCTCAAGAATCAGCAAGCCATCGGTATCAGGCTGTGGCATTCCTGACGCAGAATCCCCCTCGGTGACCGCAGACGAATTGCCTGTCAAGTCGTTTCTGATCTCGCCCAGACCAAGTCCAGCCAATTCCTGCTCAATCAAACGCACGGGTGCCTTCAGAATGGCTCTGGAATTTGAGTCCTCCGACCTGTCAACCATGGCCGCTGCTGCTGGTGGTTCGTTGCCTGCAGCGTCTTTACCTCGAACAGCAGCGACGATTTCCGACACCTTGATGGCCCGAACCTCTGGCTCTGCAACATTGACTTGATCGTTCTTCAGGGCATCGCTTTGCCCACCATCCGACATCACAACTGTCGGAGAAGAAGCCAAAGCCTCATCTAATTCTGGCACCAGAGTCAGGTCGCTTGACGGAATGACCATGGACGCACCGCTGGGTTCAAGCTTTTCACAAGCTGGGTCCATCGGAAACCATGACATCGCCAACATCGTGGCGGATGCCGCGACCGGCCATTTGATTAGAGATCGGTTCACTTCCTTGTACATCCCTTCGCTCTTCCATGGATGGGAGGTAACAGCTGGGAGATCACAAAATTTATCGGTCCTTCCGATTTTTAGCCCGCCGTTACGTTAGACATCGACAGGTGGGGGTGCCGAATGTACAGAGCCAGTCCTGCTTCCCCCAACCGGCAATGGCGGCGCAATCCCAACCAGCTGCGTAATACGCCAAGTCAGCTCAATTGGTACCGCATCGCCTCCCCACGGCGAGCGTATTTAGCTGTCCGAGTTGGTAAGGCTCCCCGATCTGACTGGACAGACAAAATCAGCATCGCTCCAAAAACCCATCAAAATGACACTAAAAAAGCCTTTCAATCGGGCAATAAGTTGGTAGTGACGCGAAATTCAAGATTCGCTAATCTGCGCAACATGGGAGTTTCACACAGCGAAAAGATCTTGGTCACTGGCCACCGCGGGATGGTTGGCTCTGCTGTTTGTCGGCGTTTAGCAGACACCGATTGTGAGGTTCTGACTGCACTTCGAGACAAACTCGACCTGACTCAGGCCGATGCTACGGAACAGTACTTTGCAACCCACCGTCCAGACACCGTTGTTTTTGCCTCCGCAAAAGTGGGCGGCATTCTGGCAAACGATACCTATCCCGTTGAATTCCTGACTGACAACCTGACGATGGCGGTCAACACCATTGGGGCCGCCTATCGGCATGGGGTTCAACGCTTTCTCTTTTTAGGCAGTACATGCATCTACCCTCGCGACTGCCCCCAGCCCATCACAGAAGCATCGCTTCTGTCAGGGCCCTTGGAACCTACAAACGAAGCCTATGCCTTGGCAAAGATCGCGGGTCTGAAACTATGCCAATATTACCGTCGCCAGCATGGCCTGACCTACCACAGTGCCATGCCAACCAATCTTTATGGTCCGGGTGATAACTACCACCCAGAACACAGCCACGTGCTACCGGCTCTGATTCGACGTTTCCACCATGCCAAACAGACGGGCCAACCATCAGTTCAGCTTTGGGGCACAGGGCAACCGCGGCGTGAATTTCTGCATGTCGATGATCTTGCAGATGCCATCGTGCATTTGCTGTCGCTCGAATCGCCTCCTGACTGGGTGAATGTCGGAACCGGCGTGGACCTCACGATTCGTGACCTCGCTGCCAAGGTTGCCGAAACGGTTGGGTACACCGGTGAAATCCACACGGATCCCACTCGTCCTGATGGCACGCCCGTCAAATGCACCGACGTCACACTTCTGCGCGAGTGTGGCTGGAAACATAAAATCGACCTGCAACAGGGACTCAAAAGTACCTATGCCGCTTTTTGCCGTGAGGTAGACACTGGCAAATTGCGTTCAGCCTGACCCTTGATTTTCTAGCTTGTATCTCTGGACCATTCAACAAGAAGTCGTACAACCAACCATTCAACGGCAACACCATGACCAAAACAGCATTCATTACCGGCATCACAGGTCAAGACGGAAGTTATCTTGCAGAGTTACTTCTGGAAAAGAGCTACAACGTCCACGGTCTCGTTCGACGCAGCAGTACCTTCTCCACAGAACGCATTGACCATATCTATAGCGACGTCCACGATGCCGGCCAGCTTCGTTTGCATTATGGTGACCTGACCGACGGCCAGGCACTGTCAAATTTGGTGCTCGATATCGAGCCCGATGAGATCTACAACCTTGGTGCACAAAGCCACGTTCGCGTCTCTTATGACCAACCGGTCTACACCTTGGAGACGGTTGGAGTGGGCGCTCTGAACGTTCTGGAAGCCGCTCGACTGTTGAACCGCAGAAAGCACGTACGTGTTTACCAAGCTAGCAGCAGCGAGATGTTTGGTGAGGTGCTCGAGACCCCCCAAAAGGAAACGACACCCTTCAACCCTCAATCGCCTTACGCCTGCGCAAAGGTTTACGCTTTTCACCAGACAGTCAATTACCGTCGCGGCTACGACATGTATGCCAGCAACGGGATCCTGTTCAACCACGAGTCTGAACGGCGTGGTGAAACATTTGTGACTCGAAAGATCACTCGAGCAGCAGGTCGGATCAAGGCCGGACTCCAGAACAAACTCTACCTCGGCAACCTCGATGCCAAGCGAGACTGGGGCTACGCCAAAGATTATGTCGAGGGAATGTGGCGAATCCTTCAACACGATGTTCCTGATGATTTCGTCCTTGCCACTGGCCGCACCGAATCCGTCCGTGATTTTTGCCGCCTTGTATTTGAGCAACTCGATCTCAATTATGAAGACTACGTCGAAATCGACCCCCGCTATTTTCGCCCTGCCGAAGTCGACCTGCTGCTGGGAGACGCATCCAAGGCAAAGGAAAAACTGGGTTGGACTGCAACCACGGATCTCGAGGAACTTGCCCGCATCATGACGCAACACGACTACGACCTCGCCCAGCGTGAAGCGCATGCCAAAAATTTCGTGCCGAGCTGATCGTCAAGAATCAAGCGGCCGCCACGCCCCAGTTCTCGCTACCGACCATGCGATCGTGATCAGAAGCGAGCCTCACTACTCGCCAGATCGTCGCATCGTGGCAATTCTGGCCCGTGACTGCCGAAGCCCGTGACTGCCGAAGCCCGTGACTGCCGAACCCTGGACGGAACTCGCGACTGCCCAACCTGTGTCTGTTTATTACCTTTCATCCCAGAAGAAAGGGATGGCAGTCCCCGCAACCTGACCTGATACGGACATTACTGCCCTACGCCCTCGACGAAGCTGGCGGCAGAAGTCAGACTGCAGCACGCAACTCAAACACTTCACCTCCCGAGAAAGACGATCCGGAACAAAAATGGGAAAGAAGAAAGCAGCGACATTCGAGCACGTAGAACCCATCGGAGATCGTGTGCTCGTACGCAAGGATGAACCGAAACGCGAAACGCGGGGCGGAATCGCGCTTCCGGATGCCGCTGAAATCCCAACCATCACGGGAAGAATCGTCACAATCAGTGCCGTTGTCGAAAATGATGAAGAACTGCCCTTAAGGCAGTACGATAAAATTCTGTTCCACCCCAAGAACGCAATCCCTGTCGACCTTGAACACGACAACCAGCTTTTCGTCATCCCCGTCGATGACATCGTCGCCGTGTTTCGCCGCAGCGGGAACGAATGATCCAAACCGGCATCGGATCCGACCAGGACTCCATACCACGCTGCCCCAAGAGGATTAGCAACGCAGGACAGTTAGCAACGCAGAACGGTTAGCAACGCAGTGCCTCAAGCGAGACGCACTGCGGCCCACAGCGCGATGAACACTCCCGTATCTGTCTCGCACGAGAAACTGCTGGCGACGCCAAGAACAAACACGCCTGCGGCAAAAGAGAATTTTCTGCCATCGCTCTGCCCCCGTCGGCGCATTTCTGCACCGCCATGTTACAGCCGAACTCGGGCGACGCCACGACAGCGCCGATTGCTGCATATCTGATTCTGACTCAAAGCATCAACCTTTGAGCTTGTAGCACATCAACTTGTCCTGCTCTCGCAAGTAAAGGCAACCATTGGCAATGGTGGGATGCGCCCATGTTTTCCCTTTCTGGTAAGCGGGCTTGAAAGTACCGATTTCGCGGTATTCTTCTGGCGTAGCTTCCAACAGGATCACAACACCATCTTGCCGTCGCATAATGATGCGACCATCTGCATAAATGAGGCTGGTCTCTCCGCTGCCGGCAGCACGCTCGGGTCCCCATGCGATTTCACCAGTCTTCATGTTCACGCAAATTGGCAGTCCATTTCCATTTCCATGACCGGCATAGATGTAACCATCAACCAGAGTCATGCCACCATGTTTATTTTGGAATTGCTTGCCATCGAGCCAATAAACCTCTTCCGCAGAAACGTTGTCGCCGTTAGCAACCAGCTTCAAATAGGCGGATCCTGTTCCGTATCCTGTACTGGTAAAGAGATGGTCACCATCAACGATTGCGGTAGGAATATTCGCGGTTCCGTTGGAAACACGGTCATATCGCCAAAGCAACTTTCCATCGCTCGCTCGAACGCCAATCAACCCACGTCCGACCAGTTGGATGTATTGCTTCACTCCAGCGCCATTGCTCACCACCACCGAGGCGTATCCAGCGCCATCTCGCAGTCCTTTTCCGTTAACACCATCCTCATCACCATAGTCTGGTAACTTGGCTGCCCAAACATCTAGCCCGGATGTCTTGTCGAGAGCGACAACCATTCCTTTGTTTCCACCGGGAGTACAGATCACCCAGTCCCCATCAACCAGTGGCGATTCGCTGAACCCCCACCCGCTCATCATTTTCCCGCCCCAGTCCGAGAAGTCCCTCGACCACATCAAGTCTCCGCTTTCACGGTTCAGGCACACAATTTTTCCATCACTCGAGACCATGTACAAACGGTCGCCATCGATCGTCGGCGTAGTACGGCTCCCTTCAAAACCGTGTTTCGGCGCGCCTTCCGTGATTGCTGTCTTCCAAATCACCTTGCCGGTTTGGGTGTCGATTGCCAGAGCCGACTGGCTGTCGGCAAAATTACCCGACGTGTACGCACGGTCGCCAGCCACCGTCACACTGGCGTACCCCGAGCCCAAGCCCTCTGCCATCCACGCGAGTGGTGGCCCATCCTCACCCCACTGCGAGTAGAGACCTGTCTCCGCGGACAAATTAGCACGTCCTGGCCCACGCCACTGCAACCAGTCTTCAGCTTTCAGAACGCCGTTAGGAAGGAACAAAAACACCAAAGCCGGAACAAGCAACTTGTGCATCAACACACTCCAAGTGCAACAGGTAGGAAAAAGAGCGAATTCAATTCGCCGTGGGGAATCGTGAAAATAACTTATCACGGAGCTTTGTGCAGCAACTTTTCTGCGATCCGCCGTGGAAACAACCGAACATTCAACAGAATCCTCGATTGACCTCACTCATCGTCGTTCAGTAACTGCTCACGTATTTCAGGAAGCTTCGACTTCATGTACCTATGTGTGCGTAACGCATCCAGCCCAGCCAAGGCGACCACGACGAGCAGCGACACCATGACCACGCTCCACATGGCAACCCAAACTGGCCCAAGCCCAAAGAACGCAGCGACGATCGCAGCGGCACCACACCCGCCTAGGATCACGTGAATGTGCCGCCGTGATCGCGTCCGACGCTGATGATACGTTTTGTCCAGATCTGTGGTGAAATTATCACTGGGCCAACCTTGCGTATCCTGATGATGGAGCCATCCCGCGAATGCGATAAGCGTGATACCCAGGACCAAACTACCTGCAAACATTTTTTCTCCCTACAAACCTGACAACTACTGTCGCTGCAACCATCGGTGCACCACCCACACAACCGCAGCAAGGGAATCACCACTGCAATTAGCTGGGATGTCCTGCTCTGTATGCCAATACTGCGGTGCACCAAATCCAGGGCGTGGATAATCAAAATCAATCAGATCGACCGTTGGAATTCGTGCGATTTTATTCAGGGGTATGTGGTCGTCATCAATATTGTGGCGTGAACGCGAAACAAAAGCACTCACGCCAAGGTCCTCGGCTGTATCCCAAATACCGCGGGCAACGCTCCGAGCATACTTGAGGCTGTTTAGCTCATAGTAGATTTTCAACTCACGATCACCAACCATATCCAACAGAACACCCGCCTGATAGGGAATCGCAGGTGGCTGCATCTTGTACTTTTCTGCAAAGAACGTTGAGCCAAGAAAATAATCGTCACGCCCCTGTTCAAAGACAAATTCCTCACCGTCAAACAACACAATGTCAACTCCGACATCCTCCGGCAGCACAGAGAACTGGTGTGCGAGTTCCATCAACGCAGCAACACCACTCGCCCCGTCGTTGGCTCCGACAAATACACCTCGCGGATTCTCACGATCCCGATCAGGAAATGGGCGAGTATCGTAGTGAGCACAGAATAGAAATCGCTTGGGACGATTCGGATGCCAGGACGCAATCAGATTAGACATCGCCACCGGTTCTCCGGTCTCAGGATGCCTGATCTCGAAACTCTGCCAACTGACGGCAGCACCTTGCGTCTCAAAAAACTTCTGGAGCCACTGCTGCTGCTGCTTCATTTGCTTTGAACCCGATGGACGCGGTCCCAGATCGCAAAGAGCTGTGAGATAGCCGAACGCGCGGTCAGCCTTGTACTGGGCTGGAATAGCACCCAGTGTTGGATCGGATACATCAGGTCCCCGATCCATCTCGCTGACCACCCAGAACAAGAGGACAATCAGGCCAATTCCACCACCCAGCAGTGTGCCCCAAAAACCACCACGGCGGGGATTCGGATTTACATCCTGCGCCGCCTTTGCGGCGTCAGCGTTCTGTTCACCCTTGGCATTCTGAGCAGATTTCGTGTTTAGCTTGCCAGTGGGGGCAACAGGATGCTGACGCCCGCGTTTTGCGGCACGCGAATTTTTCACTGACGTGACGGGTTTGCTCGAAGTCACCGCGTTGGCCTCATCTTGCGATCGGGATTCATGCGTCTGCATCATGCTAGGCACTCGTTTGGATAGTCAGATGTCACCTTGCGCATCATTCTCTTCAAAGCCGTGAATGTTGAGTTGGGGGGCAAAAAGCGTCCCCCATCAGCAGAACGTCTCCACCCGTCACAAAGCCTTCGCTTAGATGCCTTTGCTCTCATTGTCTCTTATTTGGAGGCGTTGGATAGCTCCCTGATAATGCCAAGAATTTCAATTGATCGCTTTTGCCCGCCACGCGGAAGTCTGGTTAGAGCCGTATAATGAATCGAAGTAAATCAAGACCATGTTGTGCACCGCGGGAGCCACCAGTGCCGAACAGCTCGAGCTCATTACAAAAACCTCAAAAACCTATTGCGTTTTGCGTATTTCTTTGCCTTTTCTGTGCTGGTATCGCCAGATCTAATGCGAACCTGATGGCTCAGAATGCAACCGTAAGCGAGCCAAAAAGCGGTTATGAAGCCAGCGTTCCCAACCCGCTGGATGCAGCATCTGCGGCTCAACTGATGGAAGATCTGACCGAGCTGGCCAATTCGGTTCCTGCTGATCGACGAACCACGGTGTTGCTTAAATTTCGGAGCGATTCCAGTGCCCCTGGCAAAACAACCTTCGAGGACGCACTCAAAGTCGCTCGAGGAATCACCTCACCGGAACTTCGGCGACTGAAGATGGTGGCCTTTCTTGATGGTGAAATCACGGGGCACTCAGTGCTGCCAATCATTGCCTCGGAGGCTTTAGTCACGACACGCGACGCCATGATCGGTAATGCGGCAGCCGACGAATCCCAGGCAGATCCGACCATTTTCTTGACCTACGAGTCGATTGCGGAAAGGCGAGGCCTGTTCCCCACGGCCATTGTCGCTGCCCTTGCCGATCCGGGACTCGAACTGGCCGAGATCACTCGAGTAGGTGGAGAGCGGGAGTACGCAACCACCAAAACGCTGAATGAGCTCCGCAAGGAAGGTAAAATCCTCGAGGAAAATATCATCAGCCCAGACGGGATTCCACTGAAGCTCGATGCACAACGATTGCGTTCCGCCCGCATTTCTGCGGGAATCGTCGATACCCTTGAACAAGGCCTCGAATTACTGGACCTCGCACGTGTGGAACCTCTGAAACAGGCAGGACTGCTAGGTGAATCCAAGGGAGTCATGCTAGAGATTACCGGGGCAATCACGGGCGGAAGAGTCCGACGTTGGCAAAGCAACCTGAACGCAACGCTGAAATCAGGCGAGACCAACACTTGGCTAATCTCAATGGACTCGACAGGTGGAGACCTCAATGGAAGCATGATTCTGGCGGGCTGGTTCTCAAAACCTGAACCACCCCTGCGAACCGTCGCAGCAACTATCAACGGGGAGGCCAGAGGAGACGCTGCTTTAGTAGCGTTGGCATGCAAACCACTGATGATGGGACCTGACAGTACTATCGGTGGCCCCGGTTCCTATGCAATCACCACCGAAGGCCTACAGCCTTATGACGAAGTCATCGATCAGATTGCCATCTCGACAAACCGACCGGCTGCGTTAATCCGGGGAATGCTTGATCCCACAGCGGTGGTCTACCGGTACACAAACCGCAAGACGGGACGCATCCGTTATGCGACAGAGCAAGACATTATCCTCAACGTTGATGATCCCGAGATCGAGAAAGCGAAGTGGAAGCGAGGTGAACAGATTGAACTCAGTGAGGGTCTGGATGTTGCCACAGCCATCTCACTTGGGCTTGCCGACCGGGAAGTGGCATCTGCAACGGATGCGGCGACGAACTTGGGGCTCACGGAAACACCTCCACTTGTTTCTGATCGTGGCATCGTAAGATTTGTCGAGAACATCGGACGCAGCACGAGCGTCGCGTTCCTGCTGCTATTTGTCGGATTCATTGCACTGTCTGCCGAAGCAAGTTCCCCTGGGCTGAGTGTCCCGGGTTTCATCGCGTTGACATGTTTTGCCCTGTTCTTCTGGATGAAGTTTCTCGCAGGAACAGCAGAGTGGTTGGAACTGATTGCCTTCACGCTCGGCTTGATTTGCATTGGCATTGAAATTTTTGTTCTACCCGGCGTTGGAATCTTCGGCATTGGAGGGGTTCTATTGATGATTCTTGGAATCGTCCTGATGAGCCAGACGTTCATCCTGCCCCAAAATTCGTTTCAGTATCAAATGCTGAACAAGGGTATCTGGACAGCCTTGGCGGCAGTACTGGGGTTGATAGCGGGCGTCGTTGGTATGCGTTACGCACTGCCCCATGTGCCGTTATTCAGTGGCCTGCTGATGGAACCAGCGAACGAAACACGAATCAACGAAGCAGAAAAACTTGCGGACTATAGCGACCTGCTTGGGTGCATTGGAGTAACGACCACACCGTTACGTCCTGCTGGCAAAATAAAAGTTAACGAGCAGTTGATTCAGGTCGTGAGCGATGGAAGCGTGATTGCCAAGGGGCAACGCATCAAAATTACAGAAGTCAACGGGACGCGAGTCGTCGTCGAAGCACAAGAGGATGCATGAACAATCTCGTCTATTCATTACTGGCACTGCTGGTCTTCTACATTGTGCTGGTAGGGGAGTTCCTTTTGCCAACGGGTGGCTTGCTCGGCGTGATTGCCGTAACCGCGTTGACTGCCTCACTGGTATTCGCGTTTAAATTCAGCACGGCTGCAGGGATCAGTGTCAGTGTCTTCATTGCCATCTCATCGCCTTTCTTCATCATGTTTTTAATTCGCATTTGGCCTAATACCCCCGTAGGTAAACGAATGCTGAATCTCAAACGGGGACAAACGACAGAACCTCCCCTCAAAACAACTAGCAGCGGGACACCACTGGATCAGCTTGCAGGCCAAAGAGGCGTCGCTAAAACCAACCTGTTACCCAGTGGACTCGTGACAATCAATGGTGAAAAAATTGATGCTGTTAGCACGGGCATGCCGATTGATGCTGGCAGCCAAATCATGGTGGTGAAAATTGACACCGGTCACGTACAAGTGCGAGAGTTGTCCAAAGATGAACTCGAGGCGAGAGATACCACGGAACCCTCTTCGCCGAAGCTACTTGAGGATTCTCTCGATTCATTCGACTTTGAATGAACACGCAACAACCGAGGCAGTAGGCGGGCGCGGGCGGCAGCATGGCTGGGCATCACCATCAACTCGCAA
This sequence comes from Rubripirellula sp., assembly GCA_051010795.1. Taxonomy (GTDB): domain Bacteria; phylum Planctomycetota; class Planctomycetia; order Pirellulales; family Pirellulaceae; genus Rubripirellula. Next base: position 14,942 of record JBPCVE010000167.1, read on the forward strand.
CTTGCCTGCCGACGCTGTGACTTTGCCGCTCGTTCAACACGACTTCGGATACGAGCGATGCGTTGCCCACCAAGGCGACCCCAAAAGACCGACAAATCAAGCAAGACGCTGTGGATGTGATGGACGCTGCGGATGTGTTGCTGATACGCTGTCAGCAATCCTTTATCATAGATGATGATCGGCGAGCAGCCCTTTCGAACCTGAACCTTATCATAGTGCGTCATGCGTATTCTGTTCCTTGGTGATATTGTTGGCAAACCCGGCTATTCAGCGGTTCTGAAGCATGCCGAAGCGATACGCGCCAAGGAAAAGCTGGATGCCTTAGTGGTGAACGCCGAGAACGCATCCGATGGATCTGGCCTGATGCCGCGCCAATACAAACGCCTGCTTGAGGCGGGGGTAGATGCAATCACCTTGGGCGACCATATCTATCGATGCAAGGAAATCATCCCGGTACTCGAAACCAGCAAGCGGATGGTCAAACCTGCCAACTACCCCGGCGACGCCACGGGGCGAACATGGACGATCATAGAAACGCCCACAGGACCTCTTGGAATCATATCACTGCTAGGTCGGGTTTACATGCGTCCGGTGGACTGCCCATTCGATGCTGTCGATGCTGCTCTCGAGGAAATTGGTGATACTGCCAAACACATTCTGGTAGACGTGCATGCCGAGGCGACCAGTGACAAGCAGGTCCTTGCGCGCTATCTCGATGGAAAAGTCACTGCCGTCCTGGGCACGCACACCCATGTTCCGACCGCCGATGCGCATGTCATGGCGAATGGCACAGCTTTTCAATGTGACGTTGGTATGTCCGGCCCATACGACAGCATCATCGGTCGTGATGTCCGACGAGTCATGCAGACCACGCGCTCATTCGAGCCGTGCCACTTTCACGTTGCGACGCGGGATGTCCGTCTTTGCGGTGCCGTTGTCGAAGCAAATACTGCGGGCAAGGCGACATCGATCACGCGCTTCGAAATGGCAATCAAGGACTGACTGCCTCGGGCACTCACCAACTCACTCATGTGGGCCGAGCAGAAAACGCAAACCATCGCATCAAACGACACGCCAGCGCCCCAAAACACGGTCAAAGCATGCCTTGCAAGGCGGTTGCAATCAAGCAGCGATCGCACCCCTGCCGAATCAACTGATTTGCATCCGAGGCATTTCGAATTCCACCGCCAGACCAAATGGTTAACTTCGGATACGCCTGACGAATGCTGCAGCAAACTTCTCCCGTTACTGTGCCCACTTGCTTACCCACGGCAGCAATATCAAGAATCACCACGCGATGAAGATCCAGAGCAACCGCATGATCGACCCAACGCGATGGCTTCGTGCAGAACTCAGCAAGCCATCCGTTGCTGCCCTTCCCAACACCGGTCGTAGAATCTTTAAAATCAACGGGAGACAACGAATGACGGTCCAGGTGGTAATCTTTCAATGTCTGCGAAACAATCAACTGCCCTTCCCGAAAATCGAGGCCCAAACAAATTCGCGTGACCTCGATACATGCTGCCAAACGATCCAGAGCCATGGGGGAATGCGCTGTTTCGGTAGCAGCAATGATCCTCAAACAGGAATGCGCCTCAATCAATTCGCTGACAGCGTCAACCACTGACGCCGACTCAGCACCGGACCACCCCAGATCAACCAGAACATCGTGGTCAACTTCAGAAGCTATCTCATCAAGCACGGTCAGCTGCAAAGGTTGACCACAAATCGCATCAAGATCGGCGATGTAAAAAGACCGTATACCGAGTTCACGGTACTGCTGGACCAAGGTGACTGGATCCCCACCACATGACTGCACCGGTTGGTATTTCTCCCGCTCGCCCGCGATTGCCTGCACCGCTTTGCCGCCGGCCAGGTCGATCACTCCAACAAGTTCGGAAAACGGCCATTCCGTGGAGCCCACGGTCACGCCGCGTTTTCGTCAGCAGGTAAAGAGAAAACTGACTCGACTTTTACAATCGCGTAGTCATCAGGAAAAGTGTGAATCGCTTGAACAAGCATCGAGTTGTGACGTGTTTCCACGTTCACATAACTCAGTGCGCCTAACGCCATGCGGCCACTCGCATCAAACGTGTGCAATAGACCTTCGGTAGGCCCCTCGCCTAATTGCTGCTGAACCATCCAAAAAAGATCTGGTTCGACTGACTCCAACTGGAAACTGGTTCGGTACTCAATACCATCGCGACATTGCGCCCGCTCAGTGCGACTGCCTTTCAATGACTTGGCTAACAAACATCGGCGTTTAGGCAGTGGCTGGTGAGCGCTTGTTGCGACTTCGCAAATGGTCACTCCTCCACCGTTCCACGTGATGACATGACCGCAATTGGTGATATCAACCTGGGCCTCGTAACGCGTTCACTCAATACGCCGACTCTTATGAATCGTGTAAAGTTCGGGATGCAAAGACCGGCTAAATACCTGAAACGCCAGTTCGGCGACTTTGGGGCGGACCGAAAGCACAATGGAGTTCCGTAACACGAACGAGTATAAAATCCGAACTTGACTTGCCACGCAGGACAGTTGTCTCATCGGTTAAATCCCGCAGCCAGCCAATCGGCATAACCTAGGGAATGAATGATTGTTGCCTGATATCGAAATACGAATTCAGGACTCACCATACAAACACTTCTATCATTTGCACTGCGTGTATTATAGGCACTGTATCCGAACTGGCTAAAGAGCGTTTAAGCTGGTAGGACAAGAATATCTTTTTTACGTTACAATTTATTTTACCATTGACATCATCAGCGAAGCGTGCCCCATGGTAATCGTGATCGATAACTACGATTCCTTTACATACAACCTCGTACAGCGACTGGGCGAAATTGATCCCGCCGCGGACATCCGTGTGTTCCGCAATGACAATTTGTCGTTAGCCGAGATCGATGCTATGTCACCATCGCGAATTCTCGTCTCACCGGGTCCATGCACACCCAGTGAAGCCGGAATAAGCGTTGACTGCATTAGACGGTTCGCTGGTCGAGTACCCATTTTGGGTGTCTGCCTGGGCCATCAGTCGATTGGGCAAGCATTTGGTGCCAGCATCATTCGTGCACCAGAACTAATGCACGGTAAAACCGATCACATCGAGCACGATAGCCAGGGACTGTTTGAAGGCATCGTGAATCCGTTTGTGGCAACGCGCTACCACAGCCTCGTCATCAAACCGACGACATTACCGAAAGAACTCACGGTCTCTGCCTGGACCGACACTGGCGGTGAAAGGCAAATCATGGGCGTGCGGCACACCGAATTCCCTCTCGAGGGCTGGCAATTTCACCCCGAAAGTTTTCTGACCGAGCCTGGGATTGAATTACTCAAACGATTTCTAAACTGGTAGCCCATCCAGTTAGGACACTTTGCTGAAAAACACTTTCTCAGCCGTGCCACGGAGAATCCACCGGCGGTCAGTTTGCGACAGCGAATTCAGATGGTCACTCACCAGACCAATCGAAGATTGATAGTCGTGCTTCCCCTGGACTTGATAGGGACAATCGCTGGCCCACATCAGTCGCTGTGGCGAAAACGAATCAACAACCCGCCGAAGCATGGGAAGTAAGTCTTTGTACGGCGGCTGTTTCTTCCCCAGTGCGTAAAAAGCTGATGTCTTAACATGAACGTTTCGGTGTCGAGAAAGCTGACACAGAGAGTTGAGCTGACTCGGCACGATAGCTCCCGTGACTCCCACGCGGCCAAAATGATCGATCACCACTCGAGTCTCGGGATATTTCTCGCACAACTGGTCAATCACACCGAAGTCGGCTGGGTTGATCAATGGGCAGACGGACAGTCCACTGCGGCCAGCGATCTCCCAGAGTTTTGCCATCCCGGGGTCGGTCAACCATTTTTTTGTGTCTTCACCACGACGGCTGATGCGGAATCCACGAACACCTGCCGCGGACAAAGCTTCAATTTGTGCGGGCAAGTCCGTGGCGTGATGATCAACAATGCCAACCCCTGAGAAAACTCCCGGATGCTTCTTGATCACATCAAGCATGTAGGAATTGTCAGTATTGTAAAAACTCATCTGTATCAGCACGACACGATCAACACCGGATGGCTGGCATTCTGCCATCAATTGCTGCGGTGTGAAACTTGCTGGCACCATGTCTTCGACGGAAAAACGACGCGTATCGATCGGATAGCGTTCAACATCAGGCGTCCACACATGCACGTGCGCATCGATCCATCCTGTTTTTTCATTTCCCCCGCGTGCCTTCACAGGCTTGGAATCCTGTGCATTGGAATCCTGTTTAACGCTAGGCCTCTGATTTGGACCAGCACACAACGTCGCTCCCCTTTTCAACAACGATAAGGAAGAGACGGCGCCGCCCAAAAACACGCGTCGTGGTATGTGCTTATTCATCAATGATCACCCCAATGAGATATCAATTTCATGCCGGAAGAATGCATCCCTCAAGCCCCCGAGAACGAATTCAAACTGGCGATACGGACAACCATCGGTGGCCGTCAATGCATGATTCCATGCAATCGACGTTTCGCTCAAAGACCAAAACATCTGCGTTCAATCCAAGGGCTGCTATGCCTCAGCCACTCCCTATCGCTACACGTCTATTTCCCTGACTCACTTTTTCGTCACGTAAACAAAGTAAGCTCCATGCACCGTCCCATCCTCGGACTCAAATGATGCTGACAAGGTTTTCTTGCCAGGTTTGATCGTTAGATCAAATGTGACTTCCTTGGCATCATTTTCAATCAACTTTGAGACAGTCACGTCACCAATTTGCAGGTTTGCCTTCGTTGGCTTGATGGCAACCCCTTGGGCAGTTCGGTAGGCCTTCGCACCTGGAACGGTCGCCCCGGGTGCAAGCGATGCCGCAATCGGCAGATCAACCTCTTCAGGCCAACGTCGAAGCCGGAACTGATACTCACCGGGCTCAGTCACTTTCACATTCCAGAAACCGGTATTTCCTTTTCCATTCATAGCGCGACGCACATGACTTTGGTTCCAAGGAGTCGAACCAGTGGTAATCCAATCGTGTGACGTCAAGCGGGCAGGATTATCAGCAGGATGCCCCAAATAGATGGCTGTCGCATTTTGAAACGACGGTTCAATTTCAGTCCACCATTGGTTGTAGAAGTCAGTCAGACGCTGAACCACCTGAGGATGCGATGCTGCGACGTTCTGTTTCTGACCAGGATCCGACTTGATGTTGTAGAGTTCTTTCCCGTTATTCAAACGCCAGGTTGACGTCATGACGGCGCTTTTTCGCCACTTGATGGGGTCTTTCACCCGTTGCGAATCGGTCACAAGAATGCGATCAGGCCAGGCATCGGGTTGCTCCCCAGTCAACAACGGAGTGATTGAAACGCCGTCAAACTTAACGTCCTTGGGGGCTTGGACGTCACATAAGTCAATCAGTGTTGGCAAGACGTCAACGTAGGCGGTGATTGTCTCAACATCACGCCCACCACTCAATTTTCCATCAGGCCACCGGATGAACATCGGAACACGATGTCCCCCGTCATATTCACTGCCTTTTTTTCCCCGCATGCCTGAATTAAAAACACGGTCACCGGCAGACGTTCCGTTGTCGGTAGTGAAGATAAAGATTGTGTTCTCGGCCAAGCCTTGCTCATCGAGGAAGGCACGCAACTCGCCAACATTTTGGTCGATATTGGCGATCATGCCGTAAAAGTTTGCCAAGTTGACGGCTTGGTCCTGATACGGCTCACTGAATTCCTCGGGAGAATGCATCGGACCGTGCGGCGCATTGGTGGCAATGTAGGCCAGAAAAGGCTTCCCGGCATCTTTCTGAGTTTTGATGAAGTCTTTGGCATAGCGGAAGAACACATCCGTGCAAAACCCCTCGACAGCTTCCGGCTTGCCGTTATGCCAGTAACTGCCGTCGAAGTAGGCATTGTCCCAGTAGTCTGGTGTCTGCCCCACCCCGCCGCCGCCGTGACGCATCACTTCCGTGAATCCACGATCTTCTGGCCGGAAAGGGTAGTTATCGCCAAGATGCCACTTCCCAAACATACCAGTGGCGTACCCGTTATCTTTGAACACCTGTCCCATCGTTACTTCGCTCTCACGTAACATGGATCGCCCCATGATCGTGTGCCAAACACCTGTCCGATTGGTCCAGTGCCCTGTCAGAAATGCGGCTCTGGTGGGCGAACACGTGGGCGCCACGTGATAATCAACGAGCCTGACCGCGTCAGCGTGCAAAGCATCGAGATTCGGAGTCTTCAAAACAGGATTCCCGTGGCATGATAAGTCGCCATAACCCTGATCGTCCGTGATCACAATCACGATATTGGGTTTCACATCTGCATTTGCAACGGTGCAACGAAGGCCAATGAACACGCAACAAAACAGCAAGAACGCAAACTTTGAGAAACGTCGAAGTGACATAGATGACCTGAAACGGTGGGGAGTGATATAGTTGGCAAGCCTGTACACAGCTTCTGTCTGCAACTTAGGGCCTGCGCATTGCCGTCGATTGTATAGGAAACACTCACTTTGTGTTTACGGCAGCACCTCGCAACTCGCCCTGGAAGTGACAGACCATTTCTAAGATGGGCGGTTTTTCAGGTAAAAAAGCTATTGAGCAGACAGCAACCCTCGCACTGAGCGCAGCAATTACCGAAAAAACGGTAGAAAAACAAACGGTCGGTGACAGGCCCCGAGCCACGTGAATCGGCTCGCCAAAGGGGCAAGACCGAGTGAGGGTTAACGAGCGGCTATAATATCCGGTAATACGTGTGCTCGGTGGCCGGATTCACTGTGGCGACGGCAAACTCCAGCTAGAAACAAGAAAAGATGAAATCACAGTACGATTGCGTTGTCATTGGTGGCGGCCCCGGTGGATCATCCGCTGCGGCTATCGTAGCTGAGGCTGGTTGCGACACTCTGCTGATTGAGCGGGAAGCGGTACCTCGTTTTCACGTTGGCGAATCGCTCATGCCAGAGACATTCTGGCCTCTTCAACGACTGGGTCTAACCGACCGTTTGCGTACAAGTGGATGGCAGGTAAAGAAAAGCGTCCAGTTCATCACTCACAAAGGAACAGAGTCGGATCCCTTTTTTTTCCGAGAACACGACGATCGGGATTGCAGCGAGACCTGGCAGGTCGAACGCAGCGAGTTTGACAAGATGCTGTTCGACCGAGCGGCGGAATTAGGAGCAGACTGCTACGACCGTACCCGGTTGGTCGATGTCAGGTTTGACGAGTCGGGTGCAGCGTGTGGTGTCGTGGTCAAACAAGCGGACGACGAACTGAAAGAGATCGACTGTCGTGTCGTAGTTGACGGGACTGGCCAGCAATCCTTCATTGCGAACAAACTGGGGCTGAAACAGGTCGATCCCGACTTGAAGAAGGCGGCGATCTGGACCTACTACAAGGACGCCGTGCGAGGTGAGGGTGACAACGAAGGAGCCACTATCATCATGAACACCGCGAACAAGGAAGCATGGTTCTGGTTCATTCCACTCTCGCGCGGAATCACGAGCATCGGTTGTGTGTCGGACAACGATTACCTGCTCAAGGGCCGCGGCAAACCGGAGGATGTCTTCTTTGAGGAACTCAAGCGGTGCCCCGGATTGAAGTCACGACTGGCTAACGCTACGCAACTCGGTGATATACGCACTGCGAAGGAATTCTCGTATATGACGAAGGCGAATTCGGGTGACGGCTGGGTTCTTGTCGGCGACGCGCTCGGTTTCATTGACCCCGTTTATTCCTCGGGTGTCTACTTTGCGCTGGAAATGGGAGTCAGAGCGGGAGACGCGGTCGTGGAAGGCCTGAAATCGGGAGACCTGTCAGAGAAGCAACTCGGGTCGTGGTGCGGTGACTTCAAAGAAGGTGCGAGGCTGATCCGCAAGCTTGTGCATGCTTTCTACACCAAAGAATTCAGCATCGGCCGTTTCATGAAAGAACACCCTGAACACCGTGGCAGCGTCACGAATCTGTTGATCGGGCGGATTTTCGATGAGGGAACAGCGAAAGTTTTCGATGACATGGACGCATCGATCTCACGCGCCAAGGCCGCAGCGGCCCAAATGTAACGATCAGGTATTTCTTACTGCTGCCCCCAAGGGGGATTGCTATGAAAGCCCTGCGATTCTCGTCTTTTTTTTGACGTAAGCGTCTACGATGGCTACATTCAAGTAGCCTCCGCTCTTTGAGTAGCCGTCGCACCGTCGTACCAATGGACAGCGGATTGCGATCAACTCATTCCGTTGATATCAAATTGGGGATCCTGTGAAGTTCACGCACCCACTGTATTTAGTGCTCGTGGCCTGTTGTCTAAGTGGCCTTCTTCCACAACAGGCTTGCAAGGCGAAGGACCCCTCCGTAGCTTTAGCAGCAGCGGAACAGCGTGAGCTCCGGCGATCTGCGGTCTACCGCGGTCTTACGTCGGTGAGTGAGCAGACACGGCGGCGGACCATCCTGAACTGCAGACAGCAGTCGATTCATCTCCGCGCCGAACTTACATCGCTTGTTGCTGCATCACGACAACACATCACGTCTTCGGAAGATGAAAAAAACATCCGCACGAGCACGTCACAACTGCTTTACCTGATCGGCAGTCTCCCTGAACCAGAAGTTGAGTCGCTGTTCATTGATGCACTGGATTCGCCACTGCTCGGCATTCGCCTAATATCGACCGACATCCTCGGACAATTTCAATTCCATGGTGCCATTGACGCGCTGAAGCAACAAGCCAGCCGTCCCGAATACCAAGCGTCTTACGGTTACCGGTTCAACCTGTTACGTGCTTTCACACGAATGCATCATCCTGATGCAATTGATTTCTTGACAGCAGTTCATCCGACACTCAACGGGCAATTGAAGCACTTGATTGGAACTGCACTTGAATCGGTCACGGCTTCGGACTTCATGGGCGATGAAGAACGATTCAGCGAATGGAAAGCACGTGAGACAGAGAAAGAAGAAACAAAAGACGAGAACGGACAAGACAAAATTGTTTTCAAAACGGCTGGATACGAATCCGAATCGCTCAACCGCATCAAATTTGCAAAGCCGCAATATTACGGGATCGATATCAACGCCCAACGAATGATGTTCATCATCGATCACTCCAGCAGCATGGAAGATTATTGGGCTGGGATGAGCCGGCTTGCCAGAGCGAAGCTGGAATTGATCAAGGTGATCAGGGAACTACCGGAAGAAACCGAATTTGCGATCATGTTCTTTGAGACCAAGGTTCGCGTCTGGCGCAAGGAATTGTTAATCGCGAACGAAGACAACAAGCTTGAAGCGATAGCCTTTATCCGCAGGCTCGGGTTCGGGGACCGAACCAATACCTATGGCGCGCTGCGTCAATCTCTAAACTTCGATCAGGATCTTGAAGCTGTCTTTCTGCTCACTGACGGCCAGCCGACCATTGGTGAAACCGTGCTGCCCCAAAAAATCCTCATCGACATACTCGGCCGCAATCGATTTAGGCACCTGAACTTCAATACGATTGGTATTGCTGTTAACCCGAAAACGGAAGCCTTCCTGCAACAGCTAGCGACGGGATCCGGAGGCGAGTACCGACGCGCGTTGTGATCGACAGCGTTCAAAATTCTCGAGATCGCGATATCAAGAGCAACGATTCAAGGTCATTCAAGCACATTGGCCTGCTGTCAACTTGGCGAGGCAACAGACTCTACAGCACTGGTACTGTCCCAACTCAGCCGCTCATGAGTGGTTCACCGCGAGTACCACCAACAGCAAGCCCAAGGAACTTTGATTCCATCTTGGCACGAATTTTCTCAAAAAATGTTCGAAGCCTTGTACTCCCACAACCATAGCCAACCATCGCACGACTCTACATCCTGCGGCAAATCAGAACCCTACGGAAAACATGGCGATTCAAATGCAGCAGTTTCGCAGTCACGCCTCCAGTGCGTTTGCTATGGCCTTATTCACACTCGCAACCGCAACCGCAGATGAACCTGTGCCTGAAGGGTTACCGGCCGCGATCAAAAATCCAGCTATCCCAAGCATCCTCGACGTCACGATCCTCGCCTACAACAACGAGGGACATGGCATGATCGCCATCAACAAAATCTACAAGAAGGGTAAGTCGACGCGCCGCAACCGTTGGTCACCCCCCACTTCCATCCGGGGCTATGGCTATGCTGGCTCTGATAAGACTGCACCACTCAAGACCATCATCGGCGGCAAGAGAACAAGATTCCTGGTCCTCTTGGACGGTGACCTGCTGTATTCAACCTACAACAATCGCTTCCCTATTCGTGAGGGCGACCAAGGAACCCTCGAAGTCGGCGTCGGCTTTAATGGAAGTGGGGGACCTTGGCTCGCGCTGAGCGAAATTACAAAACAAATCCCCGGATCAGCAAGCTACGAGCGGAACTACATTCAAGACGCCAAACTGACAAAAGCTGAAGAGCAAGATGTTGTCGACCTTGCCCACCGATGTGGGATCACAACGGTCGCAAGAATTTCCGCCTACTACCTACGCCCCTCGAGCACCCGTGGGATCACAGTGGAGAGCGTTGAAAAAATCGACGGACGCGAGGTTTCCTGCGATGTCCTGGAGATCAAATATAAGAAATGGTGGCCAAGTACGGTTGCACCACAACCCGGTGACGAGCAACTTGGTGACTTCTGGGCCGGTAAGGTTCGGCCTCGAAAGCAAACCATACTGAAGGTAGGGAAAAAGGAATACCGAACGCGTTCAATCACAGGACTGAGCATTAACGAATCTGAAATGATCCTCGAAAAATTATTAGCCGGCAACTTTCAGCTTGCACACGGGGACAAAAACAGACTCGAACAAGTCAACTGGGCCAAGCCCCATGGTTTTTACAAACACGGCGAAACCATCTCAGCCTCCTTTTCCCACAAGCAGGAAGGCGAAGGCTTCTTTGACCTCCAGATCCAACAGCTTGAACCAGAACTCACGATCTCCGAAGTCATGCAGTCGATTCCCTGAATCAGTTCTGTTCGGCCAGATAGACATGAAACAAGGTAAGCCTGTCAGACTTCACTGGCACCGCCATTACCAACGCGATGGCAATTCAAAATACTGTTTCAAGCATTGCGTTGACAACAGCTGGCTCGTCGCCCAATGTTTTTGCTTGCTTCTGCTGCCTTGATACCTTTGCAAGCAGTACCGGGGTCGAGTGCCTCGCCCTGATGGCTGAAATGGCATTCACCTTGGCTTCGCGTGCAGGGAGGTTCGGTAGCGGTTTGCCAGGGGGCCGAACCCCGGCAAGCTCGCCGGTTTTCCTTTCCGCTTCCGACGAGCAGACGGCATCAACAACGGAGGCGTTTCATCACGCCGCGCGCCGACTGGAAATACGATTTTTGTCGATAATCCCTTTGATCTTATCAACATCCCGCATACCACTGACCTCAATCTCGATACTCGATTGAGCGGCCGAGGAAACCCCAATGCTGCCAACACCTAAGATGCGTTGAAAGAACGTCTGCTCAATCTGCACGTTCCTGACATCCCGGTGCCATACCTCGGTGATGGAACGACTCAACCAACCACGGTGTAGACGCGTTCGAAGGTCCGTGACGGTAAGTTCTGTGCTTCGACAACGGAAAAACCAAATCACCAAAACAGGAATTCCAATTCCCACCAACGACAGCGCACAAACCAAAATAA
>JBPCVE010000168.1:0-3503 GCA_051010795.1 Rubripirellula sp.
TGAAACGGAAGGATCTTCCCCCAGTACTAGCCGCAGCGATCGATAACACGGAACTCCCAACAGACATTGCCCGTAGCCTGCTGCGGGATGTCCGAGTTTCAGGAGGGCAGGCAAGCCTCGAAAAAGCAATACGCAAGGCGGGACAACTTGAACAGGCAAAGTGGAAACTGACACCTGAACTGCAAACCAAGCTGATTGCCGATATGAAAAACAAAGGGTCCGCGGCCCGCGGCGAGGACATCTACCGGCGAAAAACTCTTCAGTGCATCAACTGTCATGCGATTGGCAATGCTGGCGGACTAGTTGGCCCGAACCTCATTAGCCTGGGAGGCAGTTCCCAACCTGACTACATCGTCGAAGCACTGCTCGCGCCAAGTGCAAAGCTCAAAGAGGGATTCACAACCATGACCGTCCTGACCGACGAAGGTGAAATCATCAACGGCATTTCACTGGGCAAAAACGGAGATGGGCTTCGCCTGCGATTGGCTGATGGCAAAGAGATTCAAATTGCCCTCGATGCAATCGAACAGACCAAGCCAGGAAAATCACTCATGCCCGAGGGCCTGCTTGATTCCCTGCCCCAACAAGAACTTGTCGACCTGCTGACATTCATGTCGGCACTGGGACGAGAACCTGCCTACACCGTTTCGACCGAACCAATCGTTCGGTCATTGGAAACCCTTAACTACACAAATGCTGCCAGCTCAAGACTAAATCGCACCAGCATGGACACAGCGGCCAGCGATGACCCCAGCATGACCTGGCGACCGCAAACCGCGAGGGTCGATGGCACGCTTCCGCTTGCCGAACTGGATCAGTTCAAACAGCACCGCACCCTGCCACACACTTCGTTCGTTCGCTTTGGCATCACGATGCCAAGAGAAGGCGTAGCAAAAATTGACATCCCATCGAATGGCCTGAGCGCATGGATCGACGGCAAACCAACGCCAACGACCAATCTGAATACCTTGCCTCTGGATGGTGGGGACCATGTCGTTGTCCTGTCGATCAATCGACAACGGTTGACCCAGCCATTTCCGATCAAAGTCGGTGGTGACGCGGTCATCAAGGAATAATTGCGGACACCATCGAGTGGTTGATCGGACCATCGAATACCGATCGGGGCTTCACCCGCCCTGCAGTTTCAGTGATCTCTTTACCAAGTAAGTGTACTTGGTGGCTGGTTGTCGGTGATGGGCACCTTTTGATCGGCACCAGTCAATTCGCGTTTGGATTTCACATACAATCCTCCGCCAGCCTCGGGCAGTCTGTAAGCAAGGTGCGTAACAGGATCCCACGATCACGTTCCGCCAACGACAACTTTCATCGATCGCACGGTGGCCTGAAAATTAAGACGCGGCCTGCTGATAAGCCTTCCGAACCTCATCTGCGATGATGCGAAATCCATCACGCACAATCTCATCCGCCATCGTAAAACTGACGCGCAAACACTCGTCGCGATGACGCCACTGCGGGTCATCAACGCCAAAGAAGAAGTAGCTTCCGGGCACGACAAGCACGCCCCGAGACTTCAATCGTTCGTAAAGTTCACGGGATGTGATGGGCAAATCCTCGAACCACAGCCACAGAAAGAATGCGCCTTCGCTTCGGTGCACTCGATAGGGAAGGCCCGGATCAAAAAACTCATCCACCCATCCAAGAGCCTTTTGCGACTGCCCCTTATAAAAAGGCTGCACGACATCGTTACTGAGGCTCAGGATCTCACCACTTTCAATCAACGGTTTCACGATGGCTTGGCCCACATTTGCGTTTGCCAATCCAACAATGGAAGTCATCGACCCCAACGCGCTGATGATCTCTTCGCGTGCGACAACGATTCCTGTTCGCGTTCCTGGCAATCCTATCTTGGAAAGACTCAGAGTCAGAATGATCCCGTCATTCCAAACGGGTTTTGCATCGGTGAAGATTGCATTTGGAAAAGGGGCTCCGTAAGCGTTATCAATCATCAAGGGAACGGATAAATCGTGCGCCAAAGCATTCAATCTTGATATTTCATCATCCGTTAAAACGTTTCCAGTTGGATTAGTCGGGCGAGAAACACAAATCGCTGCGATATCTTCATCGATGCGCATGGAATCAAAATCGACGTGATACTTGAATCCATGATCACCCATCAATTCAATGCTTGGCTTGACTCCCGTAAAAATCTCAGTGCCAAGCGACTGATTGGCGTAGCCGATGTATTCAGGCACCAAAGGCAATAAGATTTTCTTCTGACGATCAGCATGAAAACGTCCAGCGAGAGCATTGAACAGGAAAAAGAAAGCGGTCTGCCCGCCCGTCGTGACACCAATATTCTCCACGCCCACCTGCCAGCCGAATTTGTCGCAAAACAGTTCCGCCACCGCAGCACGAAACGATAAATTCCCCGCAGGCGGTTCGTAATTACCGAGCATGTGCTCAAGCTCACCTTCGTTCGCCACAATTTCGCCCAACCGCTGTCGCCATCGTGCATCCATGACTGGAATATGCGCAGGCTGACCTCCACCAAGCATTCGAATTTCATCCCCCCCTGAGGCCAGTGCATGCCCAAGGTCATCCATCAACTCTCCGATCCCGCTACCGCCACACAAGTGCTTGCCAAATTCCGATAATTCCCAAGTCATCAATTGACCCCTGACACAAAAAACCCGTTCCAAACCATTGCGAACTAGCGTAGGCACTTCTGCAGGCGTTGTAACCCCATGCACCGCTCACAAACCAAGCACAGTAGTCTCCCACCGTTCACAACGCCCCTCTCGACGGTCAAAGTGAGAGGCAGCAAAACGCAGACCGCAGGCGAGACACCGTTCCTACAGAAAACAGTCTCAACTTTTAGCTCCCAAGCAAACGCATCTTGCTACCCCTTGGCTGCGCGCGTCCTGCCCCAGCGAATGCACCAATACACGGACCAAAACGCCAAGACAGCCAAACACCCCACCACGGCCCACTGCGTCGCATCGTATGCAAATGCCCTGTATGGAAAACTTCCCACGTCTGGTGGAACTCGTTGATACTTCCAACACAGGCTCCAGGCCCAGCAGGCCATCAACACCAGCAGTGTGCAGATCAACAAACTGACAACCACAAAAATCTTTACAACGCGGGAACCACCACGTCGCTGAACTGCTTCGCCACCTTGCGTTTGAGCTGATTCGTAAGGATTGATCTGCACAACAACTCGCCTTAACGATAACCGCGAAAAAGGACCAGCAAGCCCGAGAAAACAATGGCCCGCAGAACGCAGTAAACTGCCTCTGCTGGTCCATCACAAACCACGATGGTTCCAGCGAAGACGATTCAAGCCGAAGTCCTGCGGTGCCGAACGAACTGCGGTTGCGAACGAATTGCGGTGGATCGGCAACAGTTAGCATTTCAGAGAAACGAAAAAAGGCCGGACGCGCTTCGACTCGTCGCGCGTCCGGCCTCAAAGTCAATCCTGACTTTTCGCCTATCCGATTCGATTTGTGGACCCATTGCATCCTGCATCAGGTCACGATCTT
>JBPCVE010000169.1:0-9000 GCA_051010795.1 Rubripirellula sp.
ACTCTGGTTTTCTTGAAGGCAATCAACAGTTGCGAGTCAATGGTCTTCGCTGGGGACTCGACAACTGGGTTTACTGTGCCAGTGGAAGCCACCATGGCGGCTATGGCAAAGACAGCAAAATCAAGTCTTTGCAAACTGGTGTTGAATACCGTGTCGGTAGTCGCGATTTCAGGCTGCGGCCTGATCAGGGATTGCTGGATCCACAGAGTGGTCCTTCGCAGTATGGGAGAAGCCGTGATGATTGGGGCAATTGGTTTGGTGTGCAGAATAGCCACCCTCTTTGGCACTATGTTCTGACCGACAACAACATCCGCCGAAATTCACATTATGCTCCACCGGATCCCAAGCATCAGGTGGTCACACCAGCCAATCCGCCTGTTTATCCAGCCAGTAAGTTGCAAAAGCGTTATCACAGCTTCAGCCAGTCTGGACGCTTTACATCTGCGTGCTCGCCGATGATTTACCGGGACGACTATTTGTTCGAACGGGGAACAGAGCAACACGCCTTGACCTGCGAACCGTTTCACAATCTTGTGCAGCACAATTTGATTCGGGATCAGGGAGTCAGTTTTGAATTCAGGCGGGATCCCAAGGAAGAGGGAACCGATTTTTTTGCCAGCGTGGATCGTTGGTGTCGGCCCGTCATGGTCCGCACGGGGCCAGAGGGAGCTGTGTGGGTTGTGGACATGTATCGGTACATGATCGAGCACCCCCAGTGGTTACCTGAAAACGGTCGGAATGAATTGCGCCCGTGGTTCAGAGCGGGGCAGGATCGTGGCAGAATCTATCGTATTGTGCGGCAGGGGCACGATCAGACGCGTGATCACGATCAGACGTTGGGGCCGCCGAAGCCTCTCTCTGATCGATCCGTAGAAGAGTTGGTTGCCATCTTCAAAAGCTCGAACGGTTGGCAGCGAGATATGACGCAACGCGTGTTGGTGCAAGGAGATCTCCAAGCCGCCGTTCCAGTGCTTGAGAAGTTGTTGCAAACCAGCCAAAAACCGCTTGCTCGCCTGCATGCTCTCTGGACTCTGGAGGGGCTAGGGCAACTATCGGTCGATAGCCTCGAGGCGGTCTTGTCAGATCAGCACCCGGGGGTACGACGGAACGCCGTTCGTGTTGCGTCAAGAATTAAAGTCGATATCGATTGTCTGACACGAATCACCCAAGATCCAGACCCCAAAGTAAAATTGGAACTGATGTCCTGTTTGGGGAATTATCAAAACCCGGCGGCTGCATCCGCACTTGGGCAACTGCTGGCAGCGAACGCTGGCGATCGCTACATGGTTGCGGCTGCGATGAGTTCCTTGAATCCGGAAAATGTATCAGAGGTTTTGGCTAGCCTGATCAATGCCAAAGCACAACCTGAGTTGGTGCGTGAGTTGATCGGTCAAGCAGTTGCCATGGGTGACGCAGAGACAATTGGCCGAGTCCTTGAGCTCGTTTGTGCTCCGGCAGAAGCGAGGGCTGATACCAGAAAGTTTGCTTTGTTGGCCATGGCACTTGATGGACTTGAGGATCGTAAATGGCCCATGAATCGCACGTCTGATGATGCTCGCCGCAGGATTGCAGACAGCATTCAAGCCGCACGTGAATGTGCCACCGACAAGTTCGCCAAAGTTGATCTTTGCGCGGTCGCCGTCCACTTGTTGGGGCGTGAACAAGACAAACGAGACTCGGATTTTGAGTTACTCGCTGAGTTGTTGGGGCCCCGTTCACCCGTGCTTGTGCAACAACAGGTGATTTCACGACTTGCGAATATCAATGATCCTGAAGTGGCGGAGGTTCTACTCGATGGCTGGCAGTCGCACAGTCCTGAACAACGAAAACAGATACTCAATGCCATGGTGAGTCGTGCTGCCTGGTCGGCCAGACTGTTGGCTCACGTGCGAAATGGAAGCGTCAGCTCAAGTGAACTGCCAGCACCCATCCAGCAACAGTTGCTCAATGACAACCAAAATTCAGGTTCATGGAAAGGACTTTTATCGGCAAAAGTATCGGCTGATCGAGCAGAGGTGTTAGCTCGATATTCAGCAGCGATCAAGCTGAAGGGTGAAGCAAGGCACGGGCAGACGCTGTTCAAAAAGTTGTGCATCAATTGTCATAAAGTCAAGGATGAGGGGTACGATGTTGGGCCCAAGTTGGCTTCGATTACCAACAAGACAAAAG
Organism: Rubripirellula sp.; assembly: GCA_051010795.1. GTDB lineage: Bacteria > Planctomycetota > Planctomycetia > Pirellulales > Pirellulaceae > Rubripirellula. The sequence goes on from JBPCVE010000169.1 coordinate 2,170, forward strand.
AAGCACTTCTGGCGTCGATTATTGATCCCAGTGGTGCTGTAGATGCGAGTTATTTCAATTACTCCATCTTAACTGTAGATGGCAGGACTTTCAGTGGAAAACTTGAAACCGAAACTGCGACCAGTATCACGCTGCTTGCTGCGGAAGGGAAGCGAACGACTGTGCTGCGTGACAACATCGAACTGCTCAAAGCTTCACGGAAATCTTTGATGCCTGACGGGCTTGAACAGAATCTTGAATTGCAGGATGTTGCTGATTTGATTCAATATGTTCAGGATGCTTTTCGCTAATCAATGGGCTGGCGATCAGTAACGAACGATGCGATCATGCCAAAAACCGGTTTGCCGTTGTTGCAGTCTCGAAACAGTCGCACTGTAGAAACAACTGAAATGTGTTGGACTGGTATGGGGTTGTCGTTGTACGAAATTGCAGGACTAAGGATGAACATGCGATGCATGATGTTGGTCGGCTTGTGTGCTTTGGTTCACTCCGTGCTGTCGGTTTCAGTGATCGCGCAGAACCCGGATTGGAATGCTTTGTCACCTAGAAAGCTTCACTCGGGACTGAATGAGATTCAGGTAAAATATGATGGCGAACTGAGGCGACTGGTTGTCGTTGTCCCCAAGACGTTTGACAAAGCGAAGAACTACCCCATCCTGTTCTGTTTTCATGGGGCCGGTGGAAATGCGGATAAGCAAGTTGCACGCTGGCGGCGTCATGTGGACAGTCGCAATTTGATTTTGATCGGCGTGGACGCAGTTCAGTCGTTAAAAAAATGGAACTTCAAGGAAGATTTTCATGTGGTGAACCACGATGATGTTGGGTTGATACGTGAGGCCATCAAAGCGTTGATCTCCAACGGGCTTGCAGATGCAAAGGCCATTTATGCGACAGGCCATTCCAGTGGTGGGCTTTTCTGCTATCGGCTTGCGAAGGAGAGTGCATTGTTTGCTACTGTTTGTCCCATGAGTTGTGGGATGGCCAAGGGGGCCCATGATCCAGATGAAAACACCACGCCCGTTCACTTGATGCAAGTGATTGGTGATCGGGATAAGAGCTACCTTGGAACGACGAATCCGAAGGTCACGATGCATTCAGCGGAGCAACGCATGGCGGTCTGGCGGGCATTTAATGAGTGCAAGTCCCAGCCTGTCATGAAAGCTCACGGCACCGAAATCAAGGTGCGGACCTACACCAATAGCGATGGCATTGAGCTTGCCATTTGTGAAGCGAAAGATCAGGGGCATCACCTGCGGCTTGACCTGAGAGATGCAGCAGACATCATTGCTCTTGATTTCATGCTGAAGCATCGGAAAAAATAGCTTGCTGGAGGCAGAGCCGCAGTTTGAGATGTGATGGGATGTTCTTGTTGTGACTAAAAAATGGGTTTGCCATAAACGATCTCCTGTTTGGTTGCTTCGTCTCTCTCGAGGGAATCGCCCAGACAGTTAAGCTCAATGCGGGTATTTATCAATTATCCGACTTCCAACTATGCAACGACGATTTACCATTCGGACTCTGGCGATCGTAACCTTCCTGGTTGCATTGTCTCTCGCTTTGCCCTTTCGTAAGGCCAGAATGCAAAGGGAAGGAAGAGAGTGGGTTGTAACGCAACGAGGACATATCAGTTTCCAGTACGATGCGAATAGACCGACTGGCCGTTACGCAATTCCATGTGTTCCCGACTTTCTTGTCGACTGGCTTGGTGTGGATATGTTCAATTCAGTGCGCGGCGTGTGTCTCGACTGCGAAACCATCGAGGATTTTAGGCCATTATCCAAATTGACTAGGCTTGAATCTCTTGGGATCAATATTGAAATGGTTGATGACATTGACTTTTCGCCGTTAATGGCGCTGCCCCGCCTCAAAGAGATCCACTTCACTCAATGGTCAGGGCTAACACGCGAGCAATTCACCGAGTTGTCCAAATTAATGCCTCATGTAAAAATTTACTCCGAAACTCACTCTAACGGATAACAAACGGATGCACCGGAGCGGGAATACGCCGATGAGTTCGCTTCGCTAGGCAAAGTCAACACCCTGACCGGTGATCCTGAACGGTCTTCTCGGTCGAAGTGATTGAATCGTTATGGGGCCATTCCGCTTGCAGGTATGAGGACAGCAAATTTCGGGTATAACCTTCGGGTCATGGCTACGAGTTGCAACAGGAAGCTCCAGAATGAACAAAATATCTCTGATCGATCGGCGGTTGTGCCTGCTAGTTCTTGTTGCGGTTGTGCTGCTCTGTGGATGTGAATCTGAACAAGCAAGCGACAAACCGTTGACGCTGCGAATGGCGCATGTTTACGAGGTCTCTGCCCCGACTCACGTGTACGGGACGGAGCTTTTGTCTGAGCGGATTCGTGAAAAAACCAATGAGTTGGATGTGACGGTTTATCCGGCGGCACAACTGGGCAGTGAATCTGAGATACTGGAACAGTTGGTGGCCGGTGAGCTGGATTTGGCAATCACGGGACCGTCGTTTCTTGCAATGTGGCACCCACCAGTTGGCGTGTTGGATGCCGCTTTTGCAACTCGCGACCTTGATCACATGCTGGAAATTGCCGGCAGTGACAAGATGGCTCCGGAATGGGACCAACTTCGCAAGAAGCATGATGCGCGCGTTCTGGATACGTGGGCCTATGGATCACGGCATCTCACGTCGAACAAACCCATTCGTCACCCGGATGATCTGGAGAAATTTCGATTGCGAGCGCCCGGAGCCCGGATCTTTCAGGCATCTGCCGAGGCACTCGGTGCAAGCCCGATGCCGATTGCGTTCAGCGAAGTCTACCTTGCACTGCAGCAAGGAATTGCTGACGGCCAGGAGAATCCGGTGCCGGTGATCAAATCGATGGGATTCCATGAAGTACAGAAGTGCCTGAATTTGACAGGTCACATTCAGTCGTCGTTGCAAATCCTCGTCAACGAACGCACATGGAAGCGACTGACGGCCGATCAACAGAAAGCGCTGCTCGATTCGATTCAGGAACTGGGTGACGAGGTTTATGAAGGATTGATTAAAGACGAGAAGAAGCTGATCGAAGAATGGCGAAAAGACGGAACGATGGAGATCATTGAAGATGTTGACGTCGACGCTTTCCGCGAACGATGCCGAAAGTACTTTTCGAAAGGTTTCAAATTCAGCAATGTCTACAATCGCATCACCGCTGAAACGTCAAAAGAGGATGCTCAATGAACGATAATGACACCGGGCCAGAGAAGTCTGAAGCCGACGACGCATTCATGGATTCTGCCCCACCTGCCAGCAATTCATCCGAATCCAGCAGTGAAAAACCGCTTCCGTTGGCGACTTGCGTTCGATGGATGGTGCTGGGTGAAAAGACGGTTGCGGGCCTGTTTCTGTTGGTCATCGTGTCAACGATGGCAGCGCAAGTCGTCGCCCGCTATGTCGCTGGCCGCCCGTTCCAGTGGAGCGAAGAGGTCGCGCGACTCGCGTTGATCTGGATGACTTTTATCTCGGCCGCATTCGTAATGGCCGAGGGACGGCACATCGCGGTCGACATCATTTCGTCGCGAGTTGGCGACGGCGGAAAGCTGTTTATCGAATGCATGAGCTACGTTGTGGTCGCAGTCACGTGCCTGTTGCTGCTGATTGGTGGTGCCAATTTTGTCTGGTATGTGGGTAAGGTGGGATCGCCAGCTTTGGGAGTGCCCAAGAGCTGGTGGTACGGAGCGGGCATGGTGGGCTTATTGCTGATGGCAGTGCATTCTCTCGTGAATCTTTTTCAGGTTTGGATGACAGGAAAGCCCATTCCGCGTGAACCCCATGTTGAAGAAGAAGCCTTTCAACTGGATATGGAGCAGAGCGAATGATTCTGGGTGTACTTGTCATTGCCATCCTGGTGCTTTTGTGTTTGCGGGTGCCAGTCGCCATCAGCATGCTTTTGCCGAGTCTTGTCTATGTGGCATGTTCACAGGACATCACGCTCGGAGTCGCGCTTCAGCAGACAGTTGGGTCGGTCGATTCATTCCCGCTTCTGGCTGTTCCGCTATTCATCATGACGGGTTATCTGAGTAACGCTGGCGGTCTGGCCGACCGACTGTTTCGGATGTTGCTGATACTGTTCAAGAAAATTCCCGGCAATTTGGGATTTGTAAATGTCTTTAGCAGCCTGATGTTTTCCTGGATGAGCGGTGCCGCCATCGCCGATGCTGCGGGACTCGGTTCCGTGCTTGTGCCGGCGATGAAGAAACGCGGCTATGACGAAAAGTTTGCGCTCGGTTTGACCGGAGCATCATCGCTCATTGGGCCGATCATGCCACCAAGTATCCCAGCGATTGTTTACGCGGTGTCCGCTGGCGTTTCTGTGGGAGCTTTATTCTTCGCAGGAGTGCTACCCGCACTGGTGCTGACATCAATCCTCTGCATCTTCGTTTATCGAGATGCTCGGAAAAACCCACTGCGTGAAGAAGCAATCACCCAGAATACTCCAGTCAACAAGGCAATCCTATCGGCGCTTCCGGTCCTGCTGACGCCCGTCATCATTCTTGGCGGAATTCTAGGCGGGATCTTCACTCCAACCGAAGCAGCGGCGGCAGCCGTGATGTGGGTGTTGATTTTGAGCGTTTTTTATCGGTCGCTTTCGGTCAAATCATTCCGCGGAGTCCTGGTGAAGACGGCCACCACCACCGGTTCGATCATGCTGATCGTTGCGGCTGCCGGTCTGTTCGGCTGGGTCATCGCTCGTGAACAAGGGCCTCAAGCAGTGACCGAGGCAATGCTGCAGTTCACGGACAATCCGATCGTATTCCTGTTGCTGATCAATGTCGTTCTGCTGATCACTGGAATGATTCTCGAGCCAGTTGCAGGACTCCTGATCACCGTTCCTGTTCTGCTTCCTGCCGCCATCGAATTTGGAATCGATCCGCTGCATCTTGGAATCGTGATGATTCTCAACTTGGTCCTCGGTCTGTTGACTCCCCCTGTTGGACTCGTGCTGTATGTGCTCAGCAGCGTCACGGGTAGCTCCGTTCAAACCGTCACTCGCGGAACAGTTCCATTTCTCATTCCGTTGCTGATCACGTTGCTGATCATCACGTTCGTTCCGGCATTCAGTCTCTGGTTGCCAGGGCTTCTGGCAAAATAGATGACGATCGTGAGCGTGTCACTCAGCGAGTTGGGAACGAATCTTTTTTAGAGCAAAACGATGTGAACCATTTCTGAAAGTGAACAATTCCATTGCAACAGCTTGATGAAGTTCAGGACGGCATTTTCAGCAAGCTGGCTTCGGTGGGATTGATTTCAAAAACTGGCACGACACGGCTGTCCGCTTTGATTGAGGTATCCAGCCAAAGTGGCAAGGACTTGAAGCTACACAGGGTGATGAAGTTCAACGTGATCGACTTGCTTGAATGAGCAGTCTTTGGCATCTCTTCTCAGTCATGGGTCTGGTTCTCCAATCGTGTTCGTACGGTCGCGTAAGGTCCTTCTTTCATGTAGTAAGCCAGGCCCATCCACTTGACGGTGAAGGCCATGGACCGAGGACGGAGGAATCTGCCGTAAATGTCATCCATCTGCTCGGTTGTCCACCCATGAGGGTTCGCGAAGGTTGGGTGACCATCGGCATTGAGACAGGGCATGTTGCCGCCATGGCACGTTACGGATGTCCAGACGATTTGCGGACCATTTTTCCCGTTTGAGGGTAACGTCCGCTTTCCGGTTGAATCTTTTGTTACTGTTCGTTTCTTTGCTGTCGGACTCCCACCTCGGACTGCTTTGCCCGGAAGAAGCGTTGAAGCTATTCCAAGCAGAGTTGCCGAACCAAGGAAACGTCGACGGCTTAAATTGGCTATGAGCTTGCGCATGGTTTCGTGTTCCTGCTTGTGGTTGCTGATGCAATGAGTGGACGCGTGTTTGCATGCAATGAGATCATTGCCTGGCCAGCGGCGGCCGAGATGGGATCCGTGGGATTGCCAAAGGCCGCATGTCCGTCAACGACGAATTCCACCTTGCCCGGATCGGGCAGGTTGGAGAGGGAAGTTCCCTACTCATCATGCTGGTAGCCACCTATACAGCAGCTACGAAGACTTAGACCCACAAGCAGAGAAAAGGTTCTCGTGATTTTTGAATCTGATCAAATTGTTTCCGTCTGATCAGAGGCGGCAACTGAGCTGCATCGAGAAAGGCCAAAGCGTCACAGCGTGGATCGACAACTGGTTCGCTTGCAATATAAGTAAAAGCTTGAAGCATTGACCAAAGTGAGATCAATGAGCACGATCGATGGTCCATCTAGGGAAACGACGCGCAACAAAAAAGCCAAACCCCGTTAATTACGGCGTTTGGCTTGGAGTGTCCTGGCCTGTCTGGCCCTTCAGTAGCGGCAGAGGGACTCGAACTAACGCTTCAAACCTCGCAAAAACGAACTCCAGTGTTCAAAGGCGAAGCCAAACCCGAAGCCGTATTTGTTGACGGCTCGCCAGCCGTGAGTGCTTTAGCGACTTGGTTGTCGAAAATTCTGAATGATGAACAACGGGCAGAACTCGCGTCCCAACTTCAAAAGGCACGAAATGGGAAATCCCACGCTGTTTGATTGGGCAGGTCCTGGCATCGAGCCTGAATAGGAACAATTACTCTATTGATTTGAGCAGCCTCACCTCCATCATGTGACACACATGCCGTAAGCCTTAGAAAGATGGAGAGGCTGGCTCGTCCCGCGTGCTCCGTGGCGGCGGTTGGAACAACACCTCCGAGAGTTCTCGGTCGGCGTCTTCCCATTCCCAATGTATCGACTAGTCATTTCTCCCTCCATTCACTTTTATTTCTCCATCCTCCCCCTTACATTACTTCTTTTGCTTTCCGCCTCCCCC
>JBPCVE010000170.1:0-18857 GCA_051010795.1 Rubripirellula sp.
GCTTCACGATCGACTTGATCGTCTGCCGGATAGATATCGATTTGCCAGAGAGGCATGTTCTCAGACCCTGTGAGTGATTCAATGCAAGTGCGTCTCAGGGAGACTGTTCTTTGATCTTTTTGGCTTCAGTGAGCCATTGGTACAAGGCAGCGTCATCTGCATGGTGCAGCATCTGCCGCAACCGTTCCAATTCTTCTGCGACTTGTTTCAATTCGCTTCCGATGGCTGCTCGATTCTCGCTGCAGATGGCTGCCCACAGTGTGGGGTCGCCCGCTGCCACTCGAGTGATATCCCGCCATCCGCTGCCTGCCAGCGGCACAGCCTCGGGGGACGCGATTTTTGCAACCAGTGCGGACACCAAGTGTGGCATGTGGCTGATCGCTGCCAAGTGGGTGTCATGCTCAGATGGCGTCATTTCACATGTTTGTCCACCGGTCAGCCTCCAAAACTGGTGGGCTTTTTCCAGCAGTTGGGGGCAGGTCGTTTCTGTGGGTGTCACGACGACCAGTTTTTCGTCAAATAATGAGCCGGTTGCGTTTTCGGGGCCCGATTTCTCAGATCCAGCAATGGGATGCGCTGCGATAAATTTTCTGCTCGCCGTTGGGTCCTCGCCTACGCTCGCCACAATTTGGCGTTTGGTGCTGCCCACGTCAGTGATCAAGCAATCCGCAGGTGAGCTTGCAGCCGCCGAAATGACCATTTCCGCGATGCGATCCACCGGTGAGGCGACGACCACTGCATCACTGTGCTGGCAGGCCTCCGAGATCGTTTCAGCTGTCACATCGACAATACCGCTGGATGCCAAGAAATGTTGCTTTTCTCGGTTTCGGGCCAATCCGACCAGCCGTGTCTGAGGCAAAGCACGCCTCAAGGACAAGGCAACGCTGCCACCCAACAGGCCCACGCCCAAGACGGTCACCTGTCGAAGCCATTCATTTTCGGCGGTTGTGGACATGAATGAGCGGCACCGAATGCTTCGTGGGGCGAAAGGAGGCACCCGCATGGATCGGCTGCCACTGCCGTATTCTATCCCGCCTACGCCGCTCTACCCAGCCACCGTTCCGGATTGATTTGACAACTTATTGATTTGCCAACTTACTGACGAGATCGCACCCCCATCGCTCGGCGGTGCTGTCGTCTTCGCGCAGCACCTGTCTTGGTCCCGCCCTTTTCCACTGAAGTGGTGGCTCAAAGCTTACATGTCGGGCAGCTGATGACCCATCTTTGCCCGCTTGGTTTCGAGGTACCGCTGATTATGCTCGTTCACCGGAGGCACAATCGGCACTTGATCGACGACCTGAAGGTCAAAACCGCGCAGATTGAATGCCTCGGTCTTTTTGGGATTGTTGGTTAGCAGCCGGACCTTGCTGAGCCCCAGGTCTTTCAGGATTTGCAGCCCGATCCCGTAGTCACGCATGTCAGCTTTGAACCCCAGAGCATGATTGGCTTCGACAGTATCCAATCCGTTGTCTTGCAGCCCGTACGCCCGGATTTTTTGCGCCAGGCCAATTCCGCGACCTTCCTGAGGAAGATAAACGAGCGCGCCGCGTCCTTCGCCGCTGATCATTTTCAACGCCATGTGCAGTTGATCGCCACAATCACAACGCAGTGAAGCCACCAAGTCACCAGTGAAGCAACTGCTGTGCATTCGTACCAGAGGTGGTGGTCCCGGAGCGGTCAGGTCACCAAACACGAGGGCGATCGGTTCCTGAGCTTCGTATTGAACCCCGAACACGATAATCTGGAAGCTGCCGTACTTTGTTGGCAGCTGTGATTCCGCATCACGACTGATTAACTTTTCACTCACGCGTCGGTGGGCAATCAATTGCTCGATGCTGATGATTTTGAGATTTTTTTCGGTTGCGATTTCACCAAGACGATCACGGGTTGCACGTCCACCTTCGTCGTCTAAAACTTCGCACAGAGCAGCAGCAGGTGCTAAGCCGGCCATTCGAGCCAGGTCGACAGCTGCCTCCGTGTGGCCCGCGCGACGAAGCACACCACCCTGTTTCGCCAACAAGGGGTAGACGTGTCCCGGACGGACAAAGTCATCCGTGGAACATTCTGGCGACGCAAGTCGACGGATCGTTTCGCTACGCTCTGTGGCTGTGATCCCGGTCTTTGCCTCCCGGATATCGATCGGTGTCAGGAAGGCAGTTTTTAAAGGAGCATCGTTCTGCACCACGACAGGATTCAGATCGAGCCGCTTTGCGACCTCTGGGAGAATCGACACACACAGTTGACCCCGCCCACCGAGCATGAAGTTGACGGCCTCTGGACTGGCCTTTTCTGCCGCGCAGATGTAGTCGCCCTCGTTTTCGCGATCCTCCGCATCCACAACGATCACCACTTCACCGCGGCGGATCGCCTCCACTGCCTCAGGTACGGTGTTTAATTCGACTGACATTGATAGAAGAGTCCGATGGGTTGAGATTCGACTGGCCTAGGCGTCTGCCCTATTTTTTGGGCGATGCTCTATTATACGGTGCGACCAGATTTCTCCCACCTCCCGCTTGCCCTGAAAACTCGCGCCATGCCCTACAGACCCAACCTTTCAGCTGGAAGTTTCACTCTCGGGACGCTGGTCGTGATCCTCACTTTGGCCACTTCAGTCAACGCCGTGGCATCTCAAGGGGCAGATACTCCAGTTCAGAAAAAGATAGCGACTCAGGACACAGCGACGAAAAATACGACCCACGACACTTCGGTCAAATCGCAGCCAGCACTCAAGAGTGCCGAAGATTCCAGCGAATCTGCTGCAGGCAGCCGAAACTCAACGTCCGCCAAACGTGTAAGAGTCGAGCAGAATCAGCGATTCAGTGAACAGAAAGGTAAAGCTGGGCTGTGCGATGTGTATCTACCTGCTTCAGATCCACCGCACAACGGTTACCCCGTCGTGATTGTGATTCATGGGGGCGGTTGGGCCGCTGGCGATAAGTGGTCAATCGCGACTTACTCAAGATTGTTAGCGCAAGAAGGCATCGTGGCTGTAGCGATCAACTATCGCTTGGCGCCGACTCATAAATTTCCGGCACAGGTAGATGATGTGCGTTCAGCGATGGTTTGGGTTCATCAAAATGCTCAACGCCTCAAGTTGAACTCAAATCAGGTTGGCTTGTTTGGTTATTCAGCGGGTGGCCATCTCTCGGCGCTGCTGGCTTCTTTGGCAGATGAGACCATGGTAGTCAGAGCGGCAGCAAGCAACTGGCCCGTCACAGATGCTAGGTGGAAGCAACTACCGAAAATTTGCGCCGTTTGCGCGGGAGGCCCTCCCTGTGATTTTCGTTCGCTTCCCATTGATAACAGTACCATGGCGTATTTTTTGGGCGGATCTCGACGGGAAAAACCCGAAGCTTATATCGCGGCGTCCCCTGCTGCCCATGTGTCGGGCGATGATCCGGTGACTCAATTGTTTCATGGAGAGGGTGATGCTCTGGTACCGTTGGCGGGGACGCAAGAGTTTCACAAGTCGCAAGTCAAAGCCGGAATCGATAGCCGTCTTACTGTGATCCCCAAACAGGGACATATGTTGACTTTTATCAGCCCTGCTACTTATCAAACTGTGGTCAATTTCTTTCGCGAGGTATTCTTCAAGATCGTGATCGTCTCACCAAGGTGATGATGGATGGCTTTGGTCTCATGTTCTGGTCGTAACTGCCATGAATGCCACAAAGATGTTTTGAATTTTTGTATTCATGAATCATGGATCGCTTCGCTACCAGCGGCGGGCAGCAGGTGAGCCAGAAAAGAACTCATGTGCTTTCTTTGGTCAGGCAGATGCCGGTCGGTTCTCGCCATGATTTCTGCTTCAGTTTGAATGCCCTTGCCTGCCAGTTTGCGGTATTTCGAGACCGTAAGAAATGTTCGAATGGTCCGCAGGTCAGCCTCGAGGTGAAACTGAAAACCATAGACGCGATCATCCAGACTGAAGGCCTGGTTGCGACAACCGTCAGATTCGTAGAGGTGTTGCGCTCCATTTGGAATGTCAAAAGTGTCTCTATGCCACTGAAAGACGGTCATTCGCGGTGGAAGACTCTCGTCTACCCGTGAGGGTGCCCCTGAAGTGCGTCGAATCGTATGCCAACCGAGTTCCGCTTGTGCATTGCGGCTAACTGATGCCCCAAGCGCGGACGCGAGAATTTGCGCTCCCAGACAAATGCCCAAAATACGTCGGCCCTTATCTACATACTTCCTTACCAACTCTTGTTCGTTGGCAATCCAGTCGGGACGGTTGTCCATCGTCAGTGGATACGGGCCACCCAGCATGATCATCGCATCGCAGTCAACGGATTTAGGAATGAGATGCTGACGATCGATGCGTACCGTGATGATCTCATGCCCTAATTCTGCAATCACTCCTTCCGCGGCAGCCAACGAATCGGCGGCACTATGTTGAATCACAAGGACTCTCATAAAAGCAAACTCGAGGGAGGATGAGAAACCCAGGGCCGTTCAGGAAGCCTTACTCTCGGGCAATTGTGATCGCCTGTTGGCATCAGTGTTGATCGAAATCGTATCGGGACTGCGAAGATCGATGTGTCAGAGATGGCCAGCAGGTCAGCAGTCAAGCCACGATGTTCGCGGTGGCAAGTCGCACCTTCGATGTTGTTCATGTCGACGGACGGGCCAGGAAGCAAATCTTGCCACGTGTTGGGTTGATCAGGAAGAGAAGCCAAGCGTTGTCGTGAGAGTGTCAGTCGCGCCAGTTGTTGTGCATTCAGGTTGTGAGCGAGTTTGGCAACTTTTTTTCCTATCGTTTTGTGATGACAAATGAGGCACGCATCAGTTTGCGTCAGGTTTTGATGACCCGAATGGGATGGATCAAACCATGGATTTTCACGATCGGTGGCCTGCGGATGGCAAGCGGCACAGCGTTTTGGGGTCAGGGTGGCAGCAAGGATCTGGGCGTGGGGATTTGATAGATCGCCAGGTTTTATGATTGCCATCTGGTGTCGTGATTTGATCATGAACAACAAAATCGCGATCAAAGCGATCGTTGCTATCAGCAACGCGCGGCGACGACGCCCGTACCATGAGCGTTTGACGTGACAAGGTTTTTCCATCGGGCAAATGCCACGGTCATTGGGACCTCGCACACAGGGTTCATGACCGCTGCTACGTCCGCACATCCAACGGTCACCGGGGCGATCGTTTCTGGGAGGTTGCGGTAGTTGCAGTTCGTCTCGTCGCATCTTCTTGTATCAGCTTGTTCCGTACCGTTGCGTGTATCAGAGAGAGTGAGTTGACAGCCTGATTGCTATCCCGCGAACCGGAAGGCCAGGAAACTATGGACCAGCCCACCGGTCACCAGGGCCAACGTCAAAATGCTGTGAAAAGCCACCCACAAACGCAAACGTAGTTGTAAAGCGAATTGGTAATCCAAGTCGTCTCGGCGCCGCACCAACGCAGCAAATCTTCCAGCCGTTCCTCGACCCTCGCTTTCGAGATACCGCTCCAAATCCTTCAGGTCACTTAGCAATCTTCGCCGTCGTCCACCGGTCGGCACCAGCACGTAAGCCAGCGAAGGACGCGAATTGAAAAAGGGATTCAGGTGTTGCGTGTAGAAACTGCCGAGAACCGGTATGCCGACATGCACACTAAGTTCTTCAAGCAGCTTTCGTGCGTGATCTGCTATTTGTCCGCGATGCCATTCAACTCGGTCAAAGCGATGCTGTCCCTCTACAGCGGTAAGCCGTTTTGGCAGGGTTCGTGAGGCATACAAGCCATAGAAACCACTGCCCGTGACAAGCAAGAAAACGATCGATAGCGCGCACTCGAAAATACCATTTCCAATCAGATTCGGCACATGCATCCAATAGACACCGGCCGTAAAGAATCCCATATAGATATGAACTTGAGTCCATGTGCTAACACTGCCCAATGGCAGGATCGGTATGCGACGGCGCATGCCGAACAACGCCAGCAGAAGTATGCAGCAAAGAAGTGTTCCACCCGTCAATACAGCGACGTCTGCCAATCGACCGGTTTGGATCCAAACAATGCCAAACATCACAACGAATGCAAACAAGGTCAGTGTGATGGCAATGCGGCGACGTTGACGAAATGAAGGAATGAGCATGCGTCTAGCTCCGTAGATCGAGCCACTCCTGTAGTGGTTTGGACTCAGTTAGATCGATTCGGACAAGTGCATCATGGGGACAGGCAGCAGCGCATGCTGGCCCAGATGGAAGTTTACTGCACATGTCGCATTTGGTCGCTTTGACAATGGGCAAATCGGTAGTCACATCGCGATAAGGCCGACCCTGGTGGTCGAACACCTCGGTCATTCTGATGTTTTCGTAAGGGCACGCAGCAGCACAGGTGCCACAACCTACGCAAATCGATTCATGAATCTGGACGACTCCGGAATCCTCATCCCGCATAATGGATCCGGTTGGGCATCCGATCATGCAAACAGGATCACTGCACTGCATGCAAGCTTCGACAACTTGCAGACGGTCATGAGACAACCCCTGCCGGACAAAGCGGGGATTCCCATCATGCGCATCGCTACAGGCTTTGACGCAATCATCACAGCGCGTGCAGCGATGAAGATCGATCACCATGGCTTGGCGGCCATTGTTCAGACGGCTTTGAACAATGAACTCTAATAGGGCTGTTTGTTGGAATTGTTGACCCGTCTCACTTTCTATATCACTGTTTGCGGATGCGACTGTGTTCTGTTTTCTAGTGTTCTGCCGTCGATCTGCTCCTTCTTCTGTTCGCTGTTCTGCAGATTGCAACAGTAGGCTTGCTGCTTTTTCGGGCAATTCGGTTCGACGTACATGCGGCAGTATGTCAGCTGCAAATGTTTCTGCAGGAATGAACAAAGCATCCAGAAATCCAACAGCCCGCAGTGTGTTTTGTAAGCTCAGCAATGGAGTGTTGGCCGGTCGTACGCTGTTGTAAGACAATTCCTCCAAGCCAAAGATATGACCCTTGCCAAGATATGCTGTGGTGCGGTGTGAGGCAGCATAATGTTGGGATAGCCTGCCAAAACCGCTGCGGACAATCACCAGTTCGGTAGGTATACGACCCGCTTCACATACGACCGGTTCCGACTCGATTTGCTCGGCGACGGGCAGGGTTCGTGTGCGTTTGTAATCAGCATTCCATTCCAATCGGCCAAAGGAGCGCATTTGGGTCGCCTCTGCGACCCGCTCCAAACTTGCCTCCGGCAGGTAACGCAACAATGGAACTTCACGTAAATGAACATTCAGCCAATGCGTGCGATAATGTTCGTCCAGACTGGCTGCGAAACGTTTGTCTCGTCTCAGGATGCGGAGCCCCTGCCAACGAATCTCAAGCAGCGTCGCCTCGGTGGCTGCGATGACCGTAGCTGTGCGTGGGGATCGATACATGGCCGCGACTTCACCGAACAGTTCGCCGGGGCCCAGTTCCACGCTCGCCTCATCGCTCAAAACTGCATTGAAGTCTTGCAGAAAAATAGCGGGACGATCGTCAATCTGACGAATCGAACTGCTGGCTGATTGTGAATCAGTTGTGGCGGTGACTTCCTCGGGAGAGCGGGCCTCAGTCACTCCAGAGCGGCTCAAGTATTGGCGGGCTGCCTGAAACCATGACAGCTTTTTGGGGCTGGATCTTCCAAGTTGCCCAGGCGTTAGCGACTCAATAATTACCTTTGTGCTGCCAGCGAGTACGAGAAAAGCGCTGTTGCCATAATCACCCTCTCGAACAATGATCTCGCCGGGTTCGCAGCGTTTGATTCGACAGTCGTTTCGGAGGATACCCTCCAGTGGTATTGAGCGTGGAAAAGACTTCGCCTCCATGCTGGCAAAAGGCTCGCGAGAGCGCAGCCACAACACCTCTGCATCGTCCATCGATGCATCCATCGGTTTGCTCCATCTCTGGGGACGGCGCACGGCGATCGATTCTTCCACCTCCATGTTGAGATTTCGTACCGCGATTGTGCGGTGAACGTCAAGATGAAACGGGGTTTTGGATCCTGCTAAAAAGCCGCCTCGTGTCGAGGTTTTGATCGTGTTTTTTATGAGTCAGCCCGTTTCTTCGCTGATTTTCCACTGCTGCTTTACTCTCCTGTTTGTTGGTCGCACCGAAGGATGTTCCTCCTCCCCCCTCCTGTCCAACGATGGGAAACTAAATCAAACTACGTCGCGTAAGGGCGGCAGTGGGGGACAATGGCCGTCGCGGGGTGATTCTGTACATGAGTCATCGAGGATCTTCGCTCCGGCAAAGATAAAATCGGACAACTTGTTTGTTGGCCAATTCACTGCTGAACCTCGGCGTGGGCACCACTGGTTGAATCGTATTTCACAATCAAAGAAAATTTTTTCACAGAGTTTTATCTTGTGAAGCTTCACAAGGCTTCTGTACCAAGTCAGGAATCCAATGGACAACGATTTGAAGGCAAACGTGATTGCTGCTGAACTTGACGAACGACCGCGGATTGGAATTTTGACTTCGGGTGGCGATTGTCCGGGGTTAAACGCGGTCATCCGTGGGGTGGCTAAATCTGCCTACTGGCTTGGTTACCAAGTGATCGGATTCAAGAATGGGTTTGAGGGCCTGATTGATCCGATTCAGTGCCAACATCTGACTCCGGAGATTACTTCCGGTATTCTGGTTGAGGGTGGCACCATTCTGGGTTCGACCAACAAAGGTCGTTTTGGAGCACGGGTAGGAAAAGACGGTAGGGCAGAACTTGCTGATGGTATTTTGGATCAGGTGCGCGAGACATTTGAGACTTTCAAACTTGAGGGACTGATCGTTGTGGGCGGCGATGGATCCTTGTCCACGGCTCTGCAATTCCATGAAGCGGGGTTGCCTGTGGTGGGAGTACCCAAAACGATTGACAACGATCTGTCATGCACGGCCTACACCTTCGGTTTCAACAGCGCGGTGCTGTGTTGTGCAGATGCGTTGGATCGGCTTCACACAACAGCAGCCAGTCATGGCAGGGTCATGGTGTTGGAGGTGATGGGGAGACATACGGGATGGATCGCTTTGCACGGTGGTATCGCGGGTGGGGGTGATGTGATCCTGATCCCTGAGGTTGCTTGGACCTACGAAAATATTGTGGCGAAGATCGACGAGCGGACCCAAATGGGTAAAAATTTTACACTCGTGGTTGTTGCAGAGGGTGCCGCACTACCCAGTGGAACTGTTGTTGGTCAGGATTCTGAGAACATGCAGACAAAGTTGGGTGGTATTGGGCAGATAGTGACTGAAGAACTGGAAAATCGAATTGATCAGGATGTGCGATGTGTTGTGCTGGGGCATCTGCAGCGTGGCGGGGGACCGACGACCTTTGACCGCGTTCTTTCGAGTCAATACGGCGCTCATGCAGTGCGTTTGATTGTCGAAAAGAAATTCGGTCAGATGGTCTGCTATGATCCACCAGATATTCTTGACGCCTCTATTGAGGCTGCCGTGGGTGATTTGCGCACGGTTGATCCCAGTGGCTCTGCTGTCAAAACAGCACGAGCGATGGGCATTTGCTTTGGCGATACGCCCGGGTACGTCAATCCATTCAATTAACACAAAGGGCGATTTCCATCAGTTAACTAGCTTGGTCTCGCTGCGGTTTGGCCTCCGTAGGCGTCTTGAGCTATATGAGTGACCGATGTTTTTTTCCATGACTTCGCGACTGCAAAAGCCAAAGGCAATTTTGCCAAGCGACAAGCAGCACCATTTAGGTGGCACGCTGTTTCTTGTTTCGTTGGTTGTTTTCTTTTTGAGTAGTATTTTGCTTTACGGGATCTACGCCTATTCCAGACGTGGTGATCCGGAGTCTGCCGCTCCCCTGCCATCGATGTTTCTGATCAGCACGGCGTGTTTGCTTGTGATCAGCGTGCTTGTTCACGCCGCAACGCGAGCCATTCGACGTGAGAAACGCCTAGCCACCAGTGTATTGTTATTGGTTAGCGGGATCACTGCCGTCATCTTCATGGGACTGCAGTTCGACGCGATGAGCGAGATGCTGGCCGGGCCTGCTTTGAGCGGTGGTACCGGAAGAGGCGTTGTTGGAATGGTCGTTGTGTTGGCGTTGTTGCACGCTGCCCATGTCGCGGGAGGGGTTGTCGCATTGACGGTGGTGTCTATCCGCTCATGGTTAGGGCGATATGATCACGAACGCCATTGGCCAGTTGACTTTGCAGCCCAGTATTGGCATTTTCTAGATGTTGTCTGGCTCTGCATGTTACTGGCTTTCTGTCTGACGACCGGCGGATTTATCCTCTAACTACAGACCAGGTCGGCAGTGAATTCCACTTCTGCTGAACGACCTTATTTACAATTGTCAGCTTGTCTTGCATTGACAGTCGCCTGTGCGTGGACCAGACTTTTCAGTCCTGTCCGCAGTTTGCTTTGCGGGTGTAGTTCAATGGTAGAACATCAGCTTCCCAAGCTGAATACGAGGGTTCGATTCCCTTCACCCGCTTCAAAGCCCCGACGTCCCGATTGGCTTCCTGCAGGTTGTTCTTTCTGACTTTCTTGATGGACCCACGGTGATACGGGCTGGGCTTTTCTTTTGAACCTGAGCATCACTTTGTGGGCAGTAATTCGACGCCTGATCCAGGCCGTTGCGAATAGTGGCATACGCCACGTTTTACTTGTACGCCGCTTGCGATGTCTTCAGCCAGTAGCTCGGCACCGTCCATATCGACAAAGTCCAGTAGGGGCAGCAACTGTGCGATTGCAGAAATGCCAACTGTTGATTCGGTCATGCAGCCGACCATGACTTTCAGATCAAGTTGACGTGCTTGTTGGATCATTCGTCGTGCTGGCGTCAGGCCACCACACTTGACCAATTTAATGTTGACCCCGTGGAATCTGTTTTTGCAGCTTTTGACATCCTGTTCGGTAATGCAGCTTTCGTCGGCCATGATGGGTAAGACCGAATGTTGATAAACTCGAACTGATCCGTCTGTGTCTTCTGCGGGCAGAGGCTGTTCAATGAATTCCACGCCGAGTTCGCAGAGTTGTCGTGCATTGGCGATCGTTTCATCCACGGTCCAACCGCAATTGGCGTCAACGCGAAATTTAGCGGTTGTATGCCGTCGCAACTCTGTGATGATTTTCAAATCATCTGATGTTCCCAGTTTGATTTTATAAACGGGCCAATCAGGAACCTCGTGGAATTTCTTGATCATGTTCTCGACCGTGTCGATTCCGATCGTGAAATTCGACATGGGTAGTTGATTGATGTCGAGTTTCCATAGTTGATGGACGGGGGCGTTTTGTTGTTTGCCCCATAGGTCGTAGGCAGCCTGGTCGATTGCACACATTGCAAATGGGTCATCGAGCAATTGGCAATGCAATTGTGCCCACAGTTGAACTGGATCAAGGCAGACTATCGGTTCAATTTCGCCACGGACAGATTCGATGGCATCGATGATCCGCTGGCCGGTCATGCCGTAGTAATCATTGGTGGTCGCTTCACCGAAGCCGGAGTGTGTGCCGTCACTCAATTCCACAATCACCGTGGGTTGTGTTGTGATTGTGGATCGGGAGATCGTGAACGGGTGCTTCAGCGGCAAGTCTCTTTGATAAATCGACAGTTGCAATTTTGCACTCGATGTCACTGGTCTACCTGTTCTGGATTTTTTGTTTGAGTTGCAAAACGGCTTCGCTTAGTTCAGCGGGACCGTGGCGAACAACATCGCAAACGGGTAATTGAAATTCTTCCCGGATTCGATGGCGTTCATCTTCGGCTGCTTCAACTGAGAGCAGCCGACTATTCATGGCGATACCGATGACTTGGCTGGGCATCATCAGAGTTGCGGCCGATTCATAAGCATCTTTCAAGACTGCAAGACTGGTGAGATCGATGTCTGGCATGCCGTGCACGGCCTTGCGGCCTGCTTCATAGCAAAGCACCATGCCGTGGGGCATGGAACCGTGCAGAAGACCCAGCGTCACAGCGGAATAACGTGGGTGAGCCAGACTACCCTGCCCTTCGATGCATAGAATCTCGTGATCTTGACCAGCCAGGATCTGCTTTTCAACTGCTCCGCTGATAAAGTCTGAGACGACGCAATCAATCGGACAGCCATCGCCGGCAATCATGATTCCGGTTTGTCCGGTGGCAATGAACTTGGCTCGGTTCTGTCTTGCAATCAAATCTCGCGTCAATTCGATGGACGTCACCATCTTGCCCACGCAGCAGTCCTGTCCGATGGTGAGTATTCGCAGGCAATCTGGACGAATGCCATGTCGGTTGGCGACATCGTGTTCGTCGTTATTTCTGACATCGATTAATTCGGTCCCGGAGTTCGCTGCTGCGGCAGCGAACTCAGAATCTTGTGCCAGAAATTCGTGCAGGCCTGACAAGACATTCATCCCTCGTGCAATCGCACCCATGACGATGGGACGCCAGTGTTCTGGGATTTTTCCACCCGGAGGGGCAATGCCAATCAGCAGAGTTTTTGCGTTAGAGGCAGAGTCCAGATCCGCAATGACCGGTGTGTTGCCGCCTGTTCCCAATAACTGTTCTGCTGTTTGTCCCGCAGCTGCTTTATCAAGAACGGCAATGACCTCACGCTCACAATAACGCAGGACGCTGCAAGCGGTCTTGGCGGTCAATGGATTCGAGTGCCCATCCGTCAGAATGACCATCTGTCTGTTGGCATCTGTTGAAAACAAGCCTGCTGTATTCAATGGACTATCCTGATTTGTGCTCTTCGTCAGCTTCTTCGCCCAGCCCGACCATTTCGAGTAGACGTAGTGCGTTGGTGGTTGGCGAAACTCCCTCACGCATCATGTAATCAAACGTCATTTGTTCATTTCCCGATGCATCAGGTCGAATCGTCTCGCGGAAATGAACGGCATGCCCGACGGATTGTAATTCGGGTTCATCAGCTAATTCGAGGTCATGAGTGCTGATCGCGCCAATGGATTTGTAATCCATCAGATGCCGCAGGACTTGCACCACTGCGATTTGACGTTCGCGACTGTTGGTTCCTTGAAGAATCTCATCCAGCAGAAATAGACAGACACGATCGTTGGTGCGACTCATTTCTCGAGCGTGATCAACCACGCTTTTCAACCGCTTTAGCTCTGCCATGTAGAACGAAACACCTTCTGCGACATTGTCACTGACTCGGATACTTGTCGCCAACTCAGTTGAGGGTAAACAGAAGTTTTTGGCGCAGACAGGAGCCCCCACGGCCGCCAGTGCTACATTCAATCCGATGCTACGCAGCATTGTGCTCTTTCCCGACATGTTGCTTCCTGTGACAAGCAGGATGGTGCCCGGTGGTCCCACTTGAACGTTGTTGCAGACACGTGCATCATCAGCCAGCAGTGGATGCCCAATGGCAGTGGCTGCAATGGCAGGGGAATCCGAAGCGGATACCCATTCCGGTTGCGACCATGATGGATACTCGTCGCGCACGGAAGCAACGGAGATCAGTGATTCCAACTCGCCCAAAGCGTCAAACCAGCCAGGGACTTCACTTGCGTATTCAGCTTGCCAGTTTTCAAGTCGTCTGAGAACACGAACATCCCAAAGTGTCAGGCCTTGCAGTGGCAAATAGATCAAAAAGGTGCCAGCTGATTGACGTAAACCACCGGCAGCAGCGACCTTTTGTAAAGATCGCATCCCAGCTTGTGCAGACCGATCATTTTTCAGCATCCGGTCGCTAATTCGATTCAGGAACTTCTGGTTCGAATCCTGATCAGAACTGGGAAGCCACTCAGCAGAGGAAAAAATTTCTTCGTAATCACTCACTGCACGACGATTCGCCATTGCGATGGAAAAAATTGCGTGTGCAGGACCCAGCATCAGAGTGGTCAACGCCATGTTGATTGCGATCAGGCAACCCATCGCGACGAGGCTTCCGATGAAAACCTGAGCAGTTAAAAGTCCAAAACCGCTGATCACCGTGAGCAATAGAAAGATGCCGGCTAAAACTACGGATACGTGGGACCACACGACCAGCCAATTACGCTTGGCGAGCCATGCGGGACCCGTCGCCCATTGGATGAAGTTTTCTGGGTCGCCGCTACTGTCGGCAACCTGTCTGGCAAGAGTGTAGAAGCGAAGTCGCTGCTCTCGCATGGGTGCTAACGCGTTGACAGCGATCCAGCGTTGTTTGGCGTCACTTTCCTCTGCGGGACCTGCTAGCCAATTTGCGAGTGTGCGAATCCCTGGCGTAGTTGCAGCCATGGAAACCAGGTGAAACAGGGACGCATGGCCCAGTAAATCGAGATCACTGGCAACATCGCGACGGTGTCCCGGCAGTTCGACCTCGGCCAGGCTTTTGGCGAGCGTTTTGGTGGACAGGCGATCCCAGTCACGTTCCAGACGGGCCACCAGTCGGCGGACCACACTACGATGTCGACCCAGTTCTTCGAGTTTCTCACGAACAGGTTCATTCGCGGTCACTGCTATCAGGAACAGCACCAGGCCACCCCAGCCAAACCAGCCCACGTAGGGAAGCCCGTCAAAACCGTAGCCAACGACCAGGAAGGCTACGGAAAAAAGAAACAGGGTCGCGCGAATTTTGCTGAATTGCCGATCCTTGATTTGTAAAGCTTCCCGTTCATTATCAATCGACTTCAGCTGTGTCTGATAGCGTTCCAGGGCTGCGGACGCACCCTCCATGGGTTGATCCGATGCAGATTCATTCAAACTGTTTCAAGCTCCGTTTTTGATCCCCGAATCACCTTGGGGCCCGCGACCACTTTCGTGGCAATGCGGTCCTGCAAGTTGGGTCGAAAGATAGTCAGCAGTAACAACGGCAGGAACCAGGCAATGTAAAGACCACCACTTTCACCATGCCAAAACTGAGCCGCAATCATCAACGCAGCAGAGCCACTCAAGATGGTTCCAAGATTCTTCTGGGCAGGCCAGATCGCGAAGAACGCGCTAAGAATCACATAGGCAACAATGACCGGAAGACGCCAGAAAGGATTCCAGCCAAGTGCCCACAGTCCCTGAAGTGTTTCAGCATCACGCAACGGACTTAGAACACCGTACATGTGCTGAAGATGGTCAGCCAAAGTAGATGAGTCATCAAACCATAACGCCAGCATTAATAGTGCCAGCATGGAGGCGGTTCCGACGATAAAATTTCTGACTCCACGCTTCCAATAAAAACTGATCCAAAGTGGTAGCAGAAAAAGCGGGTAGTAAACGAGACCACCAGCGAGTCCAACAAACATGCCGGCAATCAGTGGCCGTCGGTAGGTGAGGATGGCCCACAGCAGAAACGCAGCGGGTAGCGCATGATCAACACGCCCCGTCATTTGTGCCGTATAGGGAAGTATCAAGTACAGCGTTGCACATCCCACGCCCGCACGCGTGTTTCCAAAGTGTCGATTGCTGATGAGAATGATTGCCGCCACGATCCCCAAGTGTGCCAGAATTGCCAGCACCTTGGCGACAACTGCCAGTTGCTTTTCTGCTGCGGTTGGCTCCGGTCGAAGGTCCGTTGGGAATCCATCCAACTGGCTGTTAATGGGTAGTGTTGGAATCGAGGGCAGCATGCGCATCATGGCGTAGCCCGGACCGAGTTCAGGACCCTGGTTGTATTGTGTTTGTGGGTCGCTGCGAACAACGTTTGCCATCATGAACACGAACAGGGAAATCCCAAGAAACATTAAACCACCTGCCGTCAGATTGGGATCCAACAATGGCCGGCGACTCATGATCGGATCAAGCATCATTCTCACCAGAATGAAGGCCTGAATGGTAAGCAGGTATAAAAAACCGATTCGTTGTAGTTCACTTGATGTGAAGTTGTCTTCTTCTGAGGAATCAAGCTCGACCGGTCCACCCTCGATGGCTTCAGACTTGTTGGTGGAATTTGTTTCCACCAATTCGGTCGTCGTATCGCCCACCTCTTCCTGAATGACCAACGTGTCATCTTCCGAGACAAATGATGTTTTGTTCTCGAGAACAGTGAGGCTATTCGCGATCGATTCGTCCTGTAGTGAATCACGAGGCGAAAGTGCGTACATCGGTAGTGGTTGGACCAAAGCCAGGAATTTTTCAACCAGTGACTTGGTCTCAACTCTGGATTGAAGAGCAATCTGTTGATTTCGGTTTGCCCGCTCTTCCTGTTCGAGTTGTCGTCCCTCGTAGACGATCAGCAGTCCCGGCGCCAGCAGGATCAGAAGGACGAGGTCCAGATTGCGGATGCTCCAAAACCGGTGGAAGACGAAGTACAGTCCAATCGTCAAGAACGACGAAAGGTAAACCCAAGTCGCTGGTTGAGGACGCTCGTAATTTAGAAGAATCTCGCCCATGAGAATCAAAGCAGAGCCTGAGTCGGCAGATACTAAAGTGCTTCCAGTAGCTTGTTGCGGAAAAGAAATTCCCCTACAGCATATCGAATCGGGGGGAGCTGAGAAGCGTGTGACACGGGGCTTGGGCCGCTGAAAAAGCGATATAGATGCTCAAATGGCACGATTCGTTCCCGTTTACACGGCAGTCAGATTTGTAAAACGGGGCTGCGGGCTCTCAAAGCCCGTGACAAGATTCACGGTGGACCGACTCGTTTGAGTGGTGCATTTTGGGCGGGATGTGCTGGGGGGATCACGTCGGAGCGGAGGAGAACTCACCATGAGTATCGATCTGGGCGTTCTCTTTTCACCATAAACCACTCTCATAAGCGGGGCGGAGGTGGGCAATCTCGAGTGGGAATGGTCACGCTGCCCTAGAAGAGTTCCAGCACGCCTGCGATCTTCCCGGGGTCCGCGGCCGTCTCAGGAATCATGCTCGTGGTTCGCGAAGCATGTGGCATTTCTGCTCGATGATTTGTCTGTGATGGGACTCAGGCTGAACCTTTTTGAGAGGAAGCGTTACTATAGGGGCGTGCAGGACAAACTTTTTTACACAGGAGTGGTATCTCGTGGGACAACCTTCGGAGCCAGCTGGTTCATCACATCCAACCTCGGCCGCTGCAGATTTGCGAGCAGATTCACGAATCGCTGAGGCACGCCGTTTGATCGCCGAGGCCGTGGCTGACCACAGCCGCGGGATTCAGGATGTTCGAGTTGCTAACCCGGACTTGTCAGTGGACTATCAGCAATTGTTGTCTCGCTTGGCTGAGACTCGCGGTGGACCACCGTTCTGGCCTTATCTCTCCTCGGGGCTAGGTCATGGGCCTTATGTCGAGCTGGCTGATGGCAGTGTCAAACTTGATTTCATTGGTGGAATCGGTGTTCATGGAGCTGGTCATAGCCACGAATCGATGATCGATGCCGCACTTGATGCAGCGTTGGAAGACACGGTCATGCAAGGCAATCTGCAACAGCATCCTCCCAGTATTAAAATGTCGGAGCGTTTGATCCAAATGGCGAGTGTGGGTGGAGCTGCGATTGATCATTGCCTGCTGTCCACCAGCGGTGCGATGGCGAATGAAAATGCATTGAAGATCGCACTGCACCATAAGTTTCCAGCTGACCGTATCATCGCTTTTGATAATGCTTTTGCTGGGCGATCATTAGCAATGGCAGCATTGACCGATCGTCCCAATTATCGAATGGGATTACCTTTAGCACTGAATGTCGATTACCTGCCATTCAGAGACGCTTCGAACCCTGAACGCAGTTTGCGGTGGGCAGTCGATGAGTTGCATCGACTGCTGAATCGTCATCCAGGCAGGTACGCAGCCTTCTGGGCGGAGCCCATTGCTGGTGAGGGGGGATACTATCCAGGTAGTCATGATTTTTTCAGAGCGCTCTGTGAACCACTGCGTGAGGCGGGTGTACCAATTATCTTTGATGAAGTGCAGTCGTTTTCACGCACATCCAAGCCATATGCGTTTCAGCATTATGGTTTGGATGAATTCGCTGACATCGTCACCGTCGGAAAGATCACACAGGTCTGCGCTACGTTGTATGGCGAAGCCTTCAAGCCGAAGGGACCCATTCTCAGTCAGACCTTTACTGGTGCTTCGTCTTCAATCGCAACCGGGTTGAAAATGTTGGATCTGTTGGACTCAGGTGAGTGTTTTGGCAGCGAAGGCCAGAATGTAGTGAGGCATCGGTACTTTGCCGATAAGCTTTCCTCGCTCGCCGAAAAATATCCAGCCTTGATCCGTGGTCCCTTTGGGGAAGGAATGATGATTGCTTTTACTCCCGGTGATGGCAGTGCTGAACAAGCGAAACAGTTGATGATGACGATGTACGAAGTGGGTTTGCTGGGATTTGTCTGTGGCTCAGATCCGACACGCATCCGTTTTCTACCACCTCCGGCAACGACAACCGTCGAGCACATTGATGCAGCGATCGTGCTGTTGGAAACATCGTTGATCAAGTTTGCAGATCAGGTTGGGTAAGGATTCAAGCCATGTGGATTGTTCGCTCGGTACGCATCGATGACATCGATGCATTGTTTCAACTCGCTCAGTCCGCAACAAAGGGACTGACATCGTTGCAGTTGGATCGAGCGCGACTGTTGGATCGTGTCGAGCAATCCACGTTTGCTTTTAGCCGTACAGGAATTTCCCCGCGAGGAGAGCCTTATGTGCTGGTGTTGGTGAATACTGAGTCCGGCGAACTGGTGGGTACTTCCACGGTTTATGCCAAGACAGGTGGCTATCAACCACTGTATGCCTATCGTCGCGTTGAGTCGGAGCACGAAAGTGAGCAGCTTGGCGTTCGCCAGCACCGAGTGCGATTGGATTTGGAACGGATTCATGATGGCCCGACAGAGATTGGTAGTTTGTTTCTGCGCGGAGTTTATCGGGGAGAGGGACGTGGACGCTGGTTGTCCCTCGCTCGTTTTGCTTTGATATCGATGTTGCCCCACCGATTTGCAGATCGGGTGATTGCGGAGATGAGAGGTAGAGCCAACTCGGATGGAAGTGTTCCCTTTTGGGATGCTGTTGCCGGAAGGTTTATACCGGTGGACTTCGCAACGGCAG
>JBPCVE010000171.1:0-43495 GCA_051010795.1 Rubripirellula sp.
GCAGGCCATGGCTTCCACGTACCAGCTGGGCATCCAAAGGAATGACATCCATCTTGTAACGCATTCCAATCTTCTTCTGCGCCAGACGCGACATGGCCCTGACTTTGCTGGTCATGAACAGCTCGCAAGGGTCGTAGCCGGGTTTGCGATGAATATCGACCGTTCGGGAAAAATCGGGTGCGAGAGCATCGTCAAGCCAATAATAGTACGTGAACCAGGCATCCGGTTCCGAAAGCACAATCAGTTCACCGCTGCGGGGGTGATCAAGTTCAAGTTCGACGGGGCGGGCAACACGGGCAACTCCGGGTACGGATTCCAGTGCCTTGGCGACCTCATCGATCATGCCGGGATTGCGCACATAGACGTGTGCTAGTTGGTGGTCGGCGACTGCGAACGCAGCCGAGTCACCGGGCATCATCATTTCACCAAAGGGACCGTGTCGGACTGTCAACCAGCCCATTTCTCGAAGGTAGCGATTCAGATGAACAGGTTGCTGGACCGGCACCAACCCATACTCTGAAACAACGATGACTTGTGCATCGATGTCGTTTGCTGCGTCGATGATTCTGCCTGCACACTGATCCAGTTCGGCGACTCGTTGAGGGTCATGGTCCGGAAGTCGTTGGAAGTCGTAATCAAGATGCGGCAGGTAGGCCATCGTCAATTTGGGGCAATTTTCTCGCATCACGATTGCGGTAGCGTCGGCAATCCATTCACTGCTGGGAAGTCCAGCATTGGGGCCCCAAAACGAGAAAAACGGGAACGGACCCAGACGCCGGACCAGATCGCACTGGGTGTGATCAAGAATGTCAAATACTTTGGAGCCGTCACATCCATAATGTGGTTTTGGGGTCGCGCTGTACTTCACAGGGGCCGACTGATTGAACCACCAGAACATTTTGGCAGTTTCAATTCCCTCGTAAAACTTTTCTCCTTCGACCAGTGAGTTGGCCTGTTGCCAGAAGCGGATTTCCTGCGTGTCACGGTAGTACCAGCCATTTCCAACAATACCGTGTTGAGCCGGAGATAGGCCTGTCAGCAGTGTGGCCTGTGATGTGCATGTCACAGCAGGTAGCGGAGATCGCATTGGCTGTGACTCGCCGATTGCTGAAATGCGTGGAGCGTATTTCAGTAGTTCGGGTGTCAATCCGACAGCATTGATGATGCAAGCGCTAGTCATACAGGTGATTTCAGCAAGGGATAAATCTGCAGGAAATGTCTAAGCTTCTCCTGCGCCCCCGTCTTCTGCAATGTCCAATTCACCGGCTTTGTATTTTGCCCAGTACTTGTTCAGTTCCCGTTTGACGATGCCGCTTAGCAAGAATACTCCCAGCAAGTTGGGAAAGCTCATTCCAAGGATCATCAAATCGCTGAAGTCGAGAATTTTACCGGCGGTAACGATTGAACCCAACACCGTGAAACAAAGGAACAAGATTTTGTAGACGATCGACAGTCTTGCCCCAAAGAGTTGCACCCAGCAACGTTCGCCGTAATAAGACCAACTGATGCAGGTCGAATAGGCAAACAGCACAACGGCAAAATAGAGGATGTAACGAAACCAGTCGTAGCCACCTGTGGTGAAAGCAAAAAGAGTGACTTTCGCTCCCTGGTTTTCCGCAATCGCTTCGGTCATTTCCGGTGCGTTGTAGGCGCCGGTTACGATCACGACCAGAGCGGTGATGGTGCAAACCACCACGGTATCAATGAATGGTTCCAGCAGGGCAACGATTCCTTCGCTGACAGGTTCCTCTGTCTTGGCTGCAGAGTGGGCGATAGCCGCCGATCCGACACCAGCCTCATTACTGAATACGGCACGTTTAACACCGATCACTAGCACACCGAGGAAGCCACCATACATCGCATTGGGCTCGAAGGCTTCCGACCAAATCAGGCTGATCGCGGCCGGTATGTCTGCGATGTTGTTTGCCAGAATGAATAGGGCCGCAAGAACGTAAGCTCCACACATGAAAGGAACAATTTTGCTCGCCACCGCACCGATGCTTCGCATGCCGCCGACGATCACGATGCCAACCAGCCCAGCCATGATCACACCGTAGATGACGGGGAAATCTTGCAAGATGGAGACGTCGCCACGGATGGCCTCCAGTGACTGCCCAATTTGAAATGCGTTACCGCCACCGAAGCTGGCTCCGACACAGAGCAGCATGAAAAGAATTGCCAGAAATTTCCCAAGGGGTGCCATATTGATGTCTGATAAACCGACTTGCAGGTAACGCATCGGGCCACCCAGAACGTGTCCATCCTCGTCTTTGGTTCGGTACAACTGCCCGAGTGTGCATTCGGCAAATTTGGCAGACATTCCCAAGAGTCCAATCGCGATGATCCAGAGGCAAGCGCCAGGGCCACCGGTTCCGATCGCAATTGCAACGCCGGCAATGTTTCCAAGACCGACAGTGGCTGAGAGGGCGGCTGATAAAGCCTGAAAGTGAGAAACCTCCCCAGTTTCGCCCGGTTTGTCATACAAGCCGCGCGTCAGATCAATCGCATGCTTGAAGGCACGAATATTGATGAAGCCCATTCGAAGAGTCAGAAAGACCGCGCCTGCTAGTAACCAAACGACAACGAATGGAATGCTGATTCCATCTGGATTGGCCTCGGTGCGCAACCAACCTCGCCGGGTTATCACTTTCAGAGGATCTCCGGTGGCTTGATCCAGCACCGTGTTGCCAAATTCGTCAGTAACTTCTTTCGTTCGTGGGCCAGTGTAAAAATCAAAAAACAGAACGGTAGCAAACGGACTGACAATCCAGTTTCCGAACGCTTCGTTGATTCTTGCTGCAACGCTTGCCTCTACTTCTTTTGCTGTTCCCACTGCCTCTGATGAGGATTCAGATGTTGGCGATCCCTGTTCGGAACTCGGCTGAGAAGCGTCAGCCGCAGAATTAGCCTCGCTGGCGACAGGTTGATCCGAGGTGGTTGGCTCGTCGGTTTGAGCCGCGAGAGATCCGATAGGAAGCCAGGCAAGAGCCAGCAAAAGAAGTGCGAGACGTGGGGTAGGCATGGTCCACTCACTAGCAGCTGTGGGTTGAGTTGAATTGCGGGAATGATCACCCGCTGGGACACAGGCTAAAGCCTTTTGCGTCTTAAATCGACACCATGAAAGAAGAAACCACGGTCAGAGCGGTTGTAAAATCTCCCAACAACCTCAAGTTTTGTTCGTTTTGCGAACGAACCACGTCCTTTTATTTGCGGTGATGGGGCGCCGTTTGCGTAGAAGTTGGTGCGGTCAGGTCGATAGCACGGCCTGGGAACGCAAGATCGCCTTTGTGAGCTTCAATTTGCCAGAAAAACCGTTCAAAAACGCGCAAACAACATCGTTCAGAGTCGCTCCTGGGCCGTCGGACGTTCCGCGAGCGGCACCGAAAAGCCACGTTGAAAGCTAGGAAGAGCACTGATGCAAGTGAAAAAAGCCGTAAAAACAGCGATCTTGAGGGCTTCCTCGGCAGAGAAATGCCAGAAGCTGGCAAGAAAGTGGTCAGGGGCGGGCTCGAACCGCCGACACCGGCCTTTTCAGGGCCGTGCTCTACCAACTGAGCTACCTGACCTAGGTACTTTGATGCTGCCACTTTAATCATGACAAAAACAAATCGGAAGCACCTTCGTCGATCAATTCGACGAAGAGCGATCGTAGGGTATGATGCGTAAGGTCGTCAATCGGTTCACCTCTTCTCCATTTGCGGGTTTCGATCCCCGTGAGAAAAAATTTCTTCTGTTTTCAAGGTTTGATCAGGCTTGTCCATGAGCATTCGTGAAAGTAATCACCTCCCGCGGTTTCGGCCGTTTACAACGTTGATGGTGATGTCGCTGGTCGTCGTTGCTGGCAGACCTGCATTTAGCTACACGCCGACAGATCCGGTGGTGACGAAAATGGTCAATCAGGGAGTCTCGTATCTTGAGAAATTGAGTGACAAAGATTTCGGGGGTGGTGACCCTTTCTCCGCGATTGCTGGCGAGGCGATTCTCATTGGATATGCTCATCATAAATGTCGACACGATCCTGACAGCGCTGCCGTGAAAAGAGCTCTGAAAGGAGCTAAGGCGGTAGTCAGTAGCTTGACGAAGGGCGGGGGAAAAACACCACAGAAGCGAACGTATGTGATTGCGATCAGTGTCCTGCTCTTTGCGGAAGTTGATGCGGACGCCTACCGCAGCGAATTGCAAACTTTGCAGCAGTACCTGGTTCAATATCAGAGCGGAAACGGGGCATTTTGTTACCCCGATGATGATCCCAAGAAAAGTGGCGATATCTCGATGAGTCAGTATGGAATGCTGGCTATCTGGACGCTCGACCGGAATGGCATTCCACTTGATTACAATCGCGTGACCGAGAGTCTGCAGTGGTTGTTGCGTGTGCAAGATCCGAGTGGTGGTTGGCCTTATCATGCGATGGACCCAGGAGCGGGCAAGGGTAATATTGCTCAGAGTAAACGTGAAATGACGGACTCCATGGCCTTGGCTGGTGGCAGTAGTCTGTTGATCGGTGGTGATGCGTTGAGGTTGTGGGGTAACACAGACGCTGACGCGGACACAGGAATCCCTGGTTTACCCAAGGCAATCAAAATCTACAAAGAGGACAAGAACGTCAAACGCCGTAAACGGGGTTCCATGAGCGAGACACCGATCAAGCGTTCCATTAACTTCATGCGGGGGTGGCGTCAGAAAAATCCATACAAGAAGTCGGGGATCGACTGGTACTACTACCAAATTTACACACTGGAGAGGTTCGAAAGCTTCGTTGAAATCGCGAACGGTTCCCCCAAGGATCTCAGTCCTGCGTGGTACAACCGGGTCGTCGATGAATTGAAGCAGACGCAGGGCGCTGATGGGGGTTGGACGGATCGTTCACAAACTCGTCCTCCCGTGAGCACGGCTTTTGCGCTGTTGTTCCTGATCCGTAGTACACAGAAAACAATCTTCACGATGAGTCAGGGTAGTCTTCAAGGGGGTTACGGTTTGCCCAAGGATACCACTGACATTCGCGTTGATGGCACTCAGATCAAAGGTCGTCCGGTTGCTGCTCAAGTCACAGATATGCTCGACATTCTTGAGAAAGATGGTGCTGGCGATACGGAAGGTAAATCAATTCCCGATGACCTTGAGTTGGATACCGACCCAGCAGTGAGGGCTTCTCAAATGGATCGTCTGGAAAGATTGGTGAGGGGTAGCCAGTCTTGGCAAGCCCGCCGAGTAGCAGCACGATTGCTTGGAAAAAGTGATGAGCTTCGTGTCGTGCCTTCATTGATTTATGCTCTCAGTGATCCAGATACATCGGTACGTCGTTATGCGAGGGATGGCCTCCGATTTATCAGTCGTCGCTTCGATGGATTTGACTTGTCGAACGATCCAACTCCGGCCGAGGTCGATCAGGTTCAGGGAAAGTGGCGGGATTGGTACCGCACCATGAATCCAAAATATGTATTCTTGGACTACGATCTGTAGGCCGTGCACAGAATTAAATTAATTGCAGCAGATTCGACTTAAGCACAGATTGATAGGTTTTCGAAATGGCATCAGCTATGGGCCAAAAAACGACCGATGGGCCGTCCCAAGACGCATCAGACCAAACGCAGGCTGAGACGCGGGTTCATCAACGGGCGGCTGAACGTGAGAAATTACGGACCAGCCGTTTTGATTTAGTCACCTCGTTTCTGATGGCTCTCATTCTGTTCATCGGCACGCTGACACTGATGGTCGTCATTATCTTTTTGACGACACGCTGGGCGTTCCCACCTCGTGCAATCGAGCCAATCATTGAGAACCCAGCCGGACGGGGTGAGAATCCCGAGGGTTTTGAACGTGATTTTGAGCCGCCGGGTGCAGAGGAAGTGGAAGAGTTAATGGAGCCGACGCTGCAGGACACGATTGAGGCTGTGACTGATGCTGTGAGTTCAGTAGCGGCGACACTCGTCACCACCGATACCACGGCAACAGCAACGACGGCTGGAACAGGTGCAGGAGATAGTCGTCCACCGGGCCCTCCTGGAGAAGGAGAGGATATCATCCCGCGATTCGAGCGATGGCAGCTCAACTTCACTGCCCGCGATATCGGCTTATATGCCAAACAACTGGATTTTTACAAAATCGAGTTAGGAGCGATTGGTGGATCGATTCAGGGAGTCGATGTTGCCAGCAATCTTTCAGGCAGCCCAAAGAAATACCGGGTGGTGAAGACCGAGGATGAGAAAAGACTGTATTTCATGTGGAATAGCCCTAGTCCACTGATGCAGTTTGACCGGCAGCTGCTGGGGAAGGCCGGCATTCCGCTGCCGAATCGGCAAATGCTCAAATTTATCCCAACGCAGTTGGAAAATGAGTTGGCCCAAATCGAAAAGGCGTATTGGGAGTCAAAGGGGTACAACTCAGTGACTCAAATCGCGAAAACAGTCTTCGAGAGTAAAGCAGATGGACGTGGCTACAAATTTGAAGTTACGAGTCAACGTTATCGAAAACCAAAACGGTAGGATGGTCGTGGTCGCGTCGTAAGCTTGCCTCTGTGAGAGGCGAGCCAACGCCATGCGGCCATTCGAGAGATTTCACCGATCATCGGGCTGCGATGGGGGGACCCATGACAAGCTCATCCATGCGTTCGAGGTAATCGGGTGAAGTACATGTCTCAGTAACGAGAGGAACGGAGAAGAGAGCGAGGGGAACAGAGAAGAGCGAACGATCGACTGCCGGCAGGGGGGGATCGACGATTCACCCCTACGAGTCGCCCCAGAAACTGCGAGATTTGTCCAAAATTGCAGTTCGGGGCCCGTCGAACCAAGTAGGAAAAACTCAACTCGAATATGCTGTAGGGAACCAACCGCGAGAAATTGGTAACTGGATCACCTGAATCATGGTCATCCATCACCTCGATTCCCGTTTACGGTTACCTCTGATACCGATGGGCATCGATGACGCCCGTTACTTTTCAAAATGCAATCAGACCGCAGTGATATGGTCTGAACGCTCATCACAACGAACTTAATATTTCTGGCTACGAAGTTAAGGAACTGACCGCCGATGCTACTTGCTGAAATGTCCCTTTTCGAAATTATCTCCAATGCTACCTACGGTGCCCTTGCTGGTGTCGCTCTTTGGGGGTTGTATTGCATTGTCATTGTCTGGTCACGGGTGAATCAGAAGCGTTTCAAGTCCGAGGAAGAGCAGGACTTCTTCATGGACGATGTTGAACAGATGCTTGCTGGTGGAGACTTTGAGGGCGTCACCGAATATTGCGAAGGTGACAAACGTGCGGTCGCCCAGATTGTTGGGATGGCCGTCGAGCATCGGGAGATGGGTTACAAGAAGGCCAGGACTTTTGTGATGGATCGCTTCCAGCGCGATGTAATGAGTGATGTTGAGTATCGGCTCAGCTGGGTGAGTACTGTGATCAAGAGTGCTCCCATGATTGGACTGTTCGGAACCGTCTTTGGAATGATGGGAGCATTCGAAACGCTTGCGACATCCGAGTCTGTTGAGCCGTCCGCTTTGGCGTCGGATATTAATATCGCTCTTCGAACAACCGCTTGTGGATTGGCTATTGCCATTCCACTCATGATTTTGGTTGCGAACGTCAATATTCGAATTGCAAAAATGGAAGACCTGGTAGGGGCAGGCTTGGTCCGCTTCATGACCGTTTACCGGGAGGCACTGGCAAAGTATTCGTCTTCACGCGGTGGCACAGCAGCCTCAACTGTCGAGCCTATGACTTCGCAGTCCCGTGTGGAATGAAACTTGAATCGGTGAAACGGAATCCATTCTACTTTTCGACGAGCTGAAGAATGGGAATGATCAAACGCGAAACTTCTGATACCAATTTGACTGAAAGATGAGTGACAACCCAAATCTGATCGAAGACGATGAGGATGACTTTGCGTTACCTCGCAAGAAACGCGATGACGATGAGATGGACATCACGCCCATGATCGACATTACGTTTCTGTTGTTGATTTTCTTCATTGTTTGCTCAACGATGGATCCAACAAAGATCGGTACGATTCCCGAGGCAGATAACGGTCTTGCGATCGCGGCCAAGAACTCCGCCGTTATCTTTATCAACCCGAGTGCGGGCGACGAGGTTATCCTGTCGCGAATGGACGGTTCCAATTTCAGTACCGATGAGGAAATACAGGAAACTGAAATCATCGAGTACATCACAGAGGAACTCGAAAAATCGTTGGGGGCTAGCAAACAACATGTGATGTTGTTTGGAGATGCAAATGTGAAGGTTGGGAAGGTAACACGTGTTCAGAAAATCATCGGGGATGCTTTTGAAGATCTGGATTCGACTTACATTGCCGTGAAAGAGCAATGATAGGATGGTGAGGTTCGGTCACGGGATTCACACCCGACCATGAGGGCCTTTTTGACGCTGCGGCGACTTCGCATCGGAGTCTGACTGAGCAGCATGAAATCGTTCCTTTGCTTTCTTTTCAGAGCGGGGAACGTTTGTGTATTGAATCGTTGGATGCGTAATCGAAATTAGGTTTGTTTTATGTCGATCGAAGTCAGCTGCTCGGAGTGTGGGGCCAGCCACCACGTCAATGATCGGTTGGCAGGACGTAATGTGCGTTGCCCCAGCTGTGATGCGGTCGTGCCTGTACCGAAGAAGTTGATGGGAACGGGCGTTGAGCCCGACCTGGCCGGTGACAATGAGGCCGGTGGACAAGTAGCGGAAGTTGTTGCTACCGAACCTATCACCGCTGAGTCCGTAGATAAGAAGCGTGAGACCCGACGGCCGGCCTCGCGGGATTCCGCAACCGCGGTTGCGGTGGCAGCGAGTTCTGCAGCTGCTGAAGAGGAAGATGAAGATGAAATTGATGAGGTCTTGATTCGGAAAAAACGTCCCGAAGAAGAGATGGATATGACTCCAATGGTCGATGTCACCTTTCTTCTCTTGATCTTCTTCATGGTGACGGCCGCCTTCAGTTTGCAGAAATCAATTGAAATGCCACGTCAGCAGACCGATGCTCCGAGTACTCAGGTCACTGATGAGGAAGATGATGAGTTGGAGACGATTGAAGTTGAGGTTGACGAGTTCGGCGGCTTTCTTGTGATTGCGCAGGACTGGGAACGCGAAACGATCGGAAAGCAGGGATTGATTAGGGCTTTCAAGGAAGCACTGTCTGCAAGCAAAGACGCGATGCGGCTCAACGTAAAGGTCCATGAAATGGCAAAGCTACATTCGTTGGTCGATGCCATGGATGCAGGAACCATTGCTGGCTTTTCCGAATTGGAAGTCGTGCAAGTTGAGGAGTTTTATTGATGACCAACCAGCGTAAATTGAGGACTCTCTGAGCCCCGTTTTTCCTCGTTCAGTAGCATCAGCCCGGATGGAATCCTAGTGGTGCCAAAGCAGAAAACATTGACTGATAACTTTTCACTGTAGAAACCGACAAAGACATGCTTGCAAACGAATTGATCGACCGCATAGAGCGACTGGGATTGCTTGACCAGGAGATCATCGAAGCCCTTCGCGAACAATTGGAGCAAAGCGGTACGCGAATCACGCCTGAGGCAGTGGCCAAGCTGCTCGTTGATAATGGTCAGTTGACGCATTTTCAGGCTACCAAGTTGATTGGTGAATTGCGTAGTGGCGAATATGAGGAACCGGTCACTGAAACGACTGCAGATTCGGATCTGACTGTCGGTGTGGACGAAGTTGCAGCTGTCGTGGAAGATGTCACACCAGTTGAGCCCGTAGTGAACCCCGTATTCGAAGCGGAGGCGGTTCCTGTTGAGGCAGTTCCTGTCGAGGCGGTTCCAGTTGAAGTGGCCGCGGTTGGTGTCGAGGCGTTAGGCGGTGGAATTGGCGAGGAAGCACCTCGCGAAAGGCCAACACCTTCGCGAAAACGGCCGGAGGAGCCGAAGACGGTTTGGGACTCGTTCAAAATCTACGGCTATGTCGCGATCATCATTTTGTTCTTGCTGATTCTTGGAGCAGGTTTGGCGATCCTGGGTCGAGAAGATGCCGATGCTTTCATTGCTAGAGCGAATACTGCATATGACGGCGGCACTTACCAAAATGCGCAAGGCGACTATGTCGCGTTTCTGGAAATGTTTGGCGATGACCATCAGTACTCATCGTTGGCACGCACCCGTATCACGATGACGGAACTTTACAAAGCTGCAGAGTTTAAGCAGGAACCCGAGCAAGCGGTTAATCTCGCGAAAGAGAAGTTGCCGGCAATTGCCGAAGAGGAGGGGATGAATGAAGAGCGCTCGAACTTAGCTCTTCTGATGGTGAAGATTGCTCAAAATCTTGCATCCGCAGCAGGCCGCGCTAAGGACACGGCTCGCAAGCAGGAGCTGCTCGCAGTGCTTGATGAGCAGCGGGAACTTATGAACAACGCCGCTTACATGTCCGCTTCCGATCGTACGAATCTGGAAGGCAAGTTACTGTCCTTGGAAGAGGATCGAGCCCGCGTCGAACGTGATATCAATCGAAACATCAGTCTGGATAAAGCGGAGGAATCGATGATGACTTCGCTCGCTGGAAAGAACACGAAGGATGCGTACGATACCCGTACTGCACTGCTGAGAAACTTTCCTGACCTTCGCGAAAATGAACGACTTGTCAAGTTGATCCTGGAAGCCAGCGAAATTCAGCAGAGCTTAGTTGAACCCTCTGCAGATTTGCCTGAGGTCGGTGAAGCAGTTGTGGAAGATGGGGGGGCGGAGTCCGTCCTGTTAACCACTCTGGCTGGAAAGGTTGCTCCCGAACTGCGTGGAGTCACGCTGTATTTTCGCGCTGGCGGTTCGATCTTGGCATTCGACGGTGAGAATGGAAAACTGCGGTGGCGAAAATTCGTTGGATATTCAAAAGAACTGCCGCCCTTGCGACTCGAAGACGGCGTGCTGCTGAGTGAATCCTCGACATTAGAGGTCCTCCGTTGCAGTGAAGAAGATGGCCGTGTGTTATGGCGTACAAAAATAGGTGAGGCGTTTGGGCAGCCGATCAGTAATGGTGATGAGATTTACGTGTCCACGAATTCTGGCAGAGTGATCTGTCTGGATGTCGAAACTGGTGAAGCAAATTGGGTGTCCCAAGTGCCTCAGGATCTCGATGTTGCACCCGGTGTCGATGATCGAGCCAAAAGGGCTTATGTCGTTGGGGATCATAGCAATCTCTATCTGCTCAACACACGTGACGGATCCTGTGTCGAAAGTTTCTACGTAGGGCATGAGCCGGGGACTGTCAGTGTGCCACCTGTTCCCCTGCTGGGTCATGTCTTCGTCATTGTTAATTCCGGTAGTGACTATGCAAACCTCAGGGTGCTTCGTGTTGACGAAACTGGTGGGCAGGTTCAGGACACACAAAATTTCCGGCTTACCGGAAATGTCCGTGTACCACCAATCATTCAGGGACGCAGACTGATCGTATTGACTGATCTGGGTGAGGTGGTTGTGTACGACATTGAACCGACGGCTGAAACCAATCAGGTTACCGAGGCTGCAAAACTGCCACCGTTTTACGAGCAACCTACACCCACGCAAATGGCTGTGGGGCGAAGTCAAATGTGGATTACAGGAACGAGAATCGGTCGTTATGAACTGCAGATCAATACCGGTCGGGTGATTCGTGATTGGATCAAGCATGAGTTTGATGCATTCATTGGAAAACCCTACTCGGCAGATGATGCGTTGGTATATGCAAGGGTTCTAAGGGGTACCTCGGCCATACGTGTCACTGCTGCTGACCCCAAAACTGGAGACGAAATCTGGCGAACGGACGTTGGAGTACCAGTCGCTTTACTGAGCAAGCCACCGGGCAGCGATGCCTTGCAGAGTGTCACGACTCAGGCTGCCCTCTTCGAAATTGGCGCAGAAGCTGAGAAGGCCGGTTCGACCGCTGGTCCTATCGAAAACCCAGGTGAGAAGTCCGTTGCGATCAGGTTCGAAGAACCAATCGCCATCGATGAGAGTCGTAGTCTGATGTTGAACCAAGTCGATGGTCAGTCAATCATCGTTTACGAGCCACAAAGGGAGCTTGGAAAGCTTCGACAATTAACCATGAGCTTCTCAGCCGGGAAGCCAACAGATGGCGGAGTCGTGGCAGGAGGTGGGTTGTTCTTGCCGTTGAATAACGGCAGGGCTGTGCTGATGGATTGGCGTACTGGAAAGACCATTGGAACGCCTTTCCAACCTGCGAGTGACCCAAATAAAGAAGTCAATTGGACCAATTCGCTTACCCTACCCAGTGATCCTGACCAAGTTGTTCTCGCTGACAGCCGTAAGAAAATGTACCGCCTGCGTGCAGGAGATCAGATTCGTGAACTTGCATCCACGGACCTTGAGTTTGATCTGCTAGATCAAATTGCAGGGGTGGGCAATACGGTTGTGGGGGCCACTGCTGGTCCAGCGGCTGATTTCATTGTTGGTTTTGACATGATGAGCTTGAAGCCAAAATTCAAAACCTTGCTCGATGGACGAGTGATTTGGGGACCGGTCGCCGTTGGTGGCTACGGCCTCTTTCAGACTGATGATTCACAGTTGCGAGGAATCGATGCCGAGGGAAAAGCGTTATTCCAGATTCCAACGCCGGCTGGTTTGCCGGTCGGTAAGCCAATCATGAGCGATGGCAAAATTGTGCTGGCAGGGAAGGCTGGCTGGATCGTCGTGTTTGATCCGGAAACTGGAACTGTGACTGGGTCCACCGATTTGGGGCAACCCGTTTCGGCTACACCACTGGTCGATGATGGCGTGCTAGTTGTGCCTGGCACGGAGGGTGTCATTTACCGGACCCCTGTCCCTGCCAACTAATTGATTCCACACCTTTCCCATTGTTCAGTTGGAATACTTCAATGAGCATACGAATTACAAGTTTGCTGTGTCTGTTGGTCATTGGGCTGACTGTGTTGCCCTGCGCTCGGTCAGCGAATGCTCAATTAATTAATTTCGCGCAGCAGGGTGAGCCCGGTGATCCCGGACTTGAGCTGCTACAGGAAGAGCCGCATGATCTTCTCTATTTGACCGAGAAAGCAGGCGGTGGTTGGGCTAAGGTGCTGTTGTTGCAGTTGCCCGGAAGAACCATGCCTGCGGACCGAAGTGGCTCGTTGAAGCTAAACGTGCTGGGCATTGAAGGAAAAGATTTCACCGCCAAATGGACGGATATCAAGGACATCGATTTTTGGGAAAAACGTCTTGAGCGCGAGACGAAAGAACGAATCGCACGCGGTGACTTCAAGGGTGCGTACCCCTTCATGTCTGTTCTGATTCGAGACTTTCCAAATCGGGCTGGATTACGAGAATTAAGATGCGAGTTTCTTTGGTTGGATGCAGTCGCACGTGCGAAGCGAAAAGAGTTGGCACCGACTCTCGCAATGCTTGAAGAACTGCGACGGTATGCGCCCGAATACAAACGCTCCATGGTGCTCGATGCAATTGGCCGTACGACCGATCAGTTGATGCAGCAGTTGATGGATGCTGGCGATTTGAACCTCGCCCAAAAGATGCTGGCCCGCCTCGAAAAAGATTATGCGAATGACAATTTGCAATCAATCAAAAAATGGAACGCAGAGTTCCTCCGAATGGCGACTGTGAAACAGAATGAAGCCAAGGCAGCGTTGGAAGCCAAGGACTATCGTGCTGCTCGTAAGCTGTCACGCGAAAGTGTGTACCTGAAGCCGGATATTCCTGGTGGGACTGAGCTCGTTAAGTTGGTCGATCGTATCTATCCATTGATCAATGTTGGAGTGCTACAGACTGCCACAGTGCTGGAGCCAACGCGACTGGATAACTGGGGAGCTCGAAGGTCAGGACGTTTGTTGTATCGCACTCTGTTTGAAATGGAGGGTCCTGGGCCAGAAGGTGGAGAGTACGACTTCATCTTTGGAGATGTTGAAATGAGCCCGGATCGTATGCATTTCGATCTGCTGCTTGAGCCTGAAAAGTTGCTGCCACCCCTAGATAAGGTAAGTGGTCCATTTTTAGCCGATGTGATGGCCAAAAGAGCGCAAGCGAGTTCGGGTGACTATTACTCGCCATGGGCTGCGGCTGTCGACTCGATCGGCTTGGACGGCCCGAAACAGGTGTCCTTTAATTTACGTCGCCCCAATGTGCTGCCGACTAGCCTGCTGCAAATCCCGGTCGATGGCAGTTGGTTTGGGGACAAGCCGCTGTCACCCACCGGTGATTACCGTCGAAACGAAGTTGGTGACGACGAAGTTCGGTATGTACTCTCCGGGGCCCCGAAAACAGAGACTCAGCCGCGTGAAATTGTTGAAGTGCGATGTGCTTCCGCGGCAGACGCCGTCAATCTTCTCCTTCAGGGTGAAGTCGACGTGCTGGATCAACTGTTCCCCGCTGATGCTGTGAGACTGAAACGTAGCAAGTCAGTCAAGGTAGCAAATTATCCGTTGCCCACCGTCCACATGCTGGTGCCATGTTCAGATCACGCTTATCTGGCCGAAAGAACGTTTCGACGTGCGTTGCTGTATGGAATTAACAGACAGGACATTTTGAAAGGTGAACTTCTGGAAGGTCTCGAGTTTGAGGGCTGTCGTGTGCTTTCAGGTCCATTCCCTGCCGGTCTCGAACTCAACGATCCATTGGGCTATGGCTATGATGAAAAAATCGAGCCGCGACCTTATGAGCCACCGTTGGCAAAGCTTCTTCTTGCGATGAATACAAATCAGATGAAGGCAATGGCCGCTCGCAAGAAATTTGAAATGCCTGATTTGAAACCGATACGACTGGCCTTTCCTCCTGATAATCTGTCGCGGGTTGCATGTGAGGCAATCAGTACTCAGTGGAAACTGCTGGGACTGGAGGTCGAGTTGGTGCAGCTTCCTGTGGGGAGGACTTTTCCAGAACCGGATGAGGATATCGCTGATATCGTTTACGTGTCGGCTGCCGTTTGGGAGCCGATCGTTGACGCGCGCCGCGTGCTTGGACCCGAGGGTCTTGCCGGCAGCCAAGATCAACTTGTGGGACTCGGTTTAAGGCAACTTGAGCACGCCAAAAATTGGAAGGAACCACGGAATCGACTACTGGATCTTCATTCGATCACCCATCACGAACTTCCCATCTTGCCTCTGTGGCAAATGGTGGAGTCGTACGCTTATCGGCGGGAACTGGTAGGAATGGGATCTGACATCGTTTCGCTTTATCAGAACGCGGGAAATTGGCGGCTGGGACAATGATGCGCTGGAATTTATTGATAATCGTTTTTGCAATCGCCGTGTTCAATCACAACGTGGGTTGGCGCAACGCGGGTTGGCACAGTGTCGGGTACGCGATGGAGCCAGCGGCTGGTCAAGAGGCTGAGGCTGCGCCCAGCTCCGAACAAGCTGCTGCGGAACAAGCCGGCTCAGGAGAAGCTGCTGAGGAACAAGCCGGTGATAAGCCCGAAACGGATGTTGACGGTGCAACCGATAGTGAGGCAGCGAGCGATAATGCCAAGACGACAGCAGCTGGCGACGAATCCAGTGACGCTACCGGTAGTGACGCTATTGAGGTTGACCCCGATGCCGTCAAGGTTGCTCTTGAAAACTACAAGAAGCTCAACGAATCTGCTGAGAAGGAGCTTCCGTGGGACTATTCCCCTTACAAGGTTTTGATCTGGTTAGTT
Source organism: Rubripirellula sp. (assembly GCA_051010795.1). Lineage (GTDB taxonomy): Bacteria > Planctomycetota > Planctomycetia > Pirellulales > Pirellulaceae > Rubripirellula. Next base: position 15,578 of record JBPCVE010000171.1, read on the forward strand.
TCTGACAACCCAGACGTTTCCGTTGCGACCATTGAACAGCCTCTCCGCAAATTTTTGGATCGTGATTACGCAGCTATCTGGCGAGTCACCGTTGCCAAGGCACCTCGGGCTGTTGCTACCGCAGCGCAGCGGAACATGGCTGGCATGGATTACCACACGATTACCGCGGCAGACCCCGTGTTCGCTGTAAAGCGAGACCACAAGGATGCCATACGTATTCGCATCGCTGAGAATGTAGCTCAGTACATTGGCAAAGTTTATGGAACCCAAGGCCGTATTGAGGAAGTGCAGCGGCGGGCTGCTCTTCTTGGCGACAAAACTGTCTCCGGTGTGGGCCCCAAAATGAAAGTCGTTGACGGTGACGCCGTTGCTGTCAGCGAAATTTGGGCTGACGAAAAAACGGAAGCAGTGTTGGTTTCGCGGGGAACAGCACGCTCATTGGATGAACCGGAGGCGAAGGTCATTCTCCCAAAATTGGCGAATTTGGTGAGTCAAGCCGTGGACGCTTATGACAAGATTTTCATTGTCAGGTTGCAGGCTAATGAATCGCTGACAGATGTCAGTGTGGTCGAGATGGATACGTTGATGCAGCATTTCGGTCCGGTTGCAGAGACTGAGGGTGGGACGCGGCATACCCTGCCAACCGTTATCGGTAAGACGATCACGCGGGCTTTCGCGCCGGTTGTTCGTGTTGATAACGCAGGGACACGCACCGCAACAGGCTTATTGAGAGCGAGCGGGCTGATTGTCGATGAAGACTCACCAGCAAAGTTGAAAGCTGGCGACGTCCTTGAACCGATGATGAGAAAAAATGATCGCAATGGTAGGGCATTTGTGATCGGGCCTCTTGATTGGGCCTTCCTGAATGTAACGGGGTTTGAGGGCCGTAATGTGAAAATGGACTTCTATTCAGGGCGAGCGGGTGGACTGCAGGGAAGGAAGAACAAGAGAACGTTCAAGATGGCTTTGAAGGTCCGTCCATTCCAGGAAGCATCGACAGTCCGGCTACATTTACAACGAGATCCAAGCACGCCAATGATTGGATATGAATTGTATGAGAAGGAGTTGAAGTCGACAAAAATGACCTTCATCGGGCGAACAGATTGGGACGGACGTTTGAGGATCGAGCCCACCAAAGCCCCATTCCGATTGCTGTATGTCAAAAACGGTGGTGCGGTCTTGGCTCGACTGCCAATTGTCCCGGGTTTGCATGAGTTTGATGTGGCTGACTTGTCAGGTGATGATACGCGACTGCAGGCAGAAGCTTATATTCGTGGTGTACAGAACGCGATCATTGACTTGGTCGCTGTACGTGAATTGTTCAGAGCCAGAATTCAGTTGCGATTGAAACGCGGTGAAATGGAGAAGGCACAGGCGCTCATGGAAGCACTTCGCGGCCAACCCAGCAACGAACAACTCGCTAATGATATGGGCAAACGGCAGACGTATTTCAACAACCTGCTTGCTGGCAGTGGTAACGCGAATCAGCGGGCTAAGGTCGATCAAATGTTTGTCGTCACACGTGAGCTCTTAACTACACACATCAATGGTAGGCTCATTAACGATCTCGAAAATGAGGTCAGCGAAGCGAGAAAAAACGGTGGAAAATCGCCAAAGAAGGACAAGTAGCGGTATCAGTCCGGGGGCATCAGGTACTCATGGCTGAATTTTACATCCGAACTACTTACGCCAGTTTGGGCGTTTTCTCCGTGCGTTCGGATGATGCGTAATGATCCGGAACGTCGCGTCTCGGCCTGATAGCTTGCGTCCGGTAGGACGTGTTGTTGGGCGAACCACTTTGGCTCTTAGTCGATCGTGGGTCTCACGGTGTTCGTCATCGAGTTCAAATTCGACCCACAACTCGACTTCTGGGGCAATTTTTCGTGTGACACCGTTCTTGACGACGTTTCCTTCCCAGTCGACGGAATGAAAGAACACGTCATCAGTGAAGTCTTCGGCTTGTATAAAACCGTAAGTACCTTCTTTCTCGATGAACATGATCTTTCCAAGTCGTCGCCGTTGAATGCGAAACTTTTTTTTGATCCCATCTTCTTGGTCGGGGTCATCCACGGTTTGACTCTTGCTGCTGGATTGCTGGAATTCGTAGCGAGTGGGTGTACCTGAAATAACTGTCGCGTACTTGGGATAAAGTATCCCTCGACAAGTTAAGCGGAACGCACCACCTTAGTTTAACTCTCCGACGGACTTTGCATCAGGGAGACCAATCCACTTCGCAAGCGAGGAATTAGTCGCTCGGCGAATGACACAGGACCACATGTCGCTGGCTGACGAAAAGACATCGTCAACATTGGCGGGCAAGACGTGCCAATTGCCGTCCGCAATTTCGGCGTCGAGCTCTTCGGGATTCCACCCCAGATGACCGACAATCAGCCGAAAAGGCTCATTCTCGTCGCGTATCAGGTCAACGAGATGTTGTTTTTGAGCGGCAACATAGATCCCTTCACCCGTTTCTGCTTCTGCGTAATCACGGATTTGATGAAGTGCGACAATCGGTCCTGACAGGGGACCCCCGAAGTGTAGCGACCTGGAACACACCGGTAGATCCGAATCATGGAAAGGTGAAGGGGGTGCACTTTCCTCTGTTTTTTCTGTCTGCGTTGAGAATCGACGTTTTTGTCGGGTTGGTTTCTTGGCTTGTGTCTCACCAAGAATGGCATCAAATGCCTCAGGGTTCGGTTCGATTGGGCGGTTAAGCATGACACCAATCACGCGGGTCTCGTCGTCGTGAACGATCAGACAGACGCCGTTTGCGTACATTGGGTCGGTAATGGTGCTGGATGCGACCAGTAACTGGCCAAGGTACGATTCCCTCATTGGGTGCTCCATGGTTCATCAATGCTGTCAGGTTGGCAGTAAAAACACCGCAGGTTGATAACTAGGCAAGCGGCGCGCCAAACTGTGGCGCTGTTTGCGAGCGTGTTTCCGAAATTTCTCAATTTTCACTTCTCAGGGCTTAATTCTGTATGTCCATCCACGAAATGCGCAAGAGCTATACCTTGGCGGGCCTCGCCAAGAGTGACGTTGATGCTGATCCAATGGTGCAGTTTCAATCTTGGTTCGAGGAGGCCCAACAGCCTGATTTGCCGGACTGGATGGAAGTCAATGCGATGACCCTGGCAACTGCGGATACCGAAGGAAAAGTGACCTCAAGAATCGTCTTGTTAAAAGGGATTGAGGATGGACGCCTTTGTTTCTATACGAACTACAAGTCAGAGAAGGGGCAACAAATCGCTGCGAATCCTCAAGTTTCTCTTTGTTTCCTGTGGGGGCACTTACAGCGTCAGGTGAGGATTGAAGGGATTGCCAACCAATCAGATCGCAGCAAGTCGGTTGACTACTTTCATTCCCGCCCCCGGGAAAGTCAGTTGGGAGCGCATGTGAGCCGACAGTCCTCAGTGATCGATTCAAGCCAAACGCTCAACGAGAAGTTCTCGGTACTCGAATCCAAGTACAACCAGCAAGAAATTCCATGTCCCGACCATTGGGGAGGGTATGAGGTGGAACCGACCAGATTTGAGTTCTGGCAGGGCAGGCCGGGGCGGTTGCACGATCGCATCTCCTATCGCCGGGATGGTGAGCAGTGGCAGTTGTCGCGTCTATCGCCTTGATCGTGGAATTGGCCGCTACGTGCGACAGGTTGCGTGTCGGGCTATGCCGAATTGGTTCGTCAACCAGAGACTGCTGGATGAGCAATCGTTGCGAACGCATCCATGTGCGTCCGTGTTCTAGAGCATGTCCATGGGGTCGATATCAATGACATATTGAACGTCATCTTTATCGGCAATCGTGAAGCCTTCGACCGCTTTTCGAATCGTGCTACCCAGATGGGCAGGGTTGGTGGACTGCAACAGAATGTGAAATCGGTACTTACCCCTCAGTTTTGAAATGGGTGGTGGCGCTGGTCCAAGAACTCGTACTTCGTAGCCAAGTTGTTTGCGGGCAGCATCCAGTTGGGTGAGCAACGAATCAGCGACTGCTTCGGTAACATCTTCGACGGAACCCCGTATGATAATCCTTGCGACACTTCCCAAAGGTGGGTAATTGAAGCGGCGTCTGACCACCATTTCATCTTTGGCGAATTGGTGGTAATCGTGACGTGATGCAGCCTGAATTGCGGGATGTTCGGGTGAATAAGTTTGAACGATAACACGCCCACTGCGATCTCCTCGTCCAGTGCGGCCGGCTACTTGTGTGACTAATTGAAAAGTGCGTTCAGCGGCTCGGAAGTCAGGGAAGTGCAGGGCACTATCAGAATTGATAACACCCACCAATAGCACGTTGGGGAAATCAAGACCTTTGGCAATCATCTGTGTACCCAGCAGGATGTCGACATCTCCACGTCGAAACATGGTGAGAACCTTTTGGTGGCTTCCGGGACGCCTCATGGTATCACTATCCATCCGAGCGATGCGTGCCTCGGGAAACTTGGCTTTGACTTCGGCTTCAAGTCGTTGTGTTCCCAATCCACCATATCGGATTCCATCGAATTGACAGGTAGGACACGCGGGCGGTGTGGGGATGGTGAAGTCGCAGTAGTGGCAGATTGCCTTGCCTCCATCCCGGTGGTGCGTGAGCGGCATGTCGCAATCGGGGCAGGCAACAACGTCGCCACACGCGGGGCACTGGATTGTGGTCGCAAAACCACGCCGATTCAGAAGCAGAATGGTCTGCCCATGGTCCTTCAGTGTTTCCTTCAAGGCCGCGTGAAGTGGGCGACTGATCGCTCCTGAGGATCGATCATCTTTCACCCGCAGGTCGACCAATTGTACGTCTGGCATCGGCAGGTCATTGACCCGGGAAGGCAGCGGAACCAATTCTGCATGACCTGTTTGTGTCGCTTGCCATGACTCGAGTGATGGTGTTGCCGAACCAAGCACGAGTGGTATGCCAAGAGACATAGCGCGCGCATGAGCAACCTTGCGGGCATGGTATCTGGGCTGTGTGTCTTGCTTGAAAGATGAATCGTGTTCTTCATCAAGAATGATGAGCCCTAGACGCGGCAATGGTGCAAACACGGCACTACGTGGTCCGATCACGACTTGAACATCGCCGCTGCGTATTCTTTGCCATTGATAATGTCTTTCGGCAGGCGTCATCTGGCTGTGCAAAACCGCGACTGATTGAAAACGGCGTTCAAAACGACCACGTGTCTGGGGAGTCAAGCTGATTTCTGGAACCAGAACGATGGCGCCACGACCAAACCTGACAAGATGCTCGATAGCTCGGATATAAACTTCAGTCTTCCCGCTGCCAGTCACACCATGCAGCACCATCGTTTTACCTTCTCCGCTATCGACGGCCGCAGTGATTCGTTCCAACGCGTGGGATTGGTCTTTGGTCAGAGTCAAGGATCGCTCCGTTTCTCCATCGCTCACTTGCCAGCGTGTTGGATTCGCAGTAGTCATTTCCCGACGAGTTTCGGATTTTAGAAGTCCCTTCTTTTGAAGTCGTCGAATGGGGTCCTGGGTGCATGCTGCCTCTGCCATCAGTTGGGCAGCTGTCAAAGGTTGGGCAGCTGCGATCAGATGTCGAATGACCGCCTGCTGTTTTTTGGGTAGCCCATTGATGGTCGCATCATCCAATGAGTCCATGCGTGGATGAAAGTAGGTCTTCTCGCGAGTACCGGCATTGCTGCGAACGCTGGAGGGGATCAGAGTGTCGAAGACCTGCCCCGCAGGAGCTTGGTAATAGTGGCTCATCCATAGCACAAGCCGTACCAACGATGCGTCACACAGTGGTTCTTCGTCAATGATCTCAGCAATGTCCCGAAGCGATCGTTGTGCTTTCGCTTCAAGATCGATTTTGGTGCACCAGCCTGTGATTGGCTTCCGACGTCTTCCAAGTGGGACATGAACACGCATGCCAATTTTCAATTTGTCGCGTATGGAGTCCGGGACACGATAGTCGTACGGTCCGTGCGGTGCTTCGCTGAAAACGATGGTTGCGGTCGCAATCGAGGACTCTGCTGGCAATTCCCAAGGTGGAATATCTGTTTCAAATAATTCCGTCTGATGAGACTTATTGGAACGTGGCGCCGATTTACTTCCCTGAGTTTCTCCTGTCTCATCTGTATTTCCACGCCCCGATTCCGCGTCGGGCGGTTCAATTGGGCTGGTCATGAGATCAGAAAGAAAATGAGAAGGCTGATTGGTAAGAGCCAAGTTATCCGTCAACATAGTGAATGTTCCAACCCGTTGAGTCTTTGCTTCCTGCTTGTTCCGCCTAATTCGGCGTCTTAGCCAGCAGATGTTGGTGGTTTAAGTGCCGCCTGTTCAAATTAGCGTCACTCTTGGGCAGGACAAGTTCGGTCACAAAACCCGAAAAACACACGAATTACTTGCAGAAAATGGCAGATTCCATGCGAATCGGAATACTCGGAGGATCATTTGACCCTCCGCACATCGGACATTTGTGGATCGCTGAGGCAGTTCGTGAAGCTTTGAAACTTGACGAAATCCGTTGGATACCTGCCGCCATTTCTCCGCTGAAGCCCGATGGTCCGGTCGCTTCGAATGAGCAACGACGGCAGATGGTAGCCTTGGCAGTCTCGGGATGTCCGGAATATCTCGTTGACGACCGTGAGCTTAATCGGGGGGATGTTAGTTACACAGTCGATACGCTGCAGGGTTTGAAAACAGAATTTCCTACAGCAGAATTCTTTCAGATCATGGGCAGTGACTCACTCGCATCCCTACAACAGTGGCACCAACCAAAACGCCTGCTGGAATTGGCCACGCTGGTGGTCTTGCAACGCGGTGCTGACGATGAAATTGATTTCAATGTGTTGTCAGGATTGGCAAGCGAAACACAAATACAACGAATTCGTGAATCTCAGGTGACCATGCCATTGATTGAGATTTCCAGCAGCGAAATTCGCGAGCGACTGCGGAATGGTCACAGTATCCGTTTTAGAACATCGAGAGCTGTTGAGGCCTACATCAAAGCCGAGAAGCTTTATCAGGCACCATCAGAAAATGCCGGTCGAACGTAAACAGGATCACGAATCTTGCGTGAGACCATGTACGAGCCGCAGGGTGTCTTCAATCAGTAGGTGCACACGCTCCTGAATGCTTTCATCAGCCAGTGCTTCCCCCTCAAACGATTCACCGGTCGCGTAAATGAAGCGTGGGACGATGAGGCAACGGAAGTCCAGCATCAAACTGTTGGCAAGTCCCATCGCTGACATGTAGCTGCCTTGACCGCCCGCAGCGAGCATCATGCCCACAATCTTTCCAGTCCATGCCCTGCCTGTGAGTTCCACCGCGTTCTTTGCAGCTGAGTTCACATCATAATTATAGACTGGAGAAGCGAGCAGAATTGCATCAGCGTTCTCGACCAATCCACTGAGTTGTTGAACGTTACTATCCCCATAGGCCGTCGCGCCATCGCATAGCGGGAGCGGGGACTCCGACAAGTCAAACAGCGAGACCTCTGTTTCGAGTTCTTGCAGTCTGCTGACACAGGCACGAGCCATGATGCGGCTGCGACTGCCAGGGTGGAGGCTGGAGCTGATCACTAGGATCATAGGAGAAGTACCTTGCCCGTGGATTGAAAATGGATCGGCTGCCATGCTCGCAAAAGTCGATCAGATTGTCGACCAGACAGTCGCTTCTTTTGCGTGACTTTTTGATTTACGTCAAAGATCGCCGATCATTTCATTACCAGGCACCTTGGCCTGATTCACCATCCATTCCAAGACGATTTTTCAGCATGCAGAACTGACGGAACATTATTTCGCTGCTGCTGTGCACATGCTCAGCTTCCGTGACAAACTGAATGTCATCGTCAGGATAAACGTCGCCCTTGATCAGCGTCTGCTCAAAATCAGCTAGTGGATCGCCGTAAACGATCAGGAGTTTGTGCTCATCCAATTGCACTTCTTGCCGTTTCGCCGGATTGATCACCGCGATGCCGGTACACCCATCGTTGAGCAAAAGGTCCTCAAAATCCCAAAGAATGCTCTTTAAGACCGGTACGTCAATGTGCTCGCGGTAAAGATCCTCTTGATCATTTCCAGCGTGGTGGCTTGTTTCAAGAACGACATCGACGGTCGTTCCAAGCGGTTCAATCAAATCCAGAAAAATGTCCATCAATGCGTGACGCGTCGCTGAGGCCATGATGACCGGAGTTCGCGTGCCACTCGCTTCATCGATGTACTCGTCGAAGCGGTAGCCTTGCTTGGGGACAATTTGAAGATCGTAGGAGGGCCGAATTGCATCAGTGAGGTCAAAGACACCGTAGGAATCAATTCCCATGTGGGTCTGCAGTTCATCGTCAGAGAGTGACTCAAAACTACCGTTTGCATTGCACTTGATAGCGTCGTCAGCCACGCCACTGCGGAGGATGCGTTTCAGAAAGCCCATGATGAATTGCCGATTTCGGTCGCGAATGAGGAAATGAGGGGCGAGTGGATGGTCACGTTGCCGCACACATCGAATCGCTTACATCCAACATTAGGTCACGTCCGCGTGCAGGTTTGCCCAACCGGTGTTAGCTTCTCGGAAAGGTTTGCGAACCCTATCCGCAAAACGCAGATAACCGCTTCATGCGTCACTGTTCTTAAAATCCGCAACATTCCCAGGCAGGTGGGTGCTTGGAGGTCTCAGAGAAGTTGAAAACCGGTTTGAGAGCAGGCAAACCGCACTACAAAATCAAAGACTGGCAGACCCATGGGATTCTTTGAGAGTTGCAGGACCCAACAGTCCTCTGGGCTGCCTCATTCCTCGTATTCCTGGTAAACAGCAATGTTGCCACGTAGAGACGTTGCGTTTTCAAATCTTGCTGGTAGCTGCTGCATCAACCAGAGTGGGGGGGTGCTTCATGCTGGCCAAAATGACGAGCCACCGATTCAAGCAGGGGGTCAATGGTCTCGGCTTGGATTCGGTGGGGTGGCTGCCAGGGATGCCAGCGTGCAGAAGGGTGTTCCGTCAGAATTAACTCAGGTTTTTGGTTCAGAAAGCCCAAGAAGTAGCGGACTTGCTTTTCAAACCGCTGATCGCCCATCATTGGATATTGAACTTGATAGAACAGGTCAAATTCAAATTGTGGGTCGATCTCGATCGTATTGGCAGCAATTCCCGTTTCCTCCTCCGTTTCCCTGAGAGCAGTCTCTAGAAACGATTCTCCGACCTCGCAGTGACCTTTCGGCAGGTCCCAGCGCGTGGGGTGACGCATGAGCAGAAATTCGACCGAATCTGGTGATCCCGTCATCAATAAAATGCCCGCAGCGGTAACTCTTTTTCCGGAAGAGATTTTCATGCCTTGTCGTTTATCAGGAGTTCCCTACAACAGACTATGTTACGAGATATTCAGCCACGGGACGCTGGAGTCTGTCTTACCCGATGAGTCATCTATGAAGATTTATACACGAACTGGCGATACTGGCAGCACGGGTCTCTTTGGTGGGCCAAGAGTGGCTAAGGATGATGATCGAATCGAAGCATATGGCACGGTTGATGAGTTGAATGCGGCGATCGGCACCGCTAGATCGGCCGAATTGGGGGAGGTCGTCGATTCGCAACTGGAAATGATCCAGCATGCGCTGTTCGCGATTGGGGCCGAATTGGCGACTCCCGAGCCCGATGATCACAGTATGAGGATCATTTCGAACGCTCATATTGCTCAATTGGAGCAGTGGATTGATGACCACGAGGGCGGTTTAAAGCCCCTTCAGCAATTTATTCTGCCCGCTGGCGACGCCGGTGCCACCCATTTGCACCTCGCCAGATCCATTTGTCGTCGTGCGGAACGGCGGGTCGTCACGCTGGTTCGCAGGCATGAAACAAGTGTTTCCGAGGAGTTGATCATTTATTTGAATCGTCTCAGTGACTTACTTTTCGTGCTCACCCGTTCTGTGAATCAAATGCGGGGTGTGGAAGACGTGCAATGGGTAAAACCCGATCGTGTGTCACAGAGTTCCTAGGCTGCGGATGTGCTGAAATAGCGGGTGGAACTCCAATTTTGCTGTTCTCGTCTGTGTTGCCACCGATGATCCACAACATCCGTGTAATCTTCCGTTGATTTCTGGTTTAGGGCTGCATGTTCCTTTTTTTGCCCGTCTGGTTCGATGGCCGGTCGGGTGTACAATAGGCTCTCAAAGAAGAAGCAACCTTTGCCCGTTGTGAGGTAAAAATCGTGAAAAAAGTCGAAGCCATTGTTCGTCACTTCAAATTGGAGGACGTGAAAAATGCCCTTACTGATCAGGGTATTCATGGGATGACGGTGAGCGAAGTCCGAGGCTTCGGTCGTCAAAAAGGTCACACGGAAATTTACCGGGGTACCGAGTACGCCATTGATTTCGTGCCTAAGGTAAAAATTGAAGTCATTTGCACGGACGACAATTTGCAGATGGTTGTTGACACGGTCCTGCAAACTGCTCAAACGGGCCAAATCGGTGATGGCAAAATCTTCGTCACCGACTTACAGGATTCGATTCGAATTCGTACCGGTGAACGCGGCGAAGATGCTCTGTGATCGCAGAGTGGCCTCCGTGGTCTGACATCATCGGTTGCGGCACCATCGGTTGCGGCACCACTGGTCTGGGCTTGATGCCAGTTTTGTAAAATGACTCGTGGCGCAGTGCCTGCTCGATGGAATGTTTGCACCCACGGGTAATGCTTTGTCCCATGAACTGTCTGGTTTAGGGCGATGAGAAATGTCCGAGTTAGGACGAAGGCATTCGTCTCTGCGCCCGCTCTGAGTATCTTTCCCATGTCGATGAGACCGATCGTCTTACGCTGTCGTGCGGCACTTGAGGAGGGGCGAGGAAAAGCCTTCGAGCAACATCGCTCAGGTACTCCCGGGATGCAGGTTTCGACACTTCTTGCTGATCTTTACGACGATGTTGTGCTCGATATTTGGCATGAAGCGATCCGTGAGCATGCGACTGATGAACGTCTGACTGGACTTTCATTGATCGCCCATGGCGGATTTGGGAGACGCGATTTGGCTCCTTACAGCGATGCCGATCTGATGCTTCTGACCACGCCAAAAGCCGAAAGCCTGGCCATCAAGATTGCGGGCAATCTTCAAAAGGATATCGGCGATTCGGGGATTGATCCGGGGTTTTCATTTCGCACTTCGAATGAAGCCTGTCGAATGTCCTGGGAGGATCCGGTTATTTATTCCTCGCTTTCCGAGTCACGCCTGCTTGCCGGCAGCTTGCGTTTGTACAGCAAGTACTTTTATACGTTCCGTCATGGAGCAATGCGGCGAAGTTCGGAGATTGTCAAAAAAGTGGTTGCCGCTCGCCGTGAAGAACGTGGCAAATGGGGAGACACGGCTTACCTTTTAAGACCGAATGTCAAACGATCTCGTGGAGCCTTGCGCGATATTCAGCTCATCCGCTGGATTGGCTTTGCACGTTATGGTGAGACTGATTTGGAAAGACTCGTCAAACTGGGAGCTCTGCCCGGAGAAGATTATCGTTATCTGAGGAAAGCTTACGCATTCATGCTGCGACTTCGCCATGAGTTGCATTTTCGTGAAGGTAAGACACTTGATGTGCTTGATCGCGGGACTCAGTTGGAGATTGCCGACGAGTGGGGGTATGAGGGCAGCGAAGGGATTTTGCCTGTTGAGCAATTCATGCAGGATTACTTTGATAATACACGCAATGTTCGGTATGCGGCTGCCTACTTTGTCGATGACGCCCAAAGCCGACCACTGATTCATCGTGCCGTTGAATCTGTGTTGTCAAAGGAGGTCGTTGAGCACATCCGCATGGGACCGACTCATATTTGGGTACCTAAGGATTACCTCGAGCAATTTGCTGCCAGTCTTCCAGATATTTTGCGATTGATGAGCCTCGCTAATCAACATTGTCGGCGAATCACTCACCAGACCTGGCAGGCGATCAGGCAGGCAATGCAGGATCGTGTCTCACGACCACCAGATGCAGAAACAATTGATGCATTTCTTTCCCTGCTCAGTCGCCCCGGACGTCTTGCACCGCTTCTTCGGCGGTTGCACGAGTTAAGAGTTATCGAGCAATTGATCCCTGAATTCAAACACATGCGAGGGTTGCTTCAGTTCAATGCCTATCACAAATACACCGTAGACGCTCATAGTTTCCGGGCTGTCGAGGCTGCTACGGAGTTGCAGAATGCTGAGGGTGGCATGGGACGGCGGTACCGCCGACTTGCCGATAAACGTTTACTTCATTTGGCACTGCTGATTCATGATATTGGAAAAGGTTATGAAGAAGACCATTCCATCGTCGGAGCAAGGATTGCAAAAGAAACAGCTAGGCGGTTGAACCTTGATCCTGTGACGGCTGAAACACTGGAGTGGTTGGTATTGAAGCACTTGGCGGTCAATGTGGTCGCCTTTCGACATGATCTCAGTGATCCGCAGATCGTACTGGCGTTTGCGGCGGAAGTAGGATCAATTCGCCGCTTGGAATTGTTGGTTGTCCATACCTATGCCGACCTCGTGGCTGTAGGACCGGGCGTGGCAACTGACTGGAAGGTCAATCTGATCGAAGATCTGTACAAGCGGACGCGTCGATACTTTGATTCGGGGAGCCTTCCAGGCAGTCCTGATGATCCCGAGATAGAATTGAAACGCTCCGACGTTCGCGAGCAATTGCAACAACTGAAATCCTACGACCAGTGTGTCAAGCTGCTCGATCGGATGCCATTGTCGTTGCTTAGCCGTGCAGACTCTGATCACCTCGCGAAGCAAATAGAACTTGTCGTTTGCAATCTCGGGGATGGAGCCTTGTGCTCGAGCAGCTACGATGAGCGATTCAATGCCATTCGTTACACGGTTATTCGACGCGAGGATGAACATTCCATTGGAACATTCGCCCGTGCGACAGGTGCGCTGAGTACCAGTGGTTTGACGATTTTACGTGCTCAGATCGAAATGGTGGGTGACTTGGCATGGGACAATTATTGGGTAACGGATCTGGAGTGTCCCGATGGGCAGCCAGTTGAGACACGCCACGAAACCATTTGCGCTCGCGTTTGTCATCTCTTGGATTCACCCGATGAGCCACTTCCCGCTCATAGACGTAAGTGGGATTCCCAGAATCCTCGAGAGGGAGAGAGCGTAAACGTCCTTCCTACCAAAGTCGTATTTGATAATGAGACGGTTGAGCGATATACAATTCTCTCCTTCTTTGCCTATGACGAGGTGGGGCTGTTGTATCGAATTGCAGCAACGCTGGCGAAGATGAATGTTGTGCTCCATTTTGCCAAGATCGATACACACCTCGATCAGGTAGCCGATGTGTTTTATGTGTCCGAGTCGGATGGCTCGAAGTTCACCAACTCCGAAAGACGTGCAGAGATCAGAAATGAACTATTGAGCATTTGCACCTAGGTGACGTGAATTCCTGAACACGCGACCGTCGGTCACAGGAAGTGCGGGTTAGGTAAAGCGTGAGTGAACTGCCGCGTAGGTTGAGTTGGTGATTCACAAGGATGAGTCGTCCGTCTACTTGTCGGTTTGCATTTCTTTCTTAGTGTTTCACTTGCAACCACTTGCAGGCGCGGCAATCCTTCATTGGTTCAATTTTCGTGATTGATGGCTGATGCTTTGCGGCAATAAAATAGCAAGGTGTTTGCTTTACATGAAAGGCGGTGACGCATTCACAAGAATCAGTGGTACGACCTGAGGCTGAACGCCATGGTGAGGTCGAACGCACCTAAGATTCTGCGAACCTTGAAGTTTTACGTTTCTCCAGACACGGACGGTCTTTCTATGCGTATTCAAGCTCTCACGCTCTTGATTCTGGCAACTCTGGTCTCGACTGCCACGGCCAACGATGAGATCAAACGCCTTCTGGCCGATCTCAGCTTTGGGGACGCAATGACTTCGGATGCAGCCAATCCCCTACCAGAGCCCGCTAAACCAGTGCCTCAGCTTGCTGCTCCGCCTGTGATGGAGAAGGTTGCGATTGAGAAAACACCTCCCGTTAGCCACTTTGATGCTTTTCCAGCTTTTTCAGAACTCGTTGAAGCGGGGCCCGGTTTGCAATTGCCACCGGAATCCGCTCCTAAGGCTGTGTTGAAAGAACCAGTAGCTGATGTCACGCCATTAACGGATATCAATCTATCCGAGGTGGCTGTAGCCAGCCCACCAAAGGTTGCCTTGGTTCAGCCAATTGAGACCAAGTCGGTAGGGCATCGTCACCACAGCTCGACTTGCGAGCCCCGCGGATACGAGACTGGAATCGTCTGCCGACCCCGAGTCTCACCCACTCTGCCAACTTCCACGTTCTTGCAGTATTTCAGGGGTAATCCTTGCTACTCAAACGTATGGGACGGATATCGCTACGATTGTGGCTCACATCATGCCCACATCAACGGTGAATGTGACTGCTTCAAAGGAAAGAATTCCGGTTGCAATAACTGTGACAGCCGAAGTCGCCACTAGACTGTAAGACTGACAGCCTTTTTTGGCTCTTTTAAAAAAAGTTTCGAGCTGGGCCACTTCTGGTTCAGCCGCCTTGCCGTAGATGCCGATGACACTCATACCATGGATTGGGAGGGTGGAACGATCGGTGCCATCGTTCCAGCATTGATGGGCCATGGTGAGGCAGGGAGGGCTTCACCATGGCCCTTCTCTATTTGGTCACCGTCCTTCTGCAGATCATGGCAGGTCAAGGCGGGACGCCAGAGAAGGGCTTCTTAACAAGTCAGGTTTTGACCTGCAACAAGTTGAATCAACGACTTGCAAGCTACAGACATTTTGAAACAAAACAGCCGCCAGTGCTTGAAGCACTGACGGCTGTGTCTAATTGGTGATTGTGTCGAACGGCGTTTACGAGAACAGTTCGTTGATGATCCCGCCGTCTCGTACCAGTGTGATCGGTCTTCCAGTGCTGGTGTCGTATTCCATCGTGGGGTCAATACCGAGGTTATGATAAAAACTGGCCGCAACATCATCAGGTGAGATCCCCTCATGTCGGGGGCCTGAGGCATTGTCATCGCTAGCGCCGATGACCTGGCCACCTTTGACTGCACCGCCAGCCATCAACATGAACATGCAACGCGGATAGTGATCTCGCCCACCTTCGGCGCTTCTGGAATTGATTTTGGGTGTTCGTCCAAATTCACCCGTCACAAACACGGCGGTTGTTTCCAACAGACCTCTTTGTTCCAAACCTGTCAGCAAGCCACTGAGGCCAGCATCCAACTTGGGCAAATTGTTGTCCTTCAACTTACTGAAGTTGTCAGTGTGAGTATCCCATCCGCCAAGTTGTACGCTGACGAGTCGAACTCCTGATTCAACCAAACGTAGAGCTAACATGCAGCTCTGACCAAATGACTCTTCACCAAATTGTTTGGAGAAGCTTTCAGGTTCTTGACTGATGTCAAAAGCTTTTCGTGCGCGTGCTGATGTGATCATCGAATAGGCCTGATCGCCGAATTTATCCAAACCTTCCAGCAATTGATCGTTCTTTTCCAGGTCTGCGAATCTACGATCCAATTTTTTCAGCAGACTTTGACGTCGTTGGACTTCGTCAATACCAATGCCTCCACCCAACGAGATCCCACGCACCGAGAATGGTTCGCCAAAGTTCGGCGATGAATTCGTCTCGAGAGCGGCATAGCGGATTCCCAGAAAGCCAGCACCTTGCCCGGCTTTGGGAACAGCCACAAGACTTGGGATGTCAGTTTCACTCGGGTGCTCCTTGGAAAGCACAGAGCCGTAACTGGGATACTCAAGCGCTGGAATGGGTTTGCTGCCAGTGTTCACGTACTCACGGCCCAGTCGGTGCGCGGCTAGGGTATGACTCACTCCGCGCAGGATTGCAAACTTGTCAGCGACGGCTGCTAATTTTGGCAGGTGTTCAGAAATCTGAATGCCTGGCACATTGGTGGCGATCGGATTGAAACTGCCACGAAATTCACTGGCCGCATCCGGTTTCATGTCGAATGTGTCCAAATGTGATGGGCCACCAGGCAATTCGATAAAGATTGCCCGGTCCGCGCGGCCAGCCTGTACCTGACCGGCATGGGCCATCTGCATGTAGTTGCTCAGGGTCAATCCACCGAGTGACAACACTCCGGCTTTTAGCATGTCTCGGCGTTGCATTCCGTCACATGTGCGATGTAATTTCATGAAAATGACTCGTTGCTTATCAGTTTACGAAGAATAAAGTCGGATGTCGTAAGAAAGGTTGGGTAGCTTTGAACTGCTACCTGCCCGCCAGCAGTAGCAATCCACTCAATGACTGAGAATGAATTCCTTTGTGTTTACAAGTGCCCAAAGAAGCGATTGAACACCATCAGCGGGCGTCTTGGACTGTTCAATGAATGCTACTGATATCTCAGTCTCTTCAGGGTCCGGATAGCGACTGAGGGTTCGCAAATAGGCTTCTTCGATAAGTTCTTCTAGTGTTTTCGCAGCACTCTTGAGCGAAGTGGGGGCGCTAAGTTCTGGCCACGCATCCTTATCTTTCAAGAGCACCGCTAGCTTTGGTACTTCGAACTTGTAGGGCTTCAGCTTCGCAATAAGGCGTTTGTGATCTCGTTGAAGTTGTGCTTTGGCTTTTGTCTGTCGCTCGAGAGGCATTTTTTTGTACTGGGCTATGCGTGCAAGAAACTGCTTGCGGTAGTTTTCGGCACGCTTTTCAGCCATGGCTGCGCGAGCATCAAGACTACTCCGTGGCCCTTCCACACCAAGCTCCGAACAGGCTTGAGCTACCCAACCGTTCTTGTCGCTGAGCCGTTTGTGCATATCCGCATCGTTCCGCAGATAGATGGATTGAAGCAGGCTGGGGGAGTCGCTGCGATCACAGTCGCAGTTGGACTCACGCATGGATTGACCGAATACTTCCAACGCAAAATCTTGCTGATTTCGACGCTTGGGTTTACCTTCCGCAATCGCCATCTCATTAACTTCTGTTCGCAGTTTGTTCGCTTGACTATCCGAACCAGTCGCGAGAATGACAGCATCGTATACGACTTCCGCAGGCAGTCGCCGTGGAACATGGTGAGAGAAATTCGTGCGGTCCATCGCGTTCGTAGCATTGCTATCTGCAGACCGCTGGTAGGTTTCACTGGTTACAATTTTCTGATGCAACCACCTCAGATCAAAGTCGCGTTTGATGAACTCGCTCGCCAAATACTCCATCAACGGTTCGTTGACAGGTGGGTTGGCGAGGTTCATGTCGTCGGTGGGGCTAACGATGCCATTGCCGAAGTAGTTACTCCAGACACGGTTGACGATAGCCTTGGCGAAGTAAGGGTTTTCAGCAGATCGTAGCCACGCCATCAGTGCATCGCGAGGATCTGCGTCCAGTGTCACCTTTTCTTTTTCACCGAGAATCTTTCCGGAGGGAATCGTAATTGGTTTTGATTTTCCTCCTTTGCGTTTGATTTGCGACTGTGCCTTGCGCAGTCGTTGAATACTGCTGTCATCAAAAATCAACTCGCCAAATGGGACGGTTTTGCCTTGCTGAGCACCTTTCTGCACAGCTCGGCGTAAATCACCGCCCTTTAGTTTCTTGCCGTCGGTCAGCATGTTCAGCAGTTCCTGGCGGTCCTGTTTTGCATTTTTCGCAACGAGCGTCGCAGAGTAGCGAATGGGCGTGAACAGTTTGGAAAAACGTTCAAAATCGTTTTTCGACCAACGATCGAACGGATGTTTGTGACATTGAGCGCATTCAATGCGAACACCCAGGAATGTGTAGGCAAATCCAATGGCTCGTTCTTCAGGTTTTTGGAAATTGCGACGACCCCAAAACATCGGCAGCCCATCACGTTTTGTGAACAAGTCTTCGTTACCCGGTGTGCACGCCTTCGTCATCGTTTCGCAGTACGTCACATAGTCTTCTTCAGGTTGTCGGTTATCAGCTGCAACGATGCCCTCGACGATGTCGTCATACGCCATGTTTTTCGCAAGACGCACGCGTAGCCACTCGTACCAGAGTCGGGTGGCAGCATTTCGGATCGGAAAAACGTTTGTGAGTTGCTCGTCACTGTTGCCGGTCCAGTCAGAAAACCGAGTTGCCCACCAAGCCGCGTAACCTGGCGAATCAAGTAGACGCTCGATTAATTGTTCTCGTTTAAGTGGTGATTCATCAGCTAGGAATTCGCGAACCGTGTCGGCATCGGGGAGTATTCCTGTGATATCCAGAGAGACTCTCCGTATGAACTCAGAGTCCGTGCAGATGCCTGAGGGAACGATTCCCAGTTTATCCAGTTTTTCGTGCACCAGCCGATCGATGGAATGTTTGGAGTTGGCTGCTCGTGAGATGATTGGTGTTCCCACCGGTCTCAGTACGGGTACAGGAATCACTGCTTTGTCGTAGTAAACAACCACATGCGTATCACCCCGGTCACCAGACTTGACCTGTCCTGTATCGTCGATGTCAGCAATCGCATCATTGTTGGAACTGAAGCGACACAGTTCAGTCACGTCCTCAGAAGTGCCATCTTTCCAATGTGCAACCGCAGTTAAAGTCGCAATTTCATTTTCGTCGCTGAACACTATTTCCGCAGGGCTGACGTCGAGTCGATCCAATTCGCGAATGGCCGTGTGATCATACAACGCTCCCGCTTCGACCCACCTTTGCAGTACATGGTGCTGCCAGGTGCCTTTGTCAAAACGTTTGCCGCCCTCATGGATTTCAGCATCACTCGGCTTGGACAGCATCAGGCTTTCCGCGACATCGTCGACATCGACACGTCCTGTGGCTTCATCAAGTAACGCATCATGGTCTGCTTTGAAGTCATAGCCGAAGAGTGAGAGCTGGAATCCGCCTCGGCCTTGAAACGAACCATGACAGGCCCGTCCGTTGCAACCCAGACGGCTTAAAAGTGGAATGATGTGTTTCTGAAAGTCAGGAACCTCTGTCGTGTCCTCCTTCGCGAACCTTGCGCTGAGTGGATTCAGTATTTCGGTCACGTCACCTGAATTCTCACCAGCTCGGGCTTTGACTGTTGCTGGCTCGGCAGAAACCGGAGTGATGACGGCATCACTGGTGATCATGCACACGCAGATAAGGGACAGGATTCCAACCGACAGATGTTTCTGGCAGAGAAGGATCATTGGCTTGGTCATGAGAGAAGCTGGTGGGAAAGGGTAGGGCAGGCCACATTCACTGTTCAGATGAAGTGGTTTTTTTCTTTTGTCTTTTTGCATCAGTGGTATTTCGCGTTTTAACAGCACCGGGTTTTCGATCCGCTTTGCGCAATAATGTTAAATAGACTGCATCCACACTATTGCTCGACTCTTCTTTGAAGGCCGACAGGCTTTGTTCCGCTGCTGCAAGCAAGGCTTGGTCCCTAGCGAGACGCTTTCGTAACAAGTCAACCTCGTATTGCATTTTTATCTGTCTAGCAGAGTGCAAGCGAGTAACAGCATCGCGCAGTTTGTCTCGGTCCTGCAGTTTGTCACGTACCTTGAGTCTTGCCGCGATCAAATTGGTTTCCGTGTCCGCCTTCAGAAGTTCCAATTCGACTTGAAAGAGTCGCTCGTCCCGCTTTTGAGCAGCGTTGAGTTTCTTGGCCGACCGGGCCAAATCTACAATGGCTCGATCATATTGTCGCGTTTGATCGATCTTAAGTTGTTGCAAAAGAGGTGTCAGTTGCGGCAGATGTTCACTTACCAATTGCAGGGCGAGTTGTTCGCTCTGGGAA
The DNA here is from genome assembly GCA_051010795.1 of Rubripirellula sp. GTDB lineage: Bacteria > Planctomycetota > Planctomycetia > Pirellulales > Pirellulaceae > Rubripirellula. Next base: position 35,197 of record JBPCVE010000171.1, read on the forward strand.
TTCAGTTCACGATTCTTTGTTTGCTGTCTCGATTTCTGCGGCTGTGCAACATTGCTTTGGTTTGGATCTGATCCAGAATCTTCACTGTGTAACGGTGTCGGACCAGCAAGTAACATGCAAAAACCGAGACTCGTCAGTAGTGTTTTTTGTGTGAATTTAGCCATCATTTGTTTCCAATTCATGAATTTCAAATGTCGCTGTAAACATCCACGAGAACGAGTCATCGGAATTCTCTTCGGTCGGCACAGTTTCCAATTCTAATTCATTGGTGCTGGTGTTGATGAACTGTACATCTGTTGGTTTATCCCGTGAAGTATTGGGGGTGATACTTAAATCTTGATCATCAACTTGTGCTGTGGCCCATGCTCTGGCAATCAGCGTTGCTTCGGACACCTGTGTCATATTTGCGTCATCGTGAATGACGCGACCGGCGAATTTGTTGTCGGGTGATTCCGAGCCTTGGGGTGGTGTAATTGATGGCCACCAAGTCCGGAAGACAAAGACTGCGGCACAAACGGCAATTGCGATGCCGAATCCCCTCCTTAGTAATTTCTGTGAGCGACCATTTTCATTTGGAGAGATGGTTGAGTTGCCAGGACCGCTGATTGCATTCGGCTGGCTTGAAACCTCTGACAGACTGACAATCATTTCCGCTTGTCTTTGCAGCTCATTAACCAATAGATCGGACTTACCAAGTCTTTCCTCGAACCACGCAAGTTGCTCAGGGTCCAATTCATCGAGCAGATATTGCAAGCACTGATTCTTGCAGTTCTCCGTCAGGTTGACGTTATCCTGCTCATGTTCGTTGCTGTGGGGGTCGGGTTTATTCATCGGTCATCACTTGCTCAGGTCGTTTTTTAACCGTTCCAAGGCTCGTCGCATTCGCGTCAAGGCAGTCCCGAGAGGAATACCAAGTTGATTCGCAATCTGCTGAAATGTCAGGTTTTCGTAAATCCTCAATGAAACAATTTGCTGCCAAGACTCAGGGAGTTCTTTAAGGGCTTTCTTAAGTTCTTCGGTTGCTTCGGCTTGCATCGCTGTCATGGTGGGGTCCGGTACGGGAATTCCAACGCCCCCGTGCTTTTGGTACATCTTTTCTGCCGCTGCTTTCGTTCGCCACAATCTTGCTGACTCATTTGAGGCAACTCTGTACAGCCACGACCTCAACGCTGGCGGAGCCACTCCATCGCCTTTCTCCATCAGTTTGACAAAAACAACTTGAAGGCAGTCGTCAATATCCGCTTCCTGAGGCAGCCGCTTGCTTAAAAAAAACCTCAAACCCACCTTTGTGTCGTTGAACACCCTCCGCCTGCGGGCGATCCCCTCAGTCGCTGTCTCAGCGCTCAGGTCTTCGTCGGCTGGGAGGGCAGGATCCGGAGTCATCTTTTCCACCGTTAACGGGATGCGCTGTCATGGATGATTATTTCAGTCTCGACAAAAAAATTCCGACGGATGTCGGCGGGGATAGCACATTCATAGAAGATTAGTACCTGGTTTGACAGAAGTGGGCATGCTGGAACAGGTTCGAGTTTGCACTTTTGGGTCAGAATGCATCGCCCTGTGACGTGGTTGCACCACGTTAACGCTGTTTTTCGGGTGGGGCAGGGTCAACGCCCGTCACCTTCAGACGGGTTGAATGCAGCTGGGTCATGCGGTCTGCTTTCCCGACAGGCGGTCGGACCTTCCGACGCGAGGGGAATTCCCTCAGGGTATCAATTATGTCTGTTCGCTGATTTTTTCGAAGGTAAACAGAATCGATGGCTGAAAAGGAAAAAGACGTTTGGATTGGATTCGATCTTGGTGGCACTAAGATGCTAACCATTGCTTACCAGAATGATTGGAAGGTGCTTGGTCGGCGACGCCGTAAGACACGAGGGCGAGATGGTGCGGAAAGTGGTGTCCAGCGAATCATTACCACGATTCATCGTCTGCTCGACGAATGCGAAATTGACTCTGAACGCATTGCTGGTATCGGGATAGGATGCCCCGGCCCCATCGACTTGAATACTGGCTGTATCTTAACCACCCCAAATTTGGGCTGGGATGATGTGGAGATAGGTAAGAGTTTAAAAAAAGAGTTTGGTTGTCCTGTGCGGGTCATCAACGATGTTGATGCGGGAGTGTTTGGTGAATACCGGTTCGGAGCCGCTAAGGATTCGCGTTGTGCAGTAGGGGTTTTTCCCGGCACGGGAGTCGGCGGTGGTTGTGTTTATGAAGGCCGTATTTTACAGGGTGCCGGCGTCAGTTGCATGGAAGTCGGGCATACCCGGATCAGTAGCAGTAGCAGATCCAGTGGATATGAATTGCCCGGAACAGTGGAGGCAGAAGGCAGTCGCTTGACCATCGCTGCAGAAGCGGCCAAGGCGGCTTATCGTGGGGATGCTCCTTATCTGGCAAAAACAGTTGGGACTGATCTTGCCGAGATCCGAAGTGGCGCTCTCGCAAATTCAATTGCCAACGGTGACAAAGTAATTCAGGATCTAGTGGAGGAGGCAGCAACCGCAATCGGTTTAGCAGTGGTCAACATTGTTCACCTGCTGGCACCTGACAAAATTGTTCTTGGCGGTGGTTTGGTGGAAGCGATGGAAGATCTGGTGGTGGGCACTGTCCGTGAGACCGCACGAAAAAGTGTCATGAGTGTCTATCGAGATCGGTTCGATGTGGTGGCAGCTAAATTGGGTGACGATGCTGGTGTCTTGGGCGCATGTGCCTGGGCAAAGCAGGAAATCACAGGAAGTGAACAAGCGTAGGACCCCTCGCACGATTAGTCATTTTTGGCATCCGATGAAAGCACGGATGCCCAAGTGGGTGATGTAGGGCTGTTCCGCAATCGTAAAGAACCGTTGTCACGGTTTGTTTTCAGCTGAGTGTAGAAGTCACGGTCGGTCTCAAACACGATATCTGCGCACTCGCGAGCGTCCTGCGGGCGAGTTGCTGTGTGTGAACGTTACTTCTGTGTGAACGTTACTGGGCCCGAGACCTTGAACCCTGCGGTCCACCCGTGATTTCCTGTCCAAGGGGTAGCGGACGAGCTGCAGTTGCAAAGCCACGGGCGTACAGGTGTTCCTTGAGTTTTCGAAACGCAGCAAAGCTATTTGGATACACCCAAACGGTAATCGTGGTTGCATTGGGGTCACGCCCGGCCAGTTCAATGTCGAGTTCACTGCTGTTGGACAGTACCTTTTCGAGTGTCTGACCATGTGGTGTTTGGAGTGGCTCGACGGTCATACCAGTCAACTGGATTCGAGTTGCCATCTGGAGTTGTCCTCCACGCGAAATCATTTCGCGCCCCTTGCTCATTCGGTATTTTGCCACGAAGCCCCGAATGGGTCCGACCGCGGCTTCGGTCTGACCATTGCGAGCACCGGCAGCCATCCTTTCAAAATCACGTTTGATTTCATCAAGAAGTTGTTTGATTGGGACAATCGACAAACGGTTTTCTTTCAGGCGAAAATGGATTTCATCGCCGAAAACTGTTTTGGCCATCGGGGTGGGCAGATGCTTAACAGCGACCACCGGCGCTGGTTGATTTTCCAGATGCTGCCGCGAGCCAACCAACTGTTCTAATTGTTTCTGTGCGGATTTGAACTCGGTGACTCGCTGAGCATTCTGCACAGCCTGTGCATCGAAGTCTTTCTTTTTTTCTGCCCAAGCGTTTTCTACCTGAGCCAGCAGGTCCAGCATCAATGCCCGCTGTTGCTGACGTCGCTGGATCTTTGCATCGTATTCCCGAATACTATTTTCCAGACGTTGTGAATCAGCTTGAGCACTCGCTGCCTTCATGGAGTAGGCAGCTAATTCCGATATTTGCTCTTCAGAAGCACGTTGTGAGTCATCTTGGTGCTCCTGCTCGACATGATCTTGCATTTCCTGGATCACTGCCGTCGATTGTGCGCCAAGTATCACGACCAGAATAATCAAAATGCCTACGAGATTGGCAACGATGTCGAGAAATGCATCGTGCCCCATTTCGAGCATGGTTCTTTTTTTACGATGCTGGCTCATTGTGAACGCCTCCCGGTGACCTCGATGCCGCTTCCACGAAAACCTTCCTGCAGTTCGCGATATCGACGCTCACTCCCTGGCATGATGATTACTTGCAGTTGTGGTTCCCAACGTCCGCCAGGTAATGCAGGACCCCAGCGTTCAATTCTTTCGCGAACGGCAGCAGCCAGTTGCAATGTTGCTTGATTGAGATTGGCATTCCCACCGTTGAATCCGAACACCTCGGTGCTACCCGCTGCCCCGGATGCAAGCATTACAAAATGGTCCGAATGACACTCGATGCGGATTGCTCGGACGATGGCATTGCCCTGCATACCAACCATGCGTTTTGGTATTGCCCAATTTCTGCCTTCGCGCTGCAAGGGGACTCGCTGGTTGTTTTTGGCTGCCGATGGCGGCGGGGGTTGCGAATGGGCCTGCTGCTCAGGGCGAGCAGCTTGTGGTTGCTGATCAAATTGACCACCGGAGGTTTGGGTTCCACCTTGGCCACCTTGGCTGGGCTGCCTGAGCTGTGAATCTGTTTCACCGCTACCTTGGTCAACCAACGCTTCCCGGTTGGTAGTGATACCTTTGTCGCCATTTGAGCGTTCAGCAGAACCCGTTGACGAAGGGTTCCCTCGTTTTGAATCAAGAGAATTCTCAGCCGCCGCAAGCTTGTTTTGTTCATCGCGGTTGCTTAGAGAGTCTTCGAGTTTTCCCGCATTGGTTGGCGACTTCGTGTCCGAGCCGCCAAATCCCGCGGTTGATTTGGAGGGAAGCAACGAGTCGGACTGTTGTCGAAATTCGTCACTCTTGGCAGCTCGCTTCATTTCATTTGTGGCTGATTGGATCTTGGCTGCCCACTGTCTAGCTTCATCGCCAGCATCGATCTGTGGCTGTGATGCAGCAAGGACCCGGTTGGCATAGCTGGAACGGGCTTGGTATCCGGGACTGCCGTAGCCTGCTGGGTTTGGATAGACGTTTTGGGCGCCTGCAGCGCTTGCCCGTTCGTTCTGAGATCGAAATCCGTTTGCTCTTCCCTCACGATCCAACGATGCAGCCGATAGAACGGGTAAACGTCGATTGCTCTTCTGTTTGTTGGTTATGGCACCTTGTGAATAACCCCTCGAGCCACCTCCGTTATTTCCAGCATAGGAAGTCAAGTTGCGTTGTTGTGCTGTTGCTTGGCGAATGACCAAGTCGACTTTCTGTTTTAGAACAGGATCTGGTTGCGCATATGCCAGTTCGATTCCAGCAGGTACGAGTTCATACCCAAACTGATCGTCCCAGTCTCGCATTGCGCCGCGGGCAGCGGCATAGGACTCAATGCCATCCGGCCGGACAACCAGAAGAGGGTAGGGCGGGGCCGCATCCCTGTACTGTCCCAATGCATGAAGCCGGATGGTGCGCAAGGCAGCATCCAAGGGGTTGGTGGACTCAACTGCCCTCTCTAGTTCTACGAGGGTGATGCGGTTGCCCTCGGGGAAAATCGTCAATCCTTCACTGGTGCATTCCAAGTAGATGGGACGCCGGTCCGTACCATTGGGACCTTTGTGTGGCACAATGACGATGCGAGGTGATTGGTTTTCAGCTTCCTCGCGTAACTTCGCAAGCGTTTGCTTTTCGGTATCAACTTGTTGCTGGACGGTCTTCAGCATTTGCTGATCGATTTCCGCGGTGTCAGCGGTTTCATCATTCAAGCGGGCAATTTCGTCGTTGAGTTGATTCAATCTCTCACGCGTGCTTTCCAGTTGCTCTTCGATATACGTGAGGGCATCACGGCGTTCGCCGAGCTCTTCGGTTTGCTCCTCGCGAAAGGAAACCAGCTCCTTCACGCGGAATACTTGTTCTTCCAGCAGTGAATCAACAGCGTTGGCAGAAAGACCTTCGCTCGTTTGTGCCTTGGGATCCGGTATTTGCTTGCTTGCTGTCTGTTCTGCTGCATTGGTTGCGTTTTGAGCAACCAATGCGAGTAGCAGAATTAGTGTTCCAAGGGTGCAAACGAGTACCGCCAAGAAAGGGAATAATGATGGTGATAGCCCTTTGCGGTCTCGCCGACTCATGCTGCCTGCCTTGACGGGGAATGATCAGCTGAATGACTGGGAGTTGATATCCGACTGGACAACACGTCGACGGCGCGAGCTAGAATTCGCATTGCATCCGCCATCCCATCTCCCCCAGCGGCTGCGACGCTGCGATCAACCGATGCATTGGTAGCGACAAGTCTTTGCAGATTCGAGTCGAGAGATTTTTGCAGCATCGTGACAGCGGCAGCACTGCCCTGAGTTTCTGCAAGGTTCTCGTACTGTTGGGAAAGAGCGTTGAGGACCGTTGTCATCTGTTCAGAGTGCTGTGCGAGCACACCTGCTTGGTGCTGGCATTGCTCATCAAAGTGAACCGATGATTTGGCGGTCACGGTCTTAAGTGCGTCTGCGTGCCCAGACAACGCGGGTGACAATCGAGTCTCGATATCACTTAACAACTGGCGAGACACTTGTTCGTGTGTTCGCGTGGATGCTTGATGACTGGTGGTCATCAGATCATGCCAACGATCGCATTCACTGACTATCTGTGTGCTAACATGTTCCGACGCCCCAGCAATACTTGCCGCGTGTTTATCTAACGCGGGCAGGAGCGTTCGTTCGAGTGCTTCACTGATCTTGTTGGCATTGTCTTCCTGAACTCTTTGCCAGTGCTCCTGAGCTTCGTCGATGGTTTTCGCCCACAGACGCGTCTGGTTATCCAGCGACTCGGCAACCGCAGCTTGTACACCCCGGCACAAATCAGCGATCAACGCTGTCTGATTGTCAGATGTTTCATCGCTAGGCAGGCTGGCAGAGACAAGATGTCCAACTCGGGCATCAATATCTGCTAGCAGCTGTTGCTCGCCACGTTCGATGGGAAATTGCACAAAGATCGCGACCACAGATAGCACGAGTCCCAAAGCGGTTGTGTCAAACGCGACATAAAGGCCGCTCTTCAGATTTTCTACCGCGGCGCTGCCGTTGGTAAAGTCGAGCCCGCCTAGAGTTTGCGTAATGCCGATCACGGTTCCGAGAAAACCAAGCATCGGAATGGCCCAAATGATGATTCTCACAAGCCCCAGTGAGTCGTGGGCAACATCTGCATCACGTCCTGACAGCTCTCTGAGGTCGTCAGCCAGATGTTTTGTTGTTCCTCGCTGGGATTGACGTGTCAGTAATTCCTCGAGCCTTGAAACGAGTCGGTTCTTCCGCGTTTGGGACGGTAATCGCCGGAGTTCCTGTAGCCATCGTTTTGAGACAAAGCCGGCATCGTTGTCGGTCAGCCAGCGATCGGCTGGCGATTCTTCACCTGTCGGCGGCAGAAGATCCTCGTCCCGAATTGCATTCAATTGCTTGACCTGCGTGAGCACATCAAGCCATTTTGTAAACAGGACGGCGACCGCGAACCAAAACAGGATGGTCGCCGCGATCGCAACGGGGTGCCCAAGGAAGTATCGCTGCAGAGGTTGCCAGGATGTGGCGTAGACCAAGCTGTAGAAGCCTGCGTTCAGAGCGGTGCCTGTGAGAGCAGCCAGGGCCGCATTCCCAGCAGTTTGAGATCGGGGAGGCCCCGTGGATTCTTCGTCCGCGGCGATGTCCGATGGCCTGATGTTGGGCTCAAAACCTTTAGTTTTCACGTCAATTCCCACGGTCAACCTCTCTCGGGAGTGTCATTTCGGGGTGAGCCCGCAAGCGGCCAAGCTGCTGCAGGTGTCCCTCCGCCGGCGGCGAGACCTTCGGCGGGAGGGCAACGCCCCCACACAATCGAATCGACCGTCAGGACCCCGAAACTTTATCCCATCGTCAGAAATTACCATCTGACTGGTGAGCAGCCCTCGATGAACAGGAGCTGCGAGTCAGACTTTCGGCTGGAGTCAGATCTCATCGTCTGAGCCCTGTTGAGTTCATATTGCGGCGAATTCGCTCATCTTCGTACCCTTAGGCGGAAATTGATTTCGGGTGCTTACAGTCATGTTCGGTTAGCAAAATGACTTGTAATTGCCCGTGTTCTGCAGGAATTGGAGCATTTGTAATGATGAACGCCGAAATGGTCGAAACTACCCAAGTCGCGACTAGTGATGCAGGAAACCGGATAATCCGCACCGGATTGGTGCTTTTGTTGGTGATTGGCATCGCGACAGTGGCGGTGAGCCAGAACCCGACACCTCAGAGTGATGGACTGCCGATAAATTCCGAACTTTCCGACCTGACGCTCGCCGAAACGGTGGCAAGGGTGGGTGCCTCGGGCGACATGATCGGATTTTCCCATTCTGACAGTTCGGGAACTCAGA
>JBPCVE010000172.1:0-7532 GCA_051010795.1 Rubripirellula sp.
ATGTAGGTCGTCAAGGTGGTGCTATCCGTCCGGTCAACACAAAGCTCAACAGCGATCTGCGATTCACGGTATTCGGTCCGAGCGGCTTGCTTGAGTCGCGTAATGCAACGGCGTTAGGAGCGAGGGAGTTTATCTCTGGCTTAACCCTGACTGAGACAGGGACTTATTTGGTACAGGTGTCTGGCACGGCAGTGCTTGGGCCGGCGCCTCCCGCGGGCGACCAGACGCCCACGCAACTGTACTCACTTTCTATCTCGGATCAGTTGAGTGGCCCGCGATTGATTGCGGTTAGACCCGATGCTGGTGAATTACTGCTGGAGGGTGATACCCTCCATACCGCTCCGCAAACATTCAACCTGTTGTTCGAAGGTGGAGTGGGGATCGATGAAGCGACAATCAATCCGGACACTATCAAGCTTTTTCGAAGTGGTACTGACGGAACGTTTGGTGATGGCAATGAGATTGAAGTCGACTTGGGTTACGTCGGCCTCGCCGAACCGGGGAATACGGACCCTGACAATTTGCAACGAATAGTTGTCCGTGCAGCTAGCAGTGCCTCCTTTAATGCGAAAGATGCGTCTGTAGCATTTCCAGATGATCTTTATCAGATTCGAATCATCGGGGCTGGTGATAACCCACTCGCGAGTCAGGCGGGCGAGGCTTTCAATGCTGGTGAAAACTTTGAATTGACTTTCCGACTTGATCGTGGCGCACAAATTGTGTCAGTCGTGCCGCAGCCCGTGAGCCGTAATACACAAGAGTTGGTTTTCAGCGGAGCGGATGGTGAGTACCGCTTGGCGTTTGGTGGAGAAGAAACCGAACTGCTTAACGTAGCTGATAATGATGTGCAAATTCTCGGTGCATTGAATGCTTTGCCCAATGTTCAACCGGGTGATATTGAAATTGTGGGTCCTGGCGCATTCCTCTTCACAGGTCACTTTGCCGGAGAGCAGGTTGACTTGCTGGAGGTGATTGATCGTACGACCGGTAACGGGACGATTGAGGTGGTTCGGCTCAGTACTCTCAGTCAGGCGTCAAATCAGATCACAGTCTATTTTGACGATCAGGTTTTGGAAGATGCTCAAGTCACTGATCCTGCCTACTATCAGCTCGTCAACACAAATGCGACTTACGTTGACGCTGATGATTTGACAGTGCTTCCGGAGAGCGTTACCTACGATTCGGTCAACAATAGCGCCGTTCTGTTTTTTGCTTCCGATATCCCGGAAGGAAACTATCGGCTGGATGTGGGCACTCCACAATTTGATAATTCGGCGGCTGCAAACGCTACGCAGGTGGGGTTGCTGACGAATGATCATGAGTATGCTGAGTCTGGGTACCTCGGTGACTTCAATGGTGAAAGCACAAACTCTGCAGATATCGATTTTTACGAACTCGACTTGCGTCCGGGAGCCACTTTGCAGGTGGATGTCACTGCGCAACTGGCTTCACTAGGTTTGCAGGTCCGTTTACTGAACGCGAATGAGGTCCAGCAAGATCTGGATGGGGCACCGATTGGTGGGACCGCCAGCATCTCATTTAATTCTGTCGCTGGTGGAACCTTTTTCGTCGAAGTCACGAGTCCCATTGGTGAGACAGGTCCCTATTCCATCGACCTGTCAGTTAGCGGTAGTCCGGTAAACCCAAGTGATGACAACACAACGACATCGGATGCAACAGATCTTGGAAAACTGGGTGCGGCTTCCTTAACGGTTGTCGCAAGCATTGAACCGCAGGCTATTCCACTGCCACCACGCCCCGGTAGTAGTGATGAGCCAGGGCATCGGCAGTTCGTTCCTGATGATGATCATGCTCCAGGGCTTGGGACTAATCCCGTTGCTCCGCAAGCGATTGAAAAGATTGTGTATTACTTCCCCGATACAATGGGAACAGACCCGCTGGGTAGTCCTTACACAAACCTTCTTACTGAGTCAGAGAAGGATATTGCCCGGATGGCGTTCGAGCTGTATGGCAGGGTCTCCGGTTACGAGTTCATCGAGTCAACCGAGACAATATTCGGAGCTGCTGTTAATCCGTTTGGAACTCAAGTCACATGGATTGGCAAGGGTGACACACGATCACTTGTACCCGATGATGATCCCAACGGCGGCACCAGTTGGGGAAGTCCAGGCGGTGTCGTTATGAATGGCAATGTTTGGGATAATTCCAACAGATCTTTCGGCGACGGTTTTTCGAGAGTACTCATTCACGAAATTGGGCATGCGATTGGCTTGGGGCATGCTTACGGCATCGAAGCAACGATGGGGTTGAACTACATTACCGACCCTAATGCAGCGGTTTATCCTGGTGATCACGACATTACCCACTTGCAACGATTTATTCCCTCTAACAGTACCGATGTCGATCTGTACCGTTTCGAGGTGTCGGAACCAGGCCGGGTGAAAATTGAAACGACGGCGGAGCGATTGAGTACTCCTAGTCTTCTTAATACAGCCTTGAATCTCTATCGGCAGAATGACAATGGCACCGTCGAGCTGGTATCGCAAAATGATGAGTACTTCGGTAACGATGCTTTCATTGGCTTTGATGCGGAGCCGGGAAACTATTTCGTCGGGGTTACCAGCACGGGAAATACAAACTACGACCCGATGGTGCCAGACTCTGGTTACGGTGGCTTCACTGACGGTGGCTACGAATTAAAGCTCACCTTCGATGCTAAGAGCGTGGAGGGTGCGATCAGGGATACGAATGGAACCGTCTTTGACGGGGATGCTGACGGCAAACCAGGCGGCGTGTTCTCTTTCTGGTTCCAGTCGAGTGACCAAGCGACAACGATTTATGTTGACAAGGTCAATGATACTACTGGCTTGATTGATGGATCAGGCACACTCGCTGATCCCTACGACAACCTTGGAGTTGCGCTGCGGCAAGCAGGCACTCGGATTGTCATCCCAGCACTGCCCATCGATCAGACTGACTACACATTTCTGCACGGGCAAAGCTTCAGTGTGAAGAACCCGTTGGGTGTGAGCACCACCTTTGCGTTTGGTACAGGTCCAAGCCAGATCGATGTGACAGGCGATACACTTCCCAGTGCAGTGGCTGTGAAGGTTGCAGGTGCAGTCAACTCAAGCGGATTGACTGCGGTATCAGAAGGTAATCTGGTCAAGTTGGACGCGATCGATACGTTGGATCTCTCCGGTTCGGAAACACTTTTGCAGACACCGAATCTTGTACGCGTGATTGGTGGCGGTGGACTGGATCAGAACATTGACACGCTCGCAGACAATCAGGGTTACGAGGTCGGTTTGGACGTGACCGGAGTGAGTCTTGAAGATGGTGCGGAAGTGCTTGTGCCACAAGGTGTCACCTTGATGTTGCACGCAGGTGCGTTGCTGAAGCTCAGAAAAGCGAATCTTGACGCTGGCACATCTGCTGCCACGATCTCGAGGTCACGATCGTCAATCCAGGTGCTTGGGACACCTGAACACTCCGTCTTTCTAAGGTCTTTCCTCGATGATTCTGTAGGGGGAGATTCGGACGGTGTCGGAGTTGGGCCGAGTTCCGGTGACTATGGAGGAATCGTATTCAGGCCGGATTCAGATCTCGAAGATCACGGCATCTTTCTGAACTACGTCAACCACGTGGACATCAAGCATGCTGGCGGCAAAGTATTCGTGGCTGCACAGGAATCGGTGTACTCGCCGGTCCACATGATCGACGCACGCCCCACCGTTTCCTTCAATTTTATCACCGAGAGCGATGACTCCGCAGTATCAGCAAGTCCCGACAGCTTTGAGGAGAGTTTCTTTGATGGAAATCGCGAACGGATCGGCCCCGATCTGAATGGGAACTTCCTGATCGGTAACACCATCGATGGATTGTTCATTCGCGTTGAAACCGAGTTGGGATCAACCATCGATAAACTCACGGTCGCTGGTCGCTTTGATGACATCGATATTCCACATGTTCTGACCGAGAACCTGATCATCGAAGGTGCCGCGGGAGGAGTTGAGCTTGACCCCGCCGGAAACCTGACTGCTCGTGTTGCTGGCAGGCTGGTGGTCGATCCCGGTACTGTTGTGAAATTTGCTGAGTCGCGAATCGAAGTTGAACGTGGCGCTGCAGGTCTGATTGCTGAGGGGACCAAAAATCTACCCGTTGTGTTCACCTCACTTTATGATGACCGTTACGGGGGTAGTGGTAACTTTGATACCAACAGCACGCCGGATACACTTCCCGCGCCGGGTGATTGGTCAGGTCTCTATTTCGGGCAAATGACGTCCGGAAGTCTGGATCATTCAATCCTGTTGTTCGGTGGTGGTCTTTCGGCAATTGAGGGTGGTGATGCGACATTCGGCGCCATCGAAATCCATCAGGCAAACCTTCGTGTTGCCAATAGCCTGCTGCAATTCAACGATGACGGTGCCGATGGTAGCAACCGCAATGGACGCGGGTCGAATTCAGGAGCGACCATTTACGTCCGCGGTGCACAGCCAATCATTGTGGATAACACGATTGCCGATAATGGAGGTCATGCAATCGACATCAATGCGAATGCAATGCGTGCAGAGATCTCGCGTGACCCCGGACGCAGCACCGGCTTGGCTGGCAGATATTTTCAGTTCGATACAAACAGCGGTCCACTGATTCGCCTGAATCGGATGGAAAATAATGACATCAATGGTCTTGTTGTACGCGGAGAACAGATGAACACCGCGGGGATTTGGGACGACAGCGATATCGTTCATGTTCTCGAGGATGAAATCACTGTCACGAATCTGCACACACTCGGTGGATTGACCCTTCAAAGCAGCAATAGTGAAAGTCTGATTGTCAAGTTGAGTGGTAATGATGCCGGGATCACCGCGACTGGTTTTCCACTGGACATCAATGATCGGGTGGGTGGCACACTTCACGTGCTGGGGACAGTGGGTCATCCCGTTGTTATGACCCATATTGGTGATGACAGCGTGGGTGCTGGATATACACCTGCTGGTGAGGTGATGTTCAATACGAACAATACCGCAAATGCTTCGACTGGTGCATCAGGTGGATGGCGCGGCTTGATGTTCGACGAGTTCAGTAACGATCGCAATGTGGCGGTATTGCGGGAACTGGAAAATCCCATCACTCTCGGTGCCGATGTCAACAGCACACCTGTTGCCTCCGAGTATCTGGGCGTACTTGCGCCCGATCGTGTCGGTGGTGACGAGAATCGGCGTTTGGGTTTTCAGGTCAATGGCTTCATCAGTCCTGATGACACCCAAGACGTTGACGTGTACTCGTTTACTGGTACCGCTGGCACCCCGATCTGGATCGATGTTGACAATACCGACACCACACTTGATGCGATCGTCGAAGTGGTCAGTTTGACGGGGGTCGTGCTGGCACGCTCTCAGCGTTCAGACAGTCCCAATGCTCCCGGTGATGTCGATGCGAACACGTTGACGCAAAATACTTATCTTGGTGGTGACCACTACACCCAGAATTTCCGTGATCCCGGCCTGCATTATGTGTTGCCGGGTACGCCGGGCCAGGAAGGGACATACTTCATTCGTGTTCGCAGTAATCCAAGAACTGCAGCGAGTGTTGCGGAGATGAGTGGCGAGAGCAGTGGACAGTATTCCATTCAGGTCCGCTTGGATCAGGTGCAGGAATTCCCCGGTTCGACCGTTCGGTATGCCGATATTCGCTATGCACGCACGGGAATTGATGTCCGGGGCTTGCCAGCTCATAGCCCATTGGTCGGTGAAGCAGGTGAGCTGCCGGGCAACAATAACACTTTCGCGAATTCACAGGTGCTCGTAAATCTGCTCGAAACGGATGTCGCCGCTCTCAATATCGGGGGTGAACTTACATCCTTTACCGACGTTGACTGGTATCGATTTGACTTGAATCAAACGCGAACTGAGGGTGGTGGAGACGGACCCAACAGCATCGGAGTCGTTTTCGATCTGGACTACTCCGATAACGCAGTCCGGACGGATACCACAGTCGCCGTCTACAACCAGAATCAGGAATTGGTCTTTATAGGACGCGAATCCGACATTCAGGATGATCAACCGAGTGATCCGAATGATCCCAGCACGGCGACCACCGACTTGAGTCGAGGCTCATTAGGAAAGAAAGATGCCTACATTGGTCCCATTCACCTTAACGCCGCTCCAGAAAATCAGTACTTCGTGGCAGTCATGAGCAATGGCTCTTTACCCAACGCCTTGAATGGTGTCTTTGCCGGTGGTAACGCAGCCAATGGCCTTGTGCGTCTGGAGCCCGTGACCTCCGTTGAACGTGTGGTCGAGGATCACATCGGCAGCACCGGATATGTTGCGAATCCGGACCCGAATCTACTAGGCCCCAATCAGATTGACCCGTCCGGTAATCTTCTCGTTGATGTCACGGCACTTGGTACTCATGTGACGCAGTATGAGTTGTCTGATGTGGCGTTGTACGTGAAGTCTGCCGTTACTGTCGATGATGAAAAACGCGCACTTTTGCACATTGTTGATCCATTTGCTGGCAATACTGGGAATAGTACAAGAGTCGCAAATCTTGCAGACGACAATATCAAAGATGTGGCGATGCGTTCCGATGGTCGGTTCTTTGGTTACCAGAGTGTGACTGGAGCCGATAATCAGGTTGGTAACCTTGTACAAATCAATCCCGAAGATGGATCGTTGTTTGACGTGCAGTCTGATGGGATTGTCGGAAGAAATCCGACGCTCAATCTTTCTGAGACTGCACTCGAAACGGTAGCCACCAGCGACGCGGCGGGGGCTCTTACGTTCCGTCGCACAGGTGTGGGGCAGTACGAAACGCTGAATGCCGTGCATGAGACGGATTCACTGGATCCCGCAGTGGCCAAGCCCAACTCCAAACTGTACAGCAACAACAATTTGAAGGGTGACATACAACCCCTAGGTGTCACTTTTGCAAGCACTGTTATCGACAAAATTCCTTTCTTGGATGCCACTCCCAATGTTGCTCTTGTCGATGTTGTTTCGAAGATTCCCGGTACTGATGGGAACTTTACGATCAACATTTCCGAAGGGAATATTGCGAATTCGACGATTGATGCGGATCCAGCTACCGGCATCATCATCATCAATCTTGATAATGACCCCAATCCTACTGCCGGTGGAATTGTTGACCTAATCAACGGCGACGCTACAGCTCGTCAGATGGTCGTTGCTAATGTGAGAGTCGCTGACGGTCTGACTGGCCCTGGTCAGGCAGCCGATGTCGATGGCAGTGTTGCGGGAACGTACGACGGCATCCTTGGACTCGATGGACCCGCGGTGCCGTTAATGGGCCTTGCTGGTCCACTCAATGGGCGAGTCACGGGGCTTGCTTATGATGACTTCAACGGAAACCGGCTTTTTGGTGTGACCGATGCAGGTGAACTTATCCGGATCGATGACAGCACCGGTGCCGTGACGATACGTGCTGATTTTGGCGGATTGCTGGCCGGAGACTTTGAATTCCAAGGCTTGGCACTTGGACCTCAAAATGTGGAGAATGGTGCTTATCGGAATACACTATTTGCCATTACTCGTAGTGGAAGACTT
>JBPCVE010000173.1:0-22385 GCA_051010795.1 Rubripirellula sp.
TAAGAGTTCTCCATGGTGCCAGCATTGATCGCCTCTTTCGGTCGTCCGGTCTTCAAATCAATGACACGGGTGTGCGTGATCATTTCAGGGTGAATATCCCAGTTCGGCACCATCAGTTCACGAACGAGTTTTAAACTGTCCTGCAATTGACGGCGTGACCACCCGGGCATCTCACGATCAACCCAACCCACGCAGGCAGGGTAGGGCACAATGCTGTATTTTCCCCGCACGCCTCGATCCGCGCACCACTCACCAAATCGGCGAACAAATTGATCGGGAATCTCACGCGGCCAATCTCGCCAAGGCTTTTTGTATTCAGCGCGGTCGGGTTGCGCTTCCGCGAACTGAGGCGTGCAGAAATGCCCCATGTTCACCAAGCAAGTTGAATCATCAATGACGAAAGACAAGGGAACACGATGACGCGGAAGCAACACCTCCACACCCGCAGTTTCCTGATCTGCACCCAGTGCATCTTGAGACACTTTTTCCGCATCATCGTCTGCAAACAGTGAACTGGATCCAGGGTGCGCCGCAACACTGAGCCCGGTTGCCAGAAAAGCCCGTCGACTCTGCATCACCTCACCTCATTCTCGCAAGCGTTAGAAACTCAATCCAGCACACGGAGACCGCCTTGGTGCTGACCATCAAGTGAGGATTTTACCGCACAATGGGAGAACACACAGAACAGGTTACTAAAGCTTGTTAAAACACCTAGACGGCCCCAAAAGGAAGCTTCCCCAGCAGGGAATCATCTTGCACTCCAACGTGAATTTTAGCGAGTCTGCTCGCATCAGCCGCTATCACGCCCAACGGGGCACAGACAAAGCATCATGAAGATTCCAGGCCCAACTGCAACACTGTCCGCGGCAAATCCTGTCAGCACACCAGACACATGCGAGTTTTTGAGTCATAACGCCCCCTGCAAGCTAGCCCTGTGCTGCTGGTTCTTCAGCACTTGCATTCTCGGGTGGGGCCTGCGGCCATGGTGCAATCTCCCGTCCTTCGGCTGGCTTGCCTGACCCGTCACTTTTGCCTCGCAAACTCGCCACATAAGCTGAAACCAGAACGATCTCATTCGTGGATAGTTTTGACTTCCATGCGGGCATCGCGCCAGCGTTGGCACCGTTTTGTAGCACTCGCAAGATGTCGGCGATATCACTGACGTTTTTATAATGGTCATCCTGCAAATTCGGCCCAACTTGACCAATTCCATCACGACCGTGACATGAAACGCAATTCGTCTTGAAAATCGATCGCACGACTCGCAACCATGAATCGTCATAAGTAAAACGCACCAACGTCTCACGATCTGCTTTCAATTCTCCCATCTGGCTGAATTGCAACTTCAGGTTTGCGGCCAGCAACAGATCATGTTGATCAGCAAGCGAACGCCCCTCGGTACCATTGTGGTAATACCAAAAATAGGGCGGAGCAAAGACGAGGCAACCTGCAAATAGCCAGATCCACCACTTAGGTAATGGGTGATCATACTGTTGAATGCCATCGAAGGATGCATCAGTCAACTTGTCCGCTGACGATGCATCATTTGAATCAGAAGCGTTGTGGTTGTGATCGCTCATGGCTTGAAAAATCCCCGACGAGGTCAGGGCTGTAAGGCTGGGGCTAAACGGTTCAGTGGTTAGTTTCGAAAAAAAATTCGACACACGGACGATGGTCCGTGGTGATTTCAGCGTTTTTGCATTGCAGTAAAACGTTACATCTTTTGTTATCAATCACGTTTGAAGGGATTCCTTTGATTCACCAGAGCGATGCCCAAGAAACAAAGTGCGGTCCTGCAAATTCTAGGCAAAGTCAAGGTACGGCAGTGAGCATCTTGTGCATGTCGGAATCTCGAGCTGCCTTGGTCAATTTTGGATTCGTTGTGTTGGCTTTCGTGGTGCTGGTCGTGTTCTCTTCTCCGGCAACAGCCGGTTTTGTATTTACAACTGGTTTTGTTTTCGCAACCGGTGGTGCGGAAAGATCAGCCCCCAATCGTTGCAGGTAGGCAATCAGAGCCACAGCCTGCGAATCGAAGGTCATCAGGTTGCCACGCAGTACCGTCCCCCCCTTTGAAACGATATCGGCTGCAACACGCTCTGCTTGTTTGCTGACGCTATTTTCCACCTCAGTCAAGTCAGCTTGATAGTCAACCCCGCGTTCTCGAGCAGCCTGGACCAGTTCGTCCACTTCCTCGATGTCGATTGGCCGATCAAGCAGATACCGATAGGAAGGCATCGCTGAGTCAGGGCTGGTTTTGCGAGGACTCGCAAGGTGCTGCCAATGCCAAAAACTCGTTTGCTTGCCGGACTCCCTTGCCAAGTCGGGACCAATCCGCCGATTTCCCCACTGTGCTGGCTGGTCATACACGAACTCGCCCGACTGACTGAACTCTCCGTAGCGTTTCGTCTCAGACAGCAGCGGCCTGACCATCTGTGTATGGCATTTGGAACAGCCTTCGGTCAGGTAAATGTGTCGTCCCATTAACTCCAACGGTGTGTAGGGTTGGACAGACGCGATTTCCGGAACGTTACTGCCGGCAAAGACAAACAGGGGAACGATTTCGATCGTGAACGCAACCAGCACCACCAGCGCAACCAAGACACCGATTTTGCGAGGTGACTGCTCCCACTGTTGGTGCCAAGTCAGCCGGGTCCAGACATCCACCTTTTTGGCCACGTTCAAGACGGGCGCTGCCTCAAGAATGCTAACTGGCTCTGGGGTTGATGCTGAACGATTTTGTTTTGCATCGGTTTCTACGTGATAAACCGGTGCCTGATAAGGTTTCGCACGATTCATCCAGGTCTTTGTGTAGTTGGCAAGCATCACACCCAATCCAACGAAGTAAGCCAGACCGCCTAGCATTTGCAATGACCAAACCATTTTCAGGACGGACATCGACTCAGCAAAGTCGTATTTTAGAATGCCAAGATCATCCATCGCGTTCCAAACACCACTCTGAACAAATCCAGCCGCATAGCCCGGCAAGACACACAACACTACGCCGGTTGCTGCCAACCAAAAGTGCAAACCGACTGCCTTTGAGCTGGCGAACCCAGTTTCAAAAAGCTTGGGGATCATCCAGTAAGCCATGCCGATTACCAGCATTCCGCCACATCCCATGAGTCCCAATTGAAAGTGAGCCGTGATCCATTCGGAGTAATCCACTTGCGCACGGATACTCTTCACACTCAATACAATTTCTTCACACGCATAAACCCCAAGCAGCAAGACTCCCCACTTGAAAAACCGCATCGAAGGATTGGCTGATTTCTCAACCTCCGTTCCGCGGAACGTCAACAGCAGGTTAGTGACGCCACCGAAGACAGCCACACCAAGCAGGATTCCAAACAACATTCCAAGGCTGGACACCCACTCGGACAGAACGGTGTAATGTAAAAGCCGAGGTGCTGCCCAAACACCGACAAGGGTCAACGTCCAAAAACTGACGATGGTGAGTTTGTAACTGTGGATTGGGCGATTCAAGACCTTCGGGACGAAATAATACGCCAAACCCAGTGCCGGCATGATCAACAGAAACAACGTCGCATTGTGGCTATACCACGCCTGCAATAAAGCATCCTGCATTCCAGTCGCCAACGAATCACTTTTCCATAGCCCCGTTGGAAACACAAGCAGCGTGCATAGATTGACTAGTCCCATTCCAACCACTGCTGCAATATAGAACCACAGCGACACATACATTCGCCGCTCTCGACGGTGCGATACCGTCATCGCAAAATTCGCTGCAAAGAACAGAATCCAAACCAACGTCAATGCCAAGTCAATTGGCCACTCTGCTTCACTGAATTCACGCCCTTGAGTGATCCCTTTGGGCAGGGTGACTAACGCAGCAACAATGATTGCCTGCCAACTCAAAAAGTGAAGCCAACTCAACGCTCCACTCCACATCCTCGCCTGACAAAGTCGTTGGGTGCTGTAATAGATCCCGGCAAAGACCCCATTGCCGACAAAAGCCATGAAAAACAGCAACACTCCGACAGGCTGAAGTCGCCCGAAACTTAACCACTCCACTCCCGCATCCTGCCTCGGATGCAGCAACGTAGAAGTGACAAGGACGGCGCAGATGGCTGCGACGAAGCCCCAAAGAAGTGTCATCGTCAAGAAACAACGGACGATTGTGTCATCGTAGGAGTATGACTCCTCAGAAGCACCGTCCGGCATCATCACATCGGTCCCAGATGGATCGTCAGGGGAAGTCCCGCTCAACACGCCGTTTGCCTATTTTTCTGCCAGATAAAACAAAAACGAGAACCTTCCAACCAGCCTCGATGAGTCTCCGATTATAGCAGGCGAAGGCATAATCGCATTAGGGCCAATGCGACAGTCTGACGCGGAATGGCAAATGGGACGCCAGATTCTTCCCCCTCAGGTCCCGACACAAAATGAAATGCCGAAGCAGAACCCGCACAACCTCTGCCATACCACTAATCAGCTACCCACCTTTTCGGCGAAACGCCAGCTACCCAACTTTTGGGCGAAACGCCAATGAAATGATCTGAATCATCGACCGCATCGCCTCCAAAACCGTCAGCTTGCTGTAACCACGCTCACGCTCCGTGAACGTGATCGGAACCTCCGCCATCGGCTCACCTCGCTGATGCAGTCGCAGCAGAACCTCTTCCAGGACTGCATAGCCGTTGACACGTAAATTCTCCAACCCAAGACTCGCAAGTGCGTTGACACGATAACACCGCATTGAGCCGCTGCAATCACGCACAGGTAACCGCAAACAAGTGGTCGCGAAACCATTGACCAATCGGCTCATCAGTTTCCGACGCAACGGCCAGCCAATGATTTCACCCCCAGAGACATATCGCGACCCCACGACCACCGCGAAACTGCTGTCTTCTAACGCCTTGCTAAACAGCCACTGCATTTGGTCCGGGCTGTGACTCAAATCTCCGTCGAGATTCATGAAGTAGTCATAACCATGATCGATTGAATATTGCATCGCGAAACGGATTGCACTGCCAAGACCTCGCTCGTTTTCCCTGACCAACACCTGAACCGAAGCATCACCCTCGGCCATCTCCCTGACCAATTGTGCGGTGCCATCGGGCGAGTTGTCATCAACCACGATCACATCAGCATCGGGCAAGGCCTGCCTCAAACCAGAAACCATTAACCCAATATTTTCTGCTTCGTTGTAAGTGCAAACCGCGATCATTGCCCGAGGTGAATTCTGACCTGCAACGCGGGAAGTCGCCACCACATCTTGATTGACGGATGACTCTAATGGGGATGATGATTCGGGCAAAGCTAAGATTTTCGGAGCGGGAACAATGGAGGCAGCAGCTTAACCAGCGATGACGCGGACGACCAGAAGGTAACGGATTTGCCGCAACAGAGGCTCAGGATGCGCACGGGCGTGAGTGGCCGCAGACCATTTTTCACACATTGCCTGTTTCAAAAAACACAACGACTGCTGAAACAGCAATGAGCAGAACGACAAGACCGGCATCAGATTCGATCGCCGGATTACAACAGGACGTCATCCGTAATCTGAGTGCAGAGCGACAACTTCATCTCACTCCGCCAAACTCACCAGCGGCACTGATTACCAGCGATGCTCGGGACGATCGAAAATCTCACGAAGCAAGAGCGCCTGCTGGACTCCCCCGGGCCGTTTGAGCATTGCGACCAGATCTTCGGCGGAAAATCCGACTGCCTGCTGAGAGCCGGTTGTTGCCGTGGACTGAGCATAGGGCGTCGAATTCGAATTGTCCTCGGCCTTGGCTTTCGCGTCACGTGCAAGACGGTCGCGTGCAGCATCCTTGGTAGCCGGCCGCCTCTGAGTCCGCTTGGCCTGCCTGGATGGAACTTGGTTTCCAGACACGGGTTGAGCAACCACCACCTTTTCGGCGGATGATGCTGATACCACTTGAGCCTCGACGATTTCAGCATCCGGGACGGGCCGCGGAGCACGTTCTGTTCGCCGATCTGAATATTGCGGCGGCACACGTTTTTGCGGTGCACTTTGTTTTTGCTGGGCTGCCTTGGCCTGACGGCGCTCGGCGGCTCGCTTCAGAAAATCCTCAAGATCACCGGACATGATGTCGGTCCCTGTGTGAATGCGTGATTCGTTCTTCGTCTTACTTGGAGTCGCCTGAATCACTGCCATCCTGAGTACTGACTGCCAATGACTTTCTCATCTCGGTGTCAGCCGCGACATTTTGCAATTTGTAGTAATCGAGAATATGCAATTTTCCAGTTTGGAACGCTTCTGCCATCGCTCGGGGAACTGCGGCCTGTGCCAATACAACTGAAGCTTTACTTTCCTGAATCTTGGCTTGATTCTCTTGCTCCTCAGCAACAGCAGAGGCTCGCTTTCCTTCAGCACGTGCACGTGCAACCTGCGTGTCTGCTTCTGCTTGGTCAGCCTGAAGCCTTGCGCCAATGTTGGCCCCCACATCGATGTCCGCGATATCGATGGAAACAATTTCAAACGCTGTCTGCGAATCGAGACGCTTTGCCAACACGGCCTTGCTGATCACATCCGGATTTTCAAGGACTGCTTTGTGATTCTCTGCAGATCCAATCGCACTAACAATTCCTTCACCGACTCGAGCGATGATTGTTTCCTCGGTCGCACCACCAATCAATTGCTGCAGGTTTGCCCGCACCGTCACGCGTGCTTTGACCTTTAGCTGAATCCCATCTTTGGCTACCGCATCCAACGATGGCTTCGCCGCACCGCGAGGCGGACAGTCGATGACCTTGGGATAAACGCTGGTCTGAACTGACTCCAAAACATCTCGACCTGCCAAGTCAATTGCGGTCGCTTCACGAAATGTCAGCGAGATGGTCTTCGCTTTCTTAGCAGCAATCAAGGCGCGAATGACCTGCTGAACATTTCCCCCAGCCAAGTAATGAGCTTCAAGCGCTTTACTGGTAAGTTCCGGATCAACTAGGCCTGCCTGCGTTGACATGATTTTGCTGCGAACAATTGCACGCGAGTTGACCTTTCGGAAGGTCATTCCAAGCAGGTCCCAGATCGTAACCTGAGCCCCGGTCAGCATGGACTGAATCCATAATCCGAAGTAGCGCGAGATGATGAAGAGCACAACCAAAACAACAACGGTGATCACAACCGCAGCGATTACCGGGCCTCGGCCCCCTTGGGCGACCAAACTGATATCAAACATGTTTTGTTCTCAACTGATTCGCTTCCTAGCTATCACCCAACCATCGTGGGATATCTAGCTGTCAACTCAATGATGGGCGATCTGCCATGCTCCATGATCCACCCGGGGCAGCATGGTACCACATTTTCCGGTTCACCTCGCTTCGAACGAGTCCACCTGCCGATGTCCAATGTTACCACCTTCGGGCTACCCGACCACATCCCCCCATAGCGGTAAGAGAGATCTTTCCGCCTTTCCATGGCAGTTTTTCAAGTTCAGCTTTCCAGCACCCAAGACGCCCAAAGCCACTCAGCAGGCCAGCTCACTGATACTGGGGGTTCTTCTCGTGCCTGCGAGCCCAGCAGAGAACATGGGATCCAGAATAGAAACCATGAGATTACAACGAGAGGTGGCGAATGAGGGGCGAAGACGGGGCTTCCCCGAGAAAGCACTCACGGGCTCAACGCGAACAGGTCCTTTCGCGGGTCCGTAAAAAAAGCCCGAGAATTTCTCAATTTCGGGCTTTCTCTAACTGTTGGATTCACCGAGCCAACACCGGATCACGGGGATCCCCCACAATCACGCGTTGTAGCTTGGCCGCCGCGACTCGACTCAGTCCTTCTTGTCAGCGTCAGTCTCGGCACCGGCTGGGGTGTTGTCTTCGTACTTGGCCTCAGGAATTGCGTCGGTTTCCTTGGTGTTCAGCACACTGTGATAGACGGCAAACTCGCCTGCGTCGTCACCCGATTTCTTTTCTACAGGTTCTTCGGTCACCTTGGCAGATTCGACGATCATCTCAATGACTTTCCGCTCAACGATCTGATTTCGCAGCGCGTCCATTTGGCCCTGTTTCTCAAGCCTTGCTCGCACACGACGTTCGGGCGTATCGCTTTGCTGTGCGATCAACGCGATCTCTGCATCGTAATCAGAGTCGTCGGCCTCAACACTTTCTTCCTCAGCAATTTGCTCGAGGATGAAGTGCTCTCTCAATGCGCCTTCAGTGGTGGCTTGTGCATTTTGCTTGGAAGCATTGACGAAGCCACGAATGCTGTCTTCATCAAATCCGCTTCTTCGCAACTCGAGCACCTTACGCTCGAGTTCACGCATCGTTTGTCGCTTGACCAGACTTTCTGGCAATTCGAAACTTGCCGATTCCGCTAATAAGCTGACGACCGCTTTCCGCAGTTCTTGTTGGGTTCGATAGTCAGCCTGCCTCGTAAGCGAGTCACGGACAAAGTCTCGCAATTCTTCCTCGGACTCAAAGTCACCCAACTCCTCAAGGAACGCGGGTGTCAATTCCGGATTCTCTCGCTTCATCACTTCAACGACGTGGAACGTAGCGTCGATTTCGGTGCCTCGTAGTTCTTCATCATCAACACCTTCGGCAATGGTAACTTTACCGGTCTTGGTATCACCTTCTTTGGCGCCGAGCATAAGTTCCCCGAAGCCTTCACATACGCCGTCGCTGAAGCTCAATCGGGCTTCAAGCGTTACGTTTTCTTCTTCCATCTCGGAAAGCACTTTGTCGCCCTGCTCAAACTTTCCGGTCAGAAGCAACTTATCACCGCGTGCTGCTGGCTCGTCAGTGGCCTCAAGTGATGCGTACTTAGCGAGCACGCGATCGAGAGCTTCCTGTACGTCGTCGTCGGCGATTTCCTCGACTGGCTTGCTGAGTTCAACACCTTTCCATGTAGGCGTATCGAAATTGGGGCGCACCTCAATTTGGAACTGGTACTTGAAGTCGCCAGTGTCAGGAATATTGATGGAGTTGTAGTCGAAGTCTGGCTCGCCAATCGCTGAAAAGTCTTGCGAGTCGGTAACTTGACCGAGACTGTCCATCAGCAAGGATCCTTTGACCTGGTCAGTGACACGATCCTTGAATTGTTTTTCGACGAGCTTGCGTGGTGCCCTGCCGCTGCGGAATCCCGGCACCTGAGCCTCAGGCACCAATTCGTCGTAGGCCTCTTTGAGGTAACGCTGTACTTCAGCCTGCGGAATGGTCACGATAACCTCGCGCAAACAGGCTTGGGGGCTTTCGACTTGAACTTCGAGTTGGATCGGCTGTTTTTCAGCTGATTGGGGCTCAGTGGAGGTGGACATCCTGCGACAGGCCTTGGTTTCTTATACGTTTTTGGGTAATCATCCGAACCGAACGCTCGGGACGGAATGGCGGGCAGATGCGATCAACACACCCTCCCGTCGTCTGGTGCTGCGGCTTGGATCTCACTCTGCCACGGTTTTTGCGGTGACAGACGCTGGCTGCAGTCAGACGGAAGCCCACCAGTCTAGCCAGAAAAGCAGAAAATCGGCAAGCGGGGAGCAAAGAAAACTCGGTTTCAAATCAGGCCTTGCCGTGCTGGGCCTGCCGCTTATAATCTCGGCTCGATCTGGCATAGATCATGCGGCTGTAGCTCAGTTGGCAGAGCATCACGTTGCCAACGTGATTGTCGTGGGTTCGAATCCCATCAGCCGCTCTCTTGCATTATGATTTCGGGTCCGAAAAAACGGGGTATGTCCCTGGCAGATAGTGCCGGCGTTTCAGGGCAGACCGCCAGATTCTCTGGAATCATTGGTCAGATGATCCACCTTGGGGGGAGCTAACATCGTTCCTCGGAAGATTTTGCTCGATGCGATTCAGGCTTTGCTTTTGAATAGTCTCGAAGCATGACGCTTTGGCGTCCACGACACTCGGAACTGGACTGACCGTGCCTTACGCCCAACTTGGCCCCATCGCGATCCACCTGCCTGAACGAGTGGAAACCAACGAGATGCTGCAGAAGCAGTTTCCACGTTGGGACCTCGCGTTGATTGAGGAAAAGACGGGGATCCGGCAAAGACATATCGCTGCTCCTGAAGAAACGGCCAGTGATCTTGCTGTCAAAGCTGCTCAAAAGCTGTTCGATACAGAGTCAATCCAAGCCGAATCGATCGATTTCCTGCTGCTCTGCACCCAGACCCCCGATTACCCTCTGCCCACCACTGCCTGCCTGATCCAAGATCGGCTGGGGCTCAAAACCAGTTGCGGCGCCATGGATTTCAACCTTGGATGCAGCGGTTACGTCTACGGACTGGCGGTCGCCGACGGTCTGGTTCAATCGGGCGTTGCGAAGAACATCTTGCTCCTGACTGCCGAAACTTACAGCAAGTACATCGATGAGGATGACCGAAGCTTGCGGACCATTTTCGGTGATGGAGCAACCGCCACGCTAGTGAACGGCTCGGAGAACCAAACGTTGCGTGGTTTCCAATTCGGAAGTGACGGGAGTGGCGGGGATATGCTCTTGGTTACCGAGGGAGGGCAGCGGTTACCCGAACACGCCATCAAGCCACGACACCGAAAACGCTGGAAGAGCCGACTGTACATGGACGGCCCCAGCCTGATCAACTTCACAGTCGAAGCCATCCCACGGCTCGTCAACGAAATACTGGCCGCTAACCAGATGGCAGAGTCAGACATTGACAAGTATCTGATGCATCAGGCAACTTGGAAAATGCTGGATCAACTGCGGACCAGAATGGAGATCGTTCCAGACCGTCTGCCAATCGACTTAGCCGATATTGGTAATACAGTTTCCTGCACACTGCCAATCCTGATCGATCGCCTACGAAAACGAGGCGAAATCGATGCTACGTCAGTCAACATGCTGGTGGGTTTCGGTGTCGGACTTTCATGGGCGGGCTGCCTTTGGCAGGACCAGTTTTCGCAGTCGTCTCTACAAAACGACTGAAGGGCACTACGCCAACCTTGAGCCAACCTTGAGCCAACCTTGAGCCATCGAAGACCGCAAGAATTGGAATCGCGACGCGCAACACAAATCGAAATTGATTAATCTACTTGACCTGAAACAAGGCCAAGAAGATGACAAACCCGTCGATTTCTGGACACAAAAGATAGACCCTACGAAACCACACATGATGATTGTCGTGGCTTTGAAAACGGTCTCGATCAAGCCCATCACCACTCGCCCACCTGTTGCGGAGAAAACATTTCAAGAGAGTGACGTGGCCCCTCATCTATCTGCCTCGCTTCATACCCCCAATGGATGCATGCTATTGTAAGATTCGTGTGTTCAACCAGACCTCGCATGCAGAAAACCCGTCGGTCGGAACAGCCTTGACCCAAATGTGCACGTTCGATTCAGTGAACCATTGCATCATCACCCCAGTCACTGGTGTGACCATCAATCCAAATGATTCTCTCAATTTAGGGAATGCCCGATGACAACCAATCTCTCCGGTCGCCTATTGATCGCATCTCCCTACCTGACCGATGGAAACTTCATGCGATCAGTTATTTTTGTGATTCGCCATGATGTAGAGGGTGCGTTTGGACTGGCAATCAATCGCCCAACCGAACGAAGATTTCGCGATCTGATTGAGGATAGTGGAGATGACAAGTCAATTCGGGACGATGATATGCTCCACTGCGGTGGCCCCGTCGAAGGTCCACTGTTGGCGCTTCACAACCTTCCTGGGATAGGAGAACCCTGTGGCCCGTATGATGCCGCAGGCGAATTACTAAACCCTGACCAAACCAAGCAGCAAGGTATCAAGTACACGGTTCACGATCACCCGGCAGAACCTTGGGGTTCGATGTCCATTGACCTGGGCAATCCTCCGGCTTGGATCACTGGTGACGACGATCATCTTCGCATTCTGCTGAGACGCCCAGATGCAAAGGTCCGTTACATTTCTCATTACAGTGGTTGGGGCCCTGGGCAACTGGATGAAGAATTGCGTGTGGGTGGTTGGCTATCTGGCACCCCAGATCCTGAGGTCATTTTTGGGAATACGGACGAAGTCTGGGAAGAGGCGGTCAAACGATGCGGGCATGAAATACTCAACGAGATGGCCCCGGGAGTCCGCTTTGGTGATCCAAACCTGAACTGACACTCTCAGACTGACACTCTCAGACTGACACTCTCGAAAAAACGCTACTCCCTCAGATTTTCGCCAGCCAAAATGCATCACTTCAGTAACTCAACCAGTCGTTGTTCACAGCGAACGAGGCTTTAAATGCGTCGGTTCGCAATCGGCGACATCCACGGGTGCGCCAAAGCACTTCGCTCGGTGATCGACACGATCGATCCACAACCCGAGGACGAAATCGTATTCCTCGGAGACTACATCGACCGTGGTCCCGACAGCCGGGATGTGATTGATCAAATCATTGATTTGCGAACTCGTACTGAAGTTGTCGCATTACGAGGCAACCATGAGATCATGCTGATGGGGGTCGCTATGCACGGAATGGATGACTCGGTATGGCGAGCGAACGGCGGCAACTCAACCCTGGCAAGCTACGGCGGATCACTGTCAAAGATTCCATCGAATCACCTTGTCTTTTTTCATGAATTGCTTCCGTACTATGAAATCGATGACACAATCTTTGTGCATGCATCCTACGACCCTGACGTGGAGATGTTTGAACAGAACGAGATGATGACATACTGGACCCACCTAATGCCTCCCTTGCCCGGTCCTCACATGAGTGGTAAGCGAGTCCTTGTTGGTCATACCCCACAAGCAGATGGGGAAGTAATGGATCACGGTCATCTCGTGTGCATCGATACTTATTGCTTTGGGTATGGATACCTGACAGCTTACGAAATCGGTGGCAAGGCAATCATCCAAGCGAACCGCCATGGACATGTGAAGCATTCGCCGATGTCTGTGTTTCAAAACAAGCTGCTCAACTTGGGCAAAGGATGCAAACGTTGGATGGCAGCCTTGAAATCAACAAGCCAGGGTAAAAAACCGTCGTCCACCGGAGATTGATTTGCCAAGCCTCCCGTGCGCAAAGAATGACGCACTTGCTGACAACAAAACAGCCATGAGCTTCAAAATCAACACGCTCCAGGCAAGCAAGGAGCTTGAGCCACTTTGCTCGGGATCAGCGATCGCTCAGCAGCCTGAATGCACGCAACTGTGCACAGCAGCACCAGTTTCAACAGACGTCAGACAATCCGCGTGGCTCAAACCACTCATGCGATGCACGGCAGAGCGTTCAAGCGTTAAAGTGCGACCAGCAACTCCAGCATCTCACTCGCTGCAGCAATGACTCTCGAAGACGCTTGAAACGCACGCTGATAGACGATCATACGGATGGATTCTTCATCAATATTGACACCGGTAATGGCGAGGTGCTGACTCTGAAGCGTGGCGTAAAAGTCCTTTAAACCAGCCGTTTCATTTTGCTGCAAACTGATCTGCTGGCCGAGGGAAGACACAGTATCTTCGTCGGTTTCCCTGACGGACCTACCATCCAAAGAGTCCAGTGGAGCATCAACCAGTTGATTCAGGACCTCGGTATCCGCACCGATACCGCCTGCACTGATGGCTAAATAATCCGAATCTTCCAGCAACCGTTCGCTGACACCAATGTTGCTGGCACTACTTCCTGTAAAGAATGAGTTGATTCCAGCGGCCGCCAAAAAACCACTGGTATCCTCACCAAAAGTAAATCGGGCAACCGGCGACTCAGATGCAATGCTAACCCTGCCATCACTTGTGACATCTGCCTGTAATCCTGGAATCGCATCGATGTCAGCGACAATCGATGTAACCGTCGAATCGCTAGTCTGATCAAGCATTTTCACGTTGATACGATGAGTACTGATTAACTCGCCCATGTCATCAACCACATTGACATCGAAGGTGCCATTTCTGGGGCTCCAAGGTAAATTCGCGCGGGTCAACGGAACCACTGGCTCAGTTTTTGACGAACCAATCAATTCAGTGAATCCTCGCCGTCCCTGCCCCTGCGAGTGCAACTCATTGACACTTCGAATCAAGCCCGTTGCCATCGCGTCGATCGTATCAACAAAAGCTCCATCGCGTGCCTTCATCGTTCCGACAAGCACGCCTTCCTTGGTCTGCAAGGGTGAGTCCGTTTCAACAATTCGAACTTCGGTGCCCTTCATCTTGTCATTGTAAGCCGTGTAGATCTCTCGGTAGTTCCCACTGTTGAACAGATAATCACCACCAATGAACACCGACACCGTTCCACTCGCTTGCTCTTGGACATTGATGCTGAGGATACCCGAGAGTTCCTCGAGGTCACGGTATCGCTGATCTCGCAAACCAGTGGCATCACTTTGGATCAATCATCCGCCCTCGATCCCTGCAATCTGGATATTAAGGTCCGCGGTGCGACTTGATAAATGGTTGATTTTGCTGGTCATGTTAGCCAGTTCGCCATCCCACAATTCACGCCGCTCAAGAACGGAATCCTGGGTACGCCTGATATTCGATGCCAGTGTTTCACCTTGTAAGACAACAAACTCCCGCAATGCTCTATCCGACGGCTGCGCGGACAACTCGTGAAGCGAATTGTTGAAGAGTGAAAGCTGTTGACTCAGTCCGGAGTTGTCCAGATCAGTTGTGAGCTCCTCCAGTTGAGCGTAGGCCCGCTGCAGTGCCTCAGCACCATCCAACGCGGACTTGGCGCTATACATTCGCTCAGCCAATGCCTTGTCAATATTCTGAACGATACCCGTGGTCCGGACACCGAGACCTTTGATCAAACCGCCATCGCGCACCGCAGAGGCAGAAGCCTGCTCTAGCTGCTGGCGGATGTAGCCCGATGTATTAGCGTTGGCAATATTATTGCCGACGACTTGCAACCCGATTTGGGCGGCTTGCAGTGCCCCCGCTGATTGCTGGATTGTCCCGATTAGGCTCATCGCCTAGTTCTCCCCCACGGCCACGCAAGGACCCTCATCTCTTCCTGTCGACCGGCGCAGGCAATTTTATCGGTACTGGACCGCTCGATCCCAAGAACCGATCAACCCGACTCCGGAGGGTCTGAGTCACCAACCGCGATTGCCGTTCCAGCCGTGATAGAGAGCCCCGCAACACCGAGGTCGTGAGATAAGGCATCAAAACAGAGGCATCAACCGTGAGTCATTCGCAGCCCAGAGAGCGATACAGGAAATCGCCGATACAGCCGACCGACGAAGGGGCAGACTTACCTGCCTCCTTCGCATGATCCGTATCATTCAAGATCAAGGCGTGGACATGATCAAATCAGGTCTGACAATACCTCGTCCACTGCTTTCAAAATCTCACCTTCTGACTCGCTGTCTTTTTCAGCCGCCAGCAAATCAATAACATCCTCTTTGGCAAGTGGCACACAGTTGCTCAACTTGGCAATTTCCGTTGGAACCAAATCGTTCGCATCAACGCCCCAGACATCTCGATCAATCTGTGACAGGTTGCTTCGTTCTTCGGGCAGCGGAGCTAACTGAGGTGCCTCTTCACCTGAGCCAATTGGAACACGGCTCAACTCATTCATCACCAGCAACGCGTCGTTGACGGAAATCACCCCATTTCCGTTAACATCAAGATAGTCCGGCCCCACAACTCCGGGGGGAACAGGAGTCGAAGCAGCGTTAACGATTTCCAGATAATTGACAATTCGCAATGGATCAAGTGCTGTCACCAGCCCATCTCCAGTGACGTCAAATTCATTGGCAGAGTTCTGCAATCGGCTGGGTAAAACATCCACCGTTACCGTGGCCAATTTACTTTCACGACCACTATTGTCCGATACTCTGTATTGGAAAGTATCGGTACCCGAGAATGTTGCTGTCGGTGTGTAGAGCACCTGACCATCGGGCTGAATCACTGCAGAACCGTTGGCAGGTGACACTCGAATTTCGACTGACTGAGCATCAACCGCGCCATCCACGTCAGTGTCATTCTCGACAACATCGATCAAGACAGCCTCGGAAATGTAAGTCACCACATAATCATCTTCGGCAACCGGCGGTTGGTTACTCGCAATCGTGACCAGTGCAGTTTCGCTTCTTTTACCCAAATTATCTTTCACGCTGTACGTGAAGTTATCATCGTTGACAAGTGTCCCAAACGGCCGATAGGTGACAAAACCTTGAGCATTGACAGAAATCGTTCCAAATGCTGGCACCAGACCAAACTCAACCGTCGACGCCCGTATTGTCCCATCAACATCGAAGTCGTTGGCAAGTACTTCAATGACGGTCGGTCCATCTTCATCAACATAGACCCGATCGGCCATTACTTGTGGGGCGTCGTTAATACCATCGACCTGCAAGCTCACTGTTGCAACTGCACTTTCCAACCCTTCACTATCCACAGCTCTGTAGGTAAAGAGGTCTGTCACTGACTCACCTGGCTTGAGTGACTGCAAAGCAAATGCCATCGATGGGTCATAGGTCACCTCGCCTGTAGACGAATCAAATTCGACCAACGCTCCGTTCGCACTGGAGTCGCCGTCAAGCACCACCGTTAAGAATTCACCATCGTTAGTCAGTAGATCAGGGTCACTGTCATTCGACAGTAAGAGTTGCTCAGCAATCACCAAAATTGAATCCTCATCGGTATCGACGAGCGTATCATCTGTCGCAACAGGAACATCACTTACTTCTGAAACCGAGATACTTAGCTCGACTGGCTCACTAACGGCACCCTCGGAGTCAACGGCAATGACGCTCAAAACGACAGGACCTGTCTTGACGGTGTTTTGATTCGTTGCTGGCGTAAACTGCAGCACACCCTCAGGTGAGATAGTCGGCACGACTGAGAAAAAGGCTGCCTGTTCCGCAGTAAGTTCCGCAACGTCGAAACTCACAGTCTGGGAAGATTCGTCGGCAGGTCCAGTACTGATATCACTGATCACCAGTTCGGACACTGCACCACTGTCCTCGGCAACATTAACCGCATTGGTAATCAAATTGAATGAAGGTGCATTATTCACTCCCTCGACGGTGATGGTCACTTGTCGGACATCGCTGACCCATTCGTGTGGAAGAGGCGGAACATCGCTGGGATCAAACATTTCACCACCATCGACAAGCATCACATCAAACACCACAACACCGCTCACATCATCCCTCAGTGTGTAGTTCAAAGTCGCGGACCGATTTGACAGATCGATGTCCGCCTGTGGCAAGGTCTCGAAAATTTCTTCTGGGCCGGACACCACATCGAACACAAACTGAAGAGATTGACTTGCTTCATCGATGGCCGTTTCTGGCCCAGGTCGCACGTTTGTTGCCCAGTCCGGCACGGAAACCGCGCGATCATTCTCGAAGCTCTGCTGATCAAAGGCATCACTGAACCGTGGCTTGTCATTCACAGCTAAGACTTCGACAGTCACCGTCTTCGTTGCGACAGTAGGTTCGTCGTAAATCGTGCCATCAACTCCAACACTCTGACCATTGTCGACAACGGTGTAAATGAATTCGTCGGTGCCATTAAAATCAACTCGCGGAGTGTAACGCAACTTGAATTCACCATTCACATCGACGTAATCAACGCGTCCACCATTGCTACTGTCTGTGGGAAATGCTGTGGGCGACAACTGAAGCGTCTGGTCGCCACCGTTCGTCTGAGCAAACTCATTATCCGGTCCCACGACAAACGGTGCCAGCAATGTTGCCTCATCCCATTCTGTCGTTGAGTCCTCCGCAATCTCGCGGTTCAGATCGATCGGATTCTGATCGATTGGCGGATCATTCACGGGACGAATGTCGATTGCGATCGTGATTGGAATTGACGAATTCAGATCGCCGCGGGGATCATTATCAGCGCCTCCATCGACAAGCACCACTTCAAACTTGAACACTCCAAACACATCTGCAGCAGGTTTGAAGTTCAATACTCCGGTGGCCGGATCGATGGATGGTTCAATGCTGAAGAAATCACCAGCAAGCAAGTTCATGTCATAGAAATCGGGATAATCTACAAGGTCTACACTGAAACTTAGCTCCTGTGATAACTCATCGAACGCTGTGAACACCGGACCGCCAAGAGCATTGGCGACGTAATTCGGACGAGTGAACTCAGAACTATCCTCCAACACAACAATGGATCTAGTCTCCTCAGTGAAAAACGGCCGGTCATTCACGGGATTCAAATTCAGAAATACTCGATTAGTGCGAGTCAAGTTATCTGGCACCAGATCACCTACTCCGAGATCGTAAGTTTCATCGCCAGTGGCCTTGTTGTCCTGTACTGTGTAGAGGAATGAGTCAAACCCGCCAACCAGCTCATTGAAATCCAAAGGCGGTTCGTAGAGCAACTCGGTAATCAGTCCAGTCACTGGATCAGGATCCCCAGCGACCAACCGCCCACCGAGATCTGTGACAATGACCGACGAACCCGCTGCCGAAGGAGTACCGAAATCGATCAACTCAAGTCGTTGCTCAGATGCCGTATCAAAGGCTGGACCCATCGACACCGTGCTCGCAACCACACCAATGCTCATCACTGGGAATGCACTCGAGAACTCGTCAGCAATCTTTGCAGCCAGAGCCATCGCAATACTCTCGGGCGTTGCCGAATTCAGATCCACAGCGATGTTTACAAAACCATTTAGTGGCTCAGGAAAAGCACTGTTATAAAATGAGAAGACAGAATTATTGCTCAGGTATTCCAGAACAACAACATCGCCGATCACATTGACATCGGCAACCTCGACGTCCACTTGACCAGACTGGGCAGTTACATTCAGCCCGGTCCCATTGGGCTGCAGGAAGTTTACAGTCACACCTGGTAGAGGATCAACAAGTTCGTTTACCGGACCCACGGTAAAGACATCAAGCAGCCCCATTTGCTGGTAACCATCAACCACAGAACCGGTCATCGGAATGGTGTAATCCTGCATCACGCCACCACTCTGCGTATTATCTTCGCGAAGAGTGTAGGTAATCGGAGCTTGCCCCAATGCGTCCTCAGATCCAACACTCCACGCCTTATCAGGTCCTCCGGTAATGCCTGAATCCGTACCAACGACGCTACCATCCAGACGTGGAGCATCATTGACCGGTCGCACATTGATGGTGATTTCTTCCACAGTTGTCCGAGCAACGAACGGCTCGCTCGGGTCTTTCGGAGCATCCGTCGCCGTGACGATCATCGTGGCCTGACCGACAGCATCTGGGAAGGTGATGACAGTCAAGTCGCCAGTTGGCGACAGGGTTGCCGACTGGATCAAATCACTAGGGGTGCTTGAATCAAGTGCAAGCGAGAACGATACATTCTGGTGAGTGGTCTCATCGATTGCGGTAACCGGACCAGGCAGAATATTTTCGGCAAAACCCACCACCACAGTGCCAAGCTCGTCGTCACGCTCAAGTATATCGAGAGTCAGATTCGGAATATCAAATCCTGGAGCATCGTTGGTCTCAGCGACCGCAATCGAAACAGTTCCCTGCTGGTCGATCAATGACACTTGATCAGGTTGATCAAAGTCCTGGTACCCCTGATTCAAGGCTGACGCACTTGCAAGTCCATCGTCCGAGACACGGTAGGTAAACGTCTCAGGAGTAATGAATGGAGTACGCTCGTTATAATTAGGTGAGGCCTGGAAAGTACCGGAGACAAAAGCAAAATTCGTGAACGTGAACGTGTATTGCCCACCCTGATCACTCGGCAAAGTTACTTCCCCGTCTCCTGATGTTGGTACGCCTACGGTTCCTGATAAAGTCGTGAACTCAACAACTCGCAACTGCTGAGTCGCCTCATTGAATGGCGTGGGCAGCGTTGTGGTGTCAACATGCGCTGTGTTCGGTGTCTCTACGACACCATCACCATTCATTAGTTGATTCGCGGTAAACGTGAACACGTCCGCCACATCATCACCACTCTCGTCAAATCTCAAGCTTCTGTCGTGGGCCACTGGCACATCATTCACTGGTTGGACAGCAACCGTGACTGTGGCAGGTTCCGAGAGAATACTGTTCAACTCCTCGGGTCCATCAACGGAATTGTAGTTTTTACCCAGGTCGTCGATGGTATAGGTGAAGACGAAGTCACCAAATCTATCTTTCGGAGGCACGAACTCTATATCACCTGTGGCAAGGTTGAGCGTGACACTACCACCATTCGCGGCGAGTTCACCCATCGCGGTTACCGATGCCACTCTGATACGCAAGTCGTTGCTATCGGATTCTGATGGATCAATGTTTTCATCTTCCGCTGAATCACGTGCACGCAGATCATTTTGAATCAGGAACTGACCTGGAATGATAAGTGGCGTATCCTCGGTCGGCGCGGGTACCACACCCGTCGCGAAGAACTGCTCCCATGCTGTTCTGGCATCAAGGAACCCAAGTTCAACAATTGTCGCAGTATCACTGACACTCAGAACACGCAGCCCATGAGCCCCATCAGCTACAAAAACCGTAGTACCATCGGCAGAGAGCACAACAGACTGAGCATCACCTGGCGTGTCGAACGAACCAAGCTCGACGATCGCAGCTGGATCACTGACATCCAAGACACGCAAGCCATCAGTACCATCAGCAACGTAAGCCGTTGTACCATCGGCAGAAAGCACAACAGACTGGGCATCGCCCGTGTCTAACACACCAAGCTCGACGATCGCGGCTGGATCACTGACATCCAGCACACATAGACCATCAGCACCATCGGCCACATAAGCCGTATTCCCATCGGCAGAAAGCACTACAGACTGGGCATCACCCGTGGTATCGAACACACCAAGCTCGACGATCGCAGTTGGATCACTGACGTTCAGCACACGTAGGCCATCAGCACCATCGGCCACATAAGCCGTATTACCATCGGCAGAAAGTACTACAGTCTGGGCATCACCCGTGGTATCGAACACACCAAGCTCGACGATCGCAGTTGGATCACTGACGTTCAGCACACGAAGGCCATCGGCTCCATCGGCCACATAAGCCGTTACAGCATCGGCAGAGAGCACAACAGACTGAGCATCACCTGGCGTGTCGAACGAACCAAGCTCGACGATCGCAGCTGGATCACTGACGTCCAGAACCAGCAAACCATCAGCTCCATCAGCGACATACGCCGTTGAACCATCCACAGTGACCGAGCGAGCGTCTGTGCTGGCAAAAGAACCAAGTTCAACAATCGCAGCTGGATCACTGACGTCCAAGGCACGCAAGCCATCAGTACCATCAGCAACGTAAGCCGTTGTACCATCGGCAGAAAGCACAACAAAATCAATATCAGTGCTCTCATCAGTCGCCGGATCAAGATCAGCGAAGTCCATTCGAATTACGTCGTCAAACGCAACAGGCTTATCATTCCGCGGCAGAAGCGTGATTTCTGCCGTCGCGAGCTCCGCGGTTTCGCGTTGTCCATAAACGAAGCGATTGTTGACGAGGTCAATCGAGATCCCATCGTCTGAGGCAATGAACGAGATTTCATCCAGATTGTTAGCATCCCCACCCAAGGTAGGTGCGTTATCACGATTCAAGTCGGTATTACCAACGTAATACATCTCAATGAGTGCACCGGCATGATCAAACAGGGCAATTGCTTGACCGCGATTGGTGTTAAACGCTCGCCCTGCTGTGACTGCTGATTCTCCAATCACAATTTGATTAGCGTCAACGCCTGAATTAATTGAGGCAGCTACCCCCCATCCTTCCTGCACAAAGGCAACATTCATCGCACGCATCAACTGATCCGCAACCGAGGCTTGTGCTGCCGCAGAAGCTGAATCTTCAAATGGCAACAGATCAACACCAATGTTACCAGTTCCCGTAGGCACCCCACCCTCGTCAACCAATTCAAACACGATGGTTTTACCATCAATTGTCAAGCTGACAGAATCACCCGCGATCGGTTCTCCAGTCACGTTGATGAGATTCGTTGAGTTAGCATCAAAGCTTGTCCCAGCTCCAGCAGCTTCCACATCTAATGCAGTGAAGGAAGCGGAAACGACATTGCCGGCTGAAATAACAGTCATCGCAGGCGACAGATCTGCGAACTTACTTCTGATTTTTTCAGCAATCTTGACAGCAAGACTGTCAGTATCGTCAGCAGGAAAAGCAGCATTTGTTGTGTCGACGTCAACAAAGATGAAATCAAGTATGGTTGGCGGGCCACTCGGTTCAGGATCCCGGCGGTCCAACAGTTCAAAGTGTGCGATCCTACCCGCATATGCGATGCTGAAAATATCACCCGCCGCGACATTCTCTACCGTTATCTCAACCCCACTAGCTGATTCAATAATCGCCAAGTTATCTGTACGAGTGGCTTGATCAGTTGCTTTAACCTGAGAACCATTTCCCTGAACCTCAGTGATCACAAACGTCTGATTGACTTCATTCATGAGATCTTCGTCACGCGAAGTCAGTGTCGAACCGGCTGGTATCACGAATGGAGATGGATCTTCGTTATCAGGATCGGCGGAAGCCAATAGATCGCTCTGGGTAATCCGCATCGGGATATCTTCAAGCCCACTCACTGCTGCTG
>JBPCVE010000174.1:0-3152 GCA_051010795.1 Rubripirellula sp.
TTTCAAACGCCCCGAATCGAACCATTTTGAAACGGTTCGGGGTGCTACTTTACAGATCTTGGCGACCTGTCCAGTTGTGAAGACCTTCATACTAGGTTCTCCATAACGCCTCGTTTTATTCCCTCGAACAATGGTGCGTCGGTAACCATTGCTCTCGCAGCCCGTCTTCGTAGGTGATGAATTCAAGCGACCGGTCCTGAGCGGTCACTTCCATTTGCCATGGTGGGTCACGGTAAACAGACTGATGATTTCATTATCAACGTTGGGTCTGGGCCACCCGGTTTGCATCTTGCGACGCTCGCCCTGCGGGATCCTCGCGATTTTGGTTGTCAAAACTTCATTAAATGGCCACCTGATGTGACCGCCCACATTGCTGTGGCAGGGGTAGAAGCTGCGAACCAACGGCGATCAACGCCCAACGGTCCCGACAGCTGAGCGTGTGACTAACGCTTTTGCGTGAGTCTCGCTCAATGCAGGAACGTTCGGCTATGGCCGCCGAGTTGCTCGTGGTCGCTGCCTCATCGCATCGTGCGACTTGGCAACAGCCTGTTGCATTTCCCAGAATCCCCCCTGGGTAGACAGTAAACCTTTGGCAGAGGTTGAAGCTCAGTTGCCCGCGGAGACCGCGAGAAGTGAACTCAGCCCTTGAAAAGGGTTCATTGTCCGAGAGTTAGTTTCGAGTAAAACCGGCCCAACTCTTTAGTGCGTTTGATTGGGAACAAGCACTATCAACGGTTTCGTCGGTGCATTGGGCATAAGTTCGCCTTTCGGAAATTCATGACAACAGGCGAAAAGTGCGTGAATCCCGAAGAATCAGAGCGATTGGAAGCGATTCGATCTCCTCCTGCGGTGACTGGAGGCTGGGGAAAGTTTTTTTTGTTTCTTTTGCATCTCCCCATTTTCTGGCATCTCTGTCAGGCGTTGCAGATCTTATCAGTGGCGTTTTGAACCTTAAACTCCGATTCATCGATGGTTTTTGCTCAAGTTGAGAGTGACGAAACGAGCGTTGTGGTGTGGATGACGCGAGCCCCAAAGTTTTGGGGCATCGCCTCAGCGAGCCGGCTTCACCATGTGATCGGTGTTTGGATTCGAGCGATTGCTTACCTACACTCTTAGGTCGTGAGGGTCGTTGCCCCGAATTTGCTGCGACATGTGTCATTGACGCAGAGTGGGCCCATCGGCAAGGTATTCGGGTAGGAAGGGAAACACAGGCTTACGAATGTCGTGCGTCTTTCTCTTTGTTTGGTGGGGTAATTTTGAAGCGTGGTGCTGTTCCTGTTGCAGGTTTACACTCGTTTGGGGGGCCCGGTCCGTGGCTCCAAGAATCTGTTGGATTCGTTGAAGCATGCTGGCACGCTAGAGAGAACGGGCAGGAATGCCGTTCGAGAGATGCCACTTGTGTAGTTACCCTTTACAAAAGCTAACTCAACTTGTGTTCTATTGGAACAAGACAATATGGATGAATCCGCAGCCAGATTTTTTCAAGCAGCAATTGAAACGCCTAGTCCATCCGGATTCGAAGAACCAATCCAAGCTCTGGTCCGAGATTATATTTCACCCTTCGCAGATGATGTTCGGATCGACGTTCATGGAAACCTGATCGCGTCCACTGGCGGACCTGATGGGCCGCGTCTGATGTATGCAGGCCACTGTGATCAGATTGGGATGCTGATTTCGTATATCAATGAGGCGGGTTTTGTTTTTGCTCAGACGATTGGCGGTTGGGATCCTCAGCAGCTGATCGGGCAGCCCATGACCATCTGGACTCAGCAAGGGCCGGTTCCCGCTGTGATCAGTCGTAAACCCATTCACTTGCTCACGCCCGAGGAACGGAAAAAAGTCGTCGACCTCAGTGACCTGTGGCTCGATATCGGTGCCGCAGACGGGAAAGAGGCAGCGGAAAAGGTGATGATCGGAGATCCAGTAACGCTCGCATTGCGATTTCAGCCCTTAATGGGGCAACTTGTTTCTGGGCCTGGCATGGATAACAAAACAGGCATGTGGGCCGTGATGGAGGCTTTGAGACGGGCTCGCACCGCACCTCAGGACTTAAGGTGTCACCTTCACTCGGTTTCCACTGTTCAGGAAGAAATCGGGTTGCGTGGTGCGAAGACGGCTGCGGGTAGTGTTCGACCTGCCGTTGCGATCGCGGTCGATGTTACTCATGCATCAGACTGTCCTACCATTGATAAGCAAAAGCAAGGGCATATCTCAATCGGTGAGGGACCCGTCATCTTCCGGGGGCCAAATATTAACCCGAAGGTGTCGCAGCGTCTGATTGAATTGTGCGAACAATACTCGATCCCTTTCCAGTTGGCAGCAATCGGCAGAGCGACACCCAATGATGCAAATGTGTTGCAAGTGCACGGTTCAGGCGTAGCAACGGGCTTGGTTGCCATCCCAAATCGCTACATGCACTCTGCTGTGGAGGTCGTGTCTTTGAGTGACATTCACAATGTTGCCCAGTTACTCGCAGAGTTTGCCTTGGCGCTGGCTTCTGAGGATGACTTCACGCCTGGGCTGTGAGCTTGGGTGGGTAAATAATCGTACGCTGTTGTGAAACCGTGTTGTGATCTGCGCACGCATTTGTTTGGTGCGACGTGTTTGTGCCCCCGCCGGTAAGCATCGTTTGATGGCGCAATTCATGACGGCGCAATTCATGACGGCGCAATTCATGACGGCGACAGTGTCTGGCAACTTTTGGTTGCCGACGCGACTTGGGTGCTGATACGATCTGGAAAGCGGCCGCTGAGCTAAGGCATGGGTGAGATCCGGGCTGCTTCTTACCTTTGGTGCAAACGCACACGATGCGACCCCTTGTTTGCAGGCGTCGACATCGGATGAGACAACCGTCGAGACCGTTCATCGGGCTGAGAAGGCACCGCTGGGGATGACGATTGTCTCAATCCCCACCGTGGGTTGCTGAACTGCTAAACTGATTGACTGTATTTGGCCTTCATGATACTCAGCAATCAGGGACATCGAGCAGATGGCAGAAATACTGCTCGTGCAGTCTAACCCAACGCGTGCTGTTGAGATCCGCATTTTGCTCGAGCGAAAGGGACATGGGGTCACGCACGCTAGTAACGGTAGAGACTCAATACATGCTCTTCGGAAGGGTAAGATCGATTTAGTCGTTGCAGATCTTACAT
>JBPCVE010000175.1:0-18947 GCA_051010795.1 Rubripirellula sp.
TTATCACGGCGAGGCCTTCAATGAAGGACCTCGCCAAGCTGCTGTCCTGATTGAAGGGATGTCACCCATCAAGTTTGAGACCTCAGCAAAAACACCCGCTGCTCAGAAGTTCATTGAGCAGGGAATCGCGCAACTGCATGGATTTTGGTACTTGGAAGCGGAACGATCGTTTCGACAAGCAGCCAAGGAAGACCCTGAACTCGCCATTGCCTATTGGGGCATGACCATGGCAAATGCCAACAATACCAGTCGTGCCCGAGGCTTCATTGAGAAAGCAATGGAGTTGCGCAAAACGAATACAAGCCGGCGCGAAACGCTCTACATCGAAGCACTGGATCGTTTAATTCCCAAGCCCAAAAAAGATGACAAAAAACCCGATCGCGAAGCTGAACGTGAAGAAAAAAAGAAACGGACGGAACGCTACCTCAGTGACATGGAACGACTGTTACATGATTTCCCTGATGATATTGAAGCTCGTGCCTTACTCGCCCTTCAACTTTGGCTGGCCGAACGCAGCGGCGTGAAGATTACCAGCCGCTACGCTGTCAATGCTTTGCTAGGCGAAGTATTCACGGCAAATCCGATGCACCCCGCCCATCATTACCGTATTCATTTATGGGACTCGGCACGCCCGGACAATGCTGTTCAATCAGCAGCAATGTGCGGACCTGCTAGCCCTGGAATTGCCCACATGTGGCACATGCCCGGACACATCTATTCCAAACTGAAACGATACAACGATGCTGCGTGGCAACAAGAAGCATCGGCAAGAGTCGATCATGCTCACATGATCCGAACAAGGTTGATGCCAGACCAGATTCACAACTTTGCTCATAACAACGAATGGTTGGTTCGCAATTTGATTTATGTTGGCCGTGTACAGGACGCCTTGGATCTGTCCCGCAATTTGGTATCGCTGCCCCAGCACCCTCGCTACAACACATGGAACAAACGCGGCAGCTACAAATATGGTCGCCAACGATTAATCCAGACATTGACCGAATATGCACTTTGGGACGAATTGATTAAAGAAGCCGGTGGCAGCTACCTTCCACCCACGAAGGACGACAAGCAGCAGGAAGAATGGCTTGGCTGGCTGGCAGTCGCACAATTCATGACAGGTGATGCAAAACAAGCTTCACGCACCCTGCGATCACTGCAACGCCGCAGCTTGGTTTTGCAAACAACGGTTCTGGATCTCGAGGACAAGCAGGCAGACGAGTCAGAAAAAAAACCAGAGGAGAAAGACAAATCAGAAGAGCAGCCCAAGGATGCTGAAACACCGAAGAACGTGGAAAAATCTGGGGAAACAGACAAGCCTGCCCCAACGCTTGATGAAGTAAAACGGCACATCACACAACTTGACCAAATCCTCGCCCGCGTCCGGGCCGCAGAAGCAGTCAAAAAGAAGGACCTGAAGGTTTTCAAGGAACAACTCCCGAAAGGACGCTTAACATCGTTGATTCAGGCACAATGGCAAGCAGAAATTGGGCAACTCGATGAAGGAATCAAGCTGGCTGAAAGGGCTGTCAAAGATGGCCCCAATCAAGTTCGACCGCTCGCGGTGCTGGTCGATCTGCTTTGGAAGAAAGGAAAAAAGGACGAGGCAAAAAAACACTTTTCCACTCTGCAGAAAACGGCAAGCGCTGCTGACCTGAACACTCCCATGCTGGCCAAGCTTGCGCCCATTGCGAAAGCTGCTGGAGCAAAAACTGACTGGCGATTACCAGATCCACCAAAAGAGGATCTGGGGGATCGTCCGCCATTGAACGAACTTGGACCGTTTCGCTGGCAACCGTATCAGGCGCCCACATGGGGCGCGAAAGCGCCTGATGGAAAACTGGTCGCTGGCGAAGAATTTGATGGCAAGCCACGCATCATCATTTTCTATCTCGGCTTTGGTTGTTTGCACTGCATCGAACAGATCCACGAATTCTCACCGCTTTATGATGAATATCAAAAGGCAGGGATTGATGTGGTTGCTATCAGCACTGAAACAGTCAAAGAACTCAAAGAAGGCCTGGAAAACTTTGGTGAAGAGATCAACATTCCATTGCTGAGTAATGGCGATAAGCAC
This sequence comes from Rubripirellula sp., assembly GCA_051010795.1. Classification (GTDB taxonomy): domain Bacteria; phylum Planctomycetota; class Planctomycetia; order Pirellulales; family Pirellulaceae; genus Rubripirellula. The sequence continues at coordinate 2,078 of JBPCVE010000175.1, forward strand.
ATCTTCAAGCAATTCCGCTGCTGGGACGACTTTGAAGACCAGCCTCTTCACGGCACTTTTCTGATTGACCATCGCGGCAAAGTGCTTTGGCAAGACATCAGCTACGAACCTTTCAGTGATGCAGAATTCCTACTGGAAGAGTCCAAACGATTGTTAGCGTTACCGTGAATTCGATTTCACAGAATCAACAGCTCAGACCGTCAAGCTGCAACCAGGACGATTGGCACAACGCACAATGATGGTATCCACATGACGTTTGAGGTTGACGAGTTTCATGACGCTCAATTCGAAAGCGTCGTAAACTCTTGCGTGCCATGTTAGCAGAGCCAATATCAAAAACGGAATCCGTCTTCGATTTGGCCGTTTTTGATGACGATGGGGATTCCCTCACGGACCTGCAGCACATCGTCTTCACCTTGGTTTTCAATGCCTGCGTCGTTGACGATCTGCACGTTCGAACCAATCCTGCAATTTTTATCGAGAATCGTTCCTGCAATCGTGGTTCCCGAACCTATTCCGACGGGCAGCACATTGTCGGCCAATTTCGCAGGATCGTCAATAAAGTCGGCACCCATCACAACGCTGTCTTTAATAACAACGTTATCACCCACCACCGTTCGCAATCCAATCACGCTATTTGAAATGGTGACGTTTTGACCGATACGGCAACCGTCAGCGATCAAGCTGCCGGTAATTTTGGCATCGCCCATGATGGTTGGCGGTAAGAACCTGGGACGGCTGTAGATCGGCGCATCAGCGTTACGAATATCGAATGGTGGCGCGTTGCCCGCCAAGTTCAGATTTGCCTCATAAAAGGCACGAATCGTTCCGATGTCCTCCCAGTACCCATCAAACAGGTGGACCTGGACCTTGTGGGAATTGATCGCCTCTGGAAATACTTCTTTGCCGAAGTCTTGATGATCATTGCTATTGAGCAGATCAACCATCGTTTCTTTGTTGAAGATATACAGACCCATGCTTGCCAGACAATCGCGACCCCGACTGGGAATGCCGTGCGCGTCGATCCAACTGGGCTCCATTCGCACGCTCTCGATTTCCTGGTCGGTCTGCGGCTTTTCAACAAAGCCACGAACCTGCCCACTATCGTCAACTTGCATGATACCAAGTGCCGACGCGTCTTTCCGGGAAACAGGAATTCCTGCAATGGTGGCATCAGCCCCGGATTCGATGTGCGTCCGCATCATCTCTCGAAAATCCATGCGATACAGTTGGTCACCCGAAAGAATCAGCACATGCTCGATCCAGTCTTCTTCCAAGTGCACCAGATTTTTTCGCACAGCATCAGCAGTACCCTGATACCAGTCAGTTCCCTGATTGACGGTTTGTTGAGCAGCGAGCAACTCAACAAAACCACCATTGAAATGATCAAACGTGTAAGTTTGTCGCAGATGTCGATGCAGGCTTTCTGACAAGAACTGCGTGAGCACGTATGCCCGATTCAATCCACTATTGATGCAATTGCTGATCGGAATATCGATCAGTCTGTACTTCGCAGCTAATGGAACAGCTGGCTTGGCCCGAATTTTCGTAAGCGGAAAGAGACGAGTGCCGCGGCCACCACCGAGGATCAGAGCGATGGTTTTGGAGAGATCCATGAGAGAGACTCTGCTGGTAATACTTTGAATAGTGTCTTACCCACAGTTTTTAACCGGCAATCCAAAAGTCCGATAGTCTCCGTTTTCAATCTTCACCAGTACTTCTCAAAACGAATGGTACCCGGCCCTTGCGAGTCACCCTCATCGCTAAATCCAGCAGCCCTCAGCAGAGGTAGCATACCGGGGGTGGAAGGTGGATCCGCACCAGGTGGCACGTAGCCAATCATGGCTGGATTTCCGCACAAGAAGACATGCGTGTTCTCAGCAGAAAGCGGATCACCGGCAGCTTCCGCGAGCTGCCCTGATGTAAAAAGTTGTTGCAGGTACTGCTTTCCCACAAAGTTAGGATGAGACTCATCAAGGTTTTCCGGATCCCTGGTCGTGAATGGCAGATACCGGTACTGCGAATACTGGCGCATCAGCTCTGCATGCTCCACGGCATACGCGAGATCCACACGGCGCCGGACACTGGTGACATTGACAATTTTTCCCTGATGTCCGTCAGCAAGCAGTTTGGCGGTCATTGCATTATGAGGAGCTTCACCGGTTCCTGTTCCAAGCATCAACACTGTATCGTTGACTCCCACCTCACGGAGAGTGTAGTGCCCGGTGATTTTCTTCTGAACTTCCAGCCGGTCGCCAACAGCAAAATCGAACAGCCTCGGGGTCAACACAGGCGGCTTGTTGTCAGGTGAACTCGCTTGACGCACCAGTGTGATATAGAACTCAAAATGGTCCAAAGAGGCGACCGGAGCGATCCGGCCTTCAGCATCCAGCATGGGGCAGGAAATCGAATAGGCCCGCCGCGTTAATTTACGGAGCTTCTTCTCTGGAACCTCCTCAAGCTGGGTACCTGCCAACCTCCGCTCCCAATTTCCGATTCCGAGCGCAACGTACTGCCCGGGCTCAAATTCCGGGATAGGGTTATCCGGACGAATCCTGAAACGAGCCAATTCATCATTGGCATCGATCCGCTCAATGATCGTTGCATTATAAAATTTTTCTCGAAGCTGAGTTGCCTCGGCGGCTTCCAAGGGTGCCGAACCGATCATGTCACTCAATGTGGCTCTCCGCAGGATTGATCGCTGAATCCATTTCCTTCCAAGCGTAACAAACGGCTCAAAACCTCAAAACTCCGCAAAATAAGCTCGGTTTTCGGCGCCGCATTTGGAACGCAATCTCAATATAATGGATTCGGAAGTCCTCATGCGGATGAACCGCAATCAACTCCGCCCCACTGCCGAAATGGGCATTCTCGACGATTTTAAGGCACAAATAGCGATGGATACATCGAAAGGCTGCAGCCGCACCTCCTTCTTTCAACACACATGGCGTCGATGCGTCGCAACTGCATCGCGGCTCACAATCGTCGTTGCTCTTTCCATGGTCGGGATGTTCGCCGCACAAGCGGAACTCTGGACCGACCTCGAGGGCACTCGAACGGTAGAAGCTCGCATGGTTGGATTGTGGGGTGACTCGGTGATCCTTGAGCTGGCAGGCGGCAAACGCGTCGCTGTCAAAATGGAGAACCTGCGCAGCGAAAGCCGTATTCAAGCACAAAAGCTTGCACGTCAACTTGAGGTTTCCCGAGCAGATCGCGTCTCCGAATTACAGGGAAACGCATCGGCAGCTTCCGCGGCAGCCCCCCAACCACTTCCCACTCCCTCACCAGCACCCGCGTACCAACCTCCTCAAGCCAATGCCGGTGTCTCCGACTTCATTAACCAAATCGACGATGCAATCACCGATGGCCATCTGATAGCCGTTTACGATGCATTGCCCCCTAGCTACCGGAAAGATGTTGACGATGTGGTAAAGCTGACTGCATCTCAACTGAACCAAACTTCATGGCAGGGGTTGGTGGGCACTGCCCAGAGACTGGGTGACGTCATCGTCAATCATCAAACGTGGTTCCTCTCAAGCCCTCGCATTCAATCTTTGCCAGCGAAAGATTTCGATGCAGTAGAGGAACAGATTCTGCCACTCGCTGATCTGATGCGAGTCGGATTGTCACCAGAAGCTACAAATTTGAATCAGCTGCAAACAGTCAGTTTCGGCCAGTGGTTAACCGATCGGGACAAAGTGATTGCTCCCTACTTGGCTCAACTGGTTGACCGAATCGGTTTGAGCATCGGTCGACAAGTCACCGTCAAGTCAGAAAAAGACGGAGTCGCGGTCATCAGTGTGGAACAAGATGGCGCTGCGCGAGATATCCAACTCATTGCCATTGATGGTTATTGGGTTCCAAAAACCATTGCTGACGAATGGGCGGCAAATATTGATTCACTCAAAAGCGATATCACTGGCACCACCGGAATGATTGATTCACTGGGTGCCGTGGTGGGAGCCTTCAACCCAGCACTCAACCCGCTGGCAAATTCACAATCATCTGATCAATTCCATGTAGCAATGGATGGTTTGTTTTCCCCGACCATTCAAACGGCCCTGATCACTCTCGCCACCGCTCTTGGCAAAACTCCAGTCGTCGCGTCGAACCAAGGCAACGGACGTGGAAATGGTGGCTTCGGTGGATATAACGAAGGGTACGAAGACGACATGGGCGACGACATGGGCGACGACATGGGCGATGACATGTCGGGTGGCTATGGTGGCAGCGGCCCTGCCGCATTTCCGGGTGCACCTGGCGGCGGATATGGTGGTAGCAATGGACGCCCGCCTTCGCCCGGCGCACCGGGTGGACCTGGAGCTGGCGGTAGCAACGGACGACCTCCTTCACCTGGAGCTCCAGGTGGACCCGGCGCTAGCTGAACAGATGCAACAGAAAAACGATTGGGGGTAAGCAATTTTTAGTCGTTGCCATGAGCTATTCCAGCCAAGCCAAGGTTACAACCGAATCTCCCGCCGCAAGACGTCTCCGCCAGGCGGGCACCACCATCGTGTCCGCCACTGAAGTGACAGCGAGAAGCAGCAGGCTTCCGAATTCTGAAACGGCTCTTTCAATAAACACGGAATTCTAATCGTTTGAACGATACAACGCGCCGTCGCGTGGCAATCATTGGCGGAGGCCTCTCTGGCCTTTCAACCGCTGCTAAGCTGCATCGTCTTGATCAGTCAATTCAGTTGGTCCTTTTTGAGAGTGGACCTCGTGTGGGTGGGGTCATCCATACTGAGCAGGTCGGTGAATTTCTGATTGACCACGGTGCTGATATGTTTTCTAAAAAACCGTCGGCGGCAATTGATTTTTGCTGTGAACTGGGACTGGAAGATCAGCTGATCGAACCCAAACCCTCGGGTCGCGGGGCTCGCATCGTTCGAAATGGTCAGCTCGTGCCCATACCCGAAGGCTTTGTTCTGATGCGGGCAACACAACTGTGGCCCATGCTATGCACGCCGTTGCTGAGTCTGCAAGGCAAGCTGCGGTTCTTGCTGGAACGCTGGATTGCACCCGCCAAGGGCGATGCAGACGAATCTATATCCTCATTCGTGCAACGAAGAATGGGGCAACAGGTTCTCGACCGAATCGTTGCCCCCCTGTCAGCTGGTATCTACACGGCAGATGTCACCCAGTTGAGCATGCAAACCACCATGCAAGCCATCGCCAAAATGGAAAAACAATATGGATCGCTTGCCCGAGCAACGGCGGTTCGACGCCGCAAAGGCGAAGATTCAGTCGAGCGCGGCAGCACGGGTGCCCGATATGGCCAATTCCGAGCATTTCGGGGCGGGATGATCGAACTCATCAACGGGATCGCACAATCATTACCTGACGATTCGATCAAACTGAATTGCTTCGTGGAGTCCATTCGTCCAGATGGCGATCAATGGATCGTGACTGAGTCAGGGACAGACCACGAGTTTGACCATGTGGTGGTCGCTGTACCGCCCAAGGCGGCAATCAATCTGTTGGAACCGACGGTGCCGCTGGCATCTGCCGAGTTGGCTCAGATCGAATCCGCCTCGGCAGCGATCGTGGTGTTAGCCGTATCAGCCAAAGACATTCAACGTCCCGTCAACACCTTTGGTTTTGTTGTTCCTCTTTCTGAAAAACGCAGGATTCTCGCAGGAAGTTTTGCGAGCCATAAATTCAGCGGTCGATCGCCTGAAGATCACGTTTTGATCCGCGTTTTCATGGGGGGAGCGATGCAACCCGAGCTGCTGGAGAAATCGGATGCAGAACTTGCGAAGATTGTTCAGGAAGAGCTGAGTGAGCTCATTGGACTGACAGGCGATCCAGTACTAACCCGCGTCGTCCGATGGAATGATGCGATGCCCCAATACCATGTAGGGCACGGTGAACGCGTTCGCATCATCGACGAAGAGATTGACAGGATTCCTGGCCTCTCGTTCACCAGCAACGCCTTACACGGCGTCGGGATCGCCCCAGTAATCAAGCAGGCTGATCAAGTTGCCCGTAAGGTCGTCTCGTCATGGAAAGAATCAGGCAACACGTCGGACGGCTAGCGTGTTGGGGGCCGGCTCGGATTTGAGGCTGAGCGATCGATCGCTCAGCGGGAACCGTATTTTCTCCATCGCATTTCGCATTGCGACAGCATCACGAAAACGTTTTTTTGGACTCGGATCAATCGCCTTACGAATCAATGCAACCAGATCACTGGACAACCCACGCCGAAGCTTATTAAAAGCGGGAAGGGACTCGAACGGGTACTCGGGAACCTCTCCAGCCAAAGCACGGTAAATCACTAGCCCTAGCGAAAACACATCACTGCGGTAGGAAGGGTGCCCCATAGCCTGTTCAGGAGCCATGTAACCCAGTGTCCCCGAGGCTGACACATCGTGAGCCCCCCGCTCGATTCTTGCTAAACCGAAATCAGTCAACTGAATCGATTGCTCAGGAAACAGAATAAAATTCTCAGGCTTGATGTCGCGATGCAGGACTCTGTTCTCATGAGCGTATGCCACAGCACTGGTCATTTGCACGACATAATCGATGGCGGCAGCCCGAGAAATACGCCGACTCAATCGATCGGCCAAAGTTTCTTCACCTAACGGAAAAACGATGACAAAGTGACCATCGATGAAGCGGGCATCTTTCAGCGGCAGCACGCAGGGATGATCCAACTTCGCCATGATCCGGACTTCACGCTGCATATCTTCCAGCGATTGCGAATTACTGATATACCGCTCATCCGGTATTTTCAATGCCACCTTACGATCCTCAATCAGATCGTGCGCGGCAAAAACCGTCGCAAAGCCACCTTCTCCTAAGCGTCGCAACAGCCTGTACTTATCCAGCCGCCGGCCAACACGAAGGGCAGCTGTTTCTTCACCTTCGGCACAGAAAATCTTCAGGGAGGGGGCCACAAGCATCTCATCGGTCGCGTAACGAATCAAACCATCAACTTGAGAGAAACATCCAAATCAAGGACATCACTTTGCGCTGAGAAAAGAAACAGTCCTTTCTGAGCAATATTCTTCACGTTGACAGTTGGGTTAGATCGTCACACTCGTACCGGTCAGCACAGTTTTTCCAACCGTACACAGAACTCCTATCCGCAAACGCACTTCGCCAAACGGCAAAGTCGTCACAGTTTAACGCCCAAGGACTTCCTACAAACGAGCTTTGGACGCTGGTTGCGCAGCGATGTTCCTATTTTCGGAGCACACCAAGTTTTTCAGACGCACCAAGACGTCGAAACAGCAGCAGTCGCATGTCAGCGACCTCTGCGCCTGCGACCTCCTGAGCCCGCAACGTCAGCGTTGTTTTACCCGGCTCAAGTTGCACGACGCCAAGCGTCATCGGCCGCCAATCACGCACATAACCCTCGACGCGTTTAAAACGATCCTCGGCGGCCCCTATCAACGGAGCCTCATTCGCAACTTCAATTGTTTTTTCGATTTTTTGATCCCCAATTGAAAGCTCAATGTTTGATCCGACGTCGTCTTGCTTGCAGGCGTAGTACATCTGAACCTCGTACTTCCCACTATCTAAAACCTCAACGTCCCAGGTAATCGAATCCTCTGACGTTTTCCAATTCGTCATGAATGTGCAGTTTGGAAAACGATTGCTACGCCGAACACCACCATGGCCGTGAGCATCTCGGGAAGGCAATTGGGTGTATTCTGCGTCCGGATGAGCCAACGTGATGGGTCGTGTCTCTGTATCCCGACTGGACTTCAGCGAGGTTTCAGCCAGCCAGCTATCGAGCTGTTTCTTGAGTCTTTTCACTACCTGTGGCTTTTTTTTCGCCAAATCGCTCTTCTCGCGGGGATCATTGACGATGTCATAGAGGCCCCCATTCATTTGCAGGCGATATCGGTCGTCACGAACAGTTGCCTTTTTGTTCCATGTGCTGAACATCACACGAGATTTCCAGTCGTCTGCGTCGCCGGTCAATAACGGCTTGATGGATTTACCATCAAGAGGCTTGGGGGCATCAAATTTAATTCCTGCAAAATCTGCGAGTGTTGGCAATAAATCGATCGCACCTGCAATCCGATTGACCTTGGTCCCGGGGGCAATGCAACGTGGATACCGAACCAGGCAGGGCGATCGCAATCCACCTTCGTTGGTCGAACCTTTACGCCCGCGCATTCCGGCGTTGAAACGTGCACCGTTGGGTCCATTGTCCGAAAAGTAAATCACGATGGTGTCCTCACCGACTCCGATCGTATCAAGATGCTCAATTAATCGTCCCACGTTTGCATCGATATTTTCACACATCGCCAAGGCAGCGCGTGTATGCACCAGATTCTCTTTCTTTGCATTCGCCGCTTCAGGATCCGGCACAATTTCCTTGTCGGCAAATTTTTGCCAATACTGATCTGGCACCTGCATGGGTGAGTGCGGCGTATTCAGCGCGAGGTAAACAAAGAAGGGTTGGTCACGATGCGAATCGATAAATTGGATCGTGCGATTGGTCAAATCATCAACAATGAAACCGTCACCTTTCACAAGACGACCGTTGTGTTCCAGCATCGGTGAGAAATAGTTACCCCAATGCCCACTGCAAAATCCGTAATAGTCATCAAAACCACGGGCATTGGGATGGTAAGGGTACTGCATTCCACTATGCCACTTGCCGTAGCATCCGGTCGCATAGCCACCCTCTCGAAAAACCTCGGCTATGGTCTGCTCATCAGAATTGAATCGTTCACCACCAGCCGATGTGCTGTAAACGCCAGACCGATTGTGGTACCTGCCTGTAAGAAACTCAGCTCTGGTGGGTGAGCAAACGGCACAAACATAGAAACGATCAATCTCGGCACCATCGCGTGCCATGGTGTCGATATTGGGCGTAGAAAGATTGGGATTTCCATGCAGGCTCAGGTCTCCCCAGCCCTGATCGTCTGTCAAAATCACAACCACATTAGGTTGTTTCACTCCGTCCTTCGCCAAACAGATTTCGGATGGAATCAGAGTGCCTGCAAAAGTTACAAACAGACCAAGAGCGACTTTTTTCCAGATAGGGATCAACGACATTTTTATACTTTCTCGTGGATAGCCATTTTCTACCAACAGCCTAATTTGGGTCGGTCGATCAAGCAACGCAACTGATTCTCTCAAAGCACTCAGTTCAAGGCAATCTAGTGACAAGCTTGCCTTTATACTGTGACGCATGGAGAAAACGCCAGAAGATGACCACAGCATGCCAAAGCCGTCAGAAAACGCTGATGAGTTGGCTACGAATTCACATCAGGACATACTTCAGGACCACCAGCAGGTGCTTGAAACTGTCATGGCTGAATACCTCGAAAAGCTTGATGCGGGTAACGCTCCTGACCCAGCGACCTATCTTGCAGCATATCCACAGCATGCAGACGAACTATCGACGTTTTTCCGCAATCATCATTGGCTGGGGGTGAATTCGCCTCCCGATGCTCCCTCTCTTCTAGGTGCAAGGATTGGGCCCTATCAGATCGAAAGGGAAATAGCGCGAGGCGGGATGGGAGTCGTTTATCAGGCGCACCAAGAAGGTCTCGACCGAAGAGTCGCATTGAAGCTGATCAGCGGTGGCGTGCTGGCTGGCAAAGAAGAACGCAGTCGTTTCCGATTAGAAGCAGAAGCAGCCGCTCGCCTTGATCATCCTGGCATCATCTCAATTTTTGATATCGGCTCATGGCGAGGCTATGAATATTTCTCGATGGCCTTCATCGATGGTCCTACGCTTCAGGCACACGTCGAAGCACGTGATTTAGGTTACGAACAAATAGCAAACTTACTGCGCGATATCGCTGATGCTGTTCACTTTGCGCACCGGGCAGGTATCGTCCACCGTGACCTAAAGCCCGACAATATTCTAATCAATGCCGATGGCTATCCACTGGTTGCTGACTTCGGTTTAGCAAAGACACATCGCGGCGGCAGCATCCTGACTCAAACGGGCCAGGTTCTAGGTACACCGCACTACATGAGCCCGGAACAAGCGAGCGGGGACCGTGACGCCGATGCCTCCTCCGACGTCTACTCACTTGGTGCCATTCTGTACGCGATGCTCACGGGCCAACCACCCCATGAAGGTGACTCTGCTGCACAGATTCTCCGCAGCCTCGCGGAAAACGAACCTCCGCCACCACGACAAATACGCAAAGAGGTCCCCTCAGACCTTGAAAACATCTGCCTGAGAGCAATGCAGCCGGAATCGGCCGCCCGTTACGAAACAGCAGAAGACATCGCACTTGATCTTGAACGTTATCTTTCCGGTGAGCCAATCGAGGCGGGGAGTAGCGGTTTGCTAGATCGTATGGCACGTGAATTTCGGCGAGATCAGCACCAGACTTATTTCAAGAACTGGGATCGGGCATTGGAGAATATCGGTTTCATTGTTTTCATTGCCCATCTGCTGATGTACGGATTGCAGTGGTTATCCGATACACCGAACAACTGGCTTGCCTACTGGCCCGTACGGGGCCTGATGATGTGCGCTATTTTCTTCGTCATATACCGGGCGCGCAACGGTGCAATGCTGCCCAGCAGCGTGGCAGAGCGTCCCGTCTGGTCGATCTGGATTGCATATCTCGTCACACTCGCCGTACTCAATTTGATCACCATTGCCAGTGGTAACGAACAGGACAATGTATTTCAGACGGCAGCGGCACTGAGCGGTTTCGCATTTATCGCCATGTCAGGCCACATCTGGGGTGGCGCTGCCCCCTTGGGCTTGGGGTTTCTCGCGGTTGCCGCGGCCTGTGCTTTTGCCCCACCCGTCTCGCCACTATTGATGGGTAGCATGTGGTTGATCAGCATGCTGGTACTTGCCCGTCATTACCGCAGTAAATCGGCAAACTAGGCGTTCACTTGCTCCGTAAGAACCATAAGAGCTTTCAAGACCATTGGGTCATCCAGCTTGGAAAAAGCGTCCTCCTTATTTCAAACGTTTGCAGGGTGAAAACCTGACAAATCATGCGTACAATGAGTGCGTCCTTCCATTAATCATTCCAGCCCTGAGGTAGCCGCCACGATGCGTGACCCCCATTCCATCAATCGACGTGTCTTTCTTGAATCCACCGCTGCAGCGGCAATCGCTACTGGCTCAGTTCTCACCTCTGGTTTGCAGGTTTCCGCAGCCGACACGGCTGCAAGTGCTGAGTCGGTCGTGGGTACGCTGTACTCGACGCTCAGCGATCAGCAGAAAAAATCGATCTGCTTTGACTGGAATCACCAAGACGAAAAACGAGGATTATTGAGAACCTTCGTCGCCAACAACTGGAATATCACCAAGCCGGAAATCAATGATGATTTCTACACTGATGAGCAACGTGAGTTGGTCACGAAGGTATTTGAGTCCATCGTCCACCCAGCATGGCACGAGCGTTATTACCAGCAACTGGAAGACGATGCAGGTGGATTCGGCAATGAACAGTCAATTGCCATCTTTGGCAAACCGGGCGAAGGTAAATTCGAACTCGTTCTGACAGGTCGACACATGACCTTGAGGTGTGATGGAAATTCAGCAGATCACGTCGCTTTTGGTGGACCAATTTTCTACGGTCATGCACCTGAGTTCAATGAGAATCCGAAACACACTGACAATGTCTTCTGGGGTCAGGCAGTCGAAGCCAATAAACTCTATCAAATGCTCGGAGGCCAGCAACAAAAACAGGCACAAGTCGCCAAGACACCAAGAGAACAATCCGTTGCCTTCCGAGGTACGGAAGGCGGCATGACAGGCCTTCCTGTCACCGACATGAGCTCTGATCAAAAAGAGCATTTGCAGAAAGTGCTCGGTACGCTTACCGAAATGTATCGCACCAGCGATCAGCAAGAGGCAATGCAGTGCCTCGCCAAACAGGGTGGCCTCGATGCCTGTACTCTCTCGTTCTACACCGACAAAGATCTGGGCAAGGACAAGGTTTGGGATAACTGGCGACTGGAAGGACCATCCTTCGTATGGCACTATCGCGGTGCACCTCACGTGCACGTTTGGGTGAACGTCGCTGATTCAGCCGATGTGAAAACAAACTCCTGATAGTTCTCAAACACCTTTTAAGTCACAACAAGGGATTGGCCGCGGCCAATCCCTTGTTCATTACCGTAACCACTATCCAAGTTTCTTGTCGATCAGCTGGAACAAAATAAACGTTCCGCAGATAGCCCGATTCTGCCGGAACATCATTTCCCCAACCTGAAGTGGTACCCAAGCCGCCACTGCGTCTGAGAGCAAAGAAGATTCCCGTTTTGCATCTTGCCTCCATGTGATACTTTTGGTGATGCTGGTGAAAACATAACCGACCCTTCCTGAAAGAGACCACACGATGCGAGGATTCGCTTACTTTATTGCTGTTTTAGCTGCCATCGGAATCATGATTGGCATTGTGTCCTATCCGAATCAAAGTGAGCCATCCAGCAGTCGCCCTGAAACAACACCTGCCCCTGCTGCCTTAATGACGGAATCTGGCAGATTGACAATTGCGGTACCCACCATGCAATGTGAAATGGCCTGCTTTCCTCGGGTGAAGACAACCCTGGAAGGCAATGATCATGTTCAGTCGGTTGAATTAGCAACTCAGGAAGAAGAGGGCGTACTGGATAATCGCCAGGTGATCGTGAACTATGACAATGGATTCAATCTGAATGAGGCATTGTCCTCCTTGGTTGAGGAAGGATTTCCAAACTCTGCTGTCGTCAAGTGAATTGTCACAGCAGACTTTCATAGCTCCACCGATTCAACTCAGCCCCACCCATTCAACTCATGGGATACACCCAATGGACAAAGCCGGTATTTTGCTGGTTGGACATGGAACACGAAACGCCGATGGTACCCGGCAATTTTTTGAGCTGCAAAAACACTTACGCGACTTCGTTGCCCCTGCGCCAGTTACCGCTGGCTTGCTGGAATTCCAAAGCCCGTCCATTCCAGAGGCATGGGATGAACTGTTGTCCCAAGGAGTAACTCATATCCATGTAGCACCCTTGTTGTTGTTTGCAGCCGGCCATGCCAAACAGGATATCCCTGACATCCTGACGGAATGCCAAGCTGGCAACCCACACGTAACGTTTGATCAATCGCGACCGCTGTCTCGACATTCAGCGATCATCAATCTCGCGAAACAGCGATTGGATACAGCGCTGGCTTCCTGTCAACATGCACCCGAACGTACAGCAGTCATCATGGTGGGTCGTGGCAGTCACGATCCCTGTGCCAAAGCCGACATGCTGGTTCTCAGCGAGATCATCGGTCGTAGATCGTTTGTGGCTGAAGTAATCACAACGTTCTATGCGATGACAGAACCACGCTTACCAGACACACTTGAAGCAGTAGCTGCCAGTGGCCGATTTGACACTGTGGTGGTCCAGCCACACTTGCTCTTTGAAGGAAGATTAAATCAGGCGATTTTGAATCAAACAAAAGCAGCTGCAGACAGGCACTCATCCCTACAGTGGCTAACTTCTGGCTACCTTGGCCCTGATCCTTTACTTGCAGACGCCATCGCAAACAGAACGGGAATGCATTGAACGCTATGCGTAATGCGAACGCTCAATCACGCGCCAGATTGATGATCGCATCTGCAATCACTCGATCGTCAAACTGAGTAACAGAGACGTTAGCACCACGAAACCACTTCATTGCCGGAGCGATGTAATTTGCAGGCGCTGTCGGACTCGCTACGGGCCCATTCCATGCAGTGCTTTGCCATTGCCCTCGCTGCTCTGACCACTCGTACTGCCCGCCGAGGCTACACTGCACATCAGCGCCGAGAATGCTCTTAACGGTTAACTCCACCTCGTCTGGTGTCACCTGAAACTGGCGAGTGATTGAATCAAGGAACTGTGCCGTGGCAACACTGCTGGTGCGGGCTCTCGCGTACAGTTGTCCATTCACCCAGCTTTCCAACTGACTGCCATTCAAATCACCTATATTGGCACGAATCTGCGCTGGATTTGGAGCATCAGTGGCAGCCAAAAACGGCAAACTCTGAGTGATCACCTCTGGCTGAAATGAGAGGATGCTGAACTGGCCATCTGTAAAACGATACAGCCCACCCAAAAGACGACTCATACCGGGGCCCACGGGCTGCCCACGCCCTAAACCCAGAGGCAGACGATCCAGTGCACTTGGCTGTGGCCACGCACCGAGGTACCCCGGCAATTGACGCAAGGAAAGATAGGCGTTGATGATGCCCTCAAACTGTTCAGGCGTGGGAGGCACCGTATCCTTGATCGCCACAAATAAATGAGTGGGTGGGCCAAGTTGCTGCGAAGCAACATGTGCTTGCAGTGAAATGATGTCGTTGGGCGCGAACTGCATTGCAACCTGCGTAGGAGGACCGAGTTGCTGAGCATATTTGCCGTACTTACCCGGATCAAATGGCGCGACCTCGGCATGTATCGTCAACTGCTCACGCTTCGAACCAGGATCTCGATTATCACGGTGAATTCCCACCATGATGGGATCCATGGTGGCAAATCGGTTGGTGTATTCATTTGCTATCCGACTGTACCAAGCAAACTCCTCAGGAGTCACTGATTTGATTTCAGCATCAGCGATCGGAAGAAAACTGCCTCGGGCACCGCGTTTTGTATCCAGTGCGGTGTTATTCAGTTCAAACACGCCACTGCCATCTGACCGAACACCAAAATTAGGTGGCAGCATTCCCGTGGCAACCAACTGATCGATGCCCAAGTCGCTCGGTGGCAATTTTGCTTCCATCCCACCCGCCATTCTGGCCAGCTGGACGAGAGAAATATCTGCCTTGGCAAACATCCGACGACGTAACTCGATCAGATACTCTGGTGAGACCAAACCGCGAAGCATTGCAGGAGAAAAATAGGCAAAGATGGTGTCCTCACGCTCAAGTGGCATCAACTTTCTGGCAAGCATGAATTCAGGGGTCGCAGCAAGCGATTTCCCTGATTTAGCAACCTCGATGAATTGCTCAGTCAGCGTGCGACTGTTACTGACAAAGATGTAGTTATCATCCTGCGTAAGAAATGAGCGAATGCGGTTGTCTGCGGTGCTGAGCAAACTGACTTGCCGGTCGTCAATTTGGAAATTTTCCAACGTGACCGTGGTATCGTCCCGTGCAAGCTTAGTGCGATCATTTTTGATCGAAGTGGTAAGCAGGAATGCATTTCTGGATTTGATCAACACCCCCATACTTGCACCATCGGTCAAAAAGAGATCTCTTCCAATCAGCGCCTGATCCTCGATCACAGTACCGCCCAACATGCGGGACAACTGTGTCATTTTCATATTCAGCTGCGTTTCAAGTCGCTCAGCACTATCATTCACAAGACCTCTCAACGTGATCATTCGCGTGATGTCACCACCATGCTCATCGGTCAAATCCTGAAACCACAAATAGTTCTGGAAAGAACCATACCGAATGTAGAAACAGTCAGGCGGAACCTTGGTGGCAATGGGCTCAACAACCGCCGTCTTAACATCAGGGGGAACAATTTCAGGAATCCAACGTGGCGGTGCAGGAAGAGGCTCAGTCGCCAATTGTGGTGGCCTTGCTGAAACCGCAGCCTCTGCAAACATCGACTCTCCAACACCAGCAGCACCGCCAATCAATTTCAACGTGCTCAATAATTGGTCTTCTTCCTGCCTTGACTCGTTGTACCATCCTGGCAGAGGTAAATCTGTGCGTCTGGCTAACATTGCAATCAGATACAGTTGCACCGCAGCGGGTTGCTCGGACGCCGCAACAAGTGCTTGTGCCGCATTTGTGTAACCCGTCCACCATGTCTTGAGGACACTCGCATGGACAGCTTGATCCTGTATTGGAACAACAGAATAATTACCAATCACACCTCGCTCATCGGTGACAGTAACCGCTAGCGGCTCGGAACCTGTAAACAGAAAGGATACCCGGCGAGCCACTGTCTGGTTCAATTGCTCGTCACCACTGGCAAGCTCGCGTATTAAACTGCCCACCCGATTCAAGAGTCGACCTCCACCAGCCTGAGGTACGGGTCGATCAGAAGGTCGTCCAGTCGTGACCAAATCGTTCGAGACAGGGTACAAGACACGCCCATCCCCACCACTGACCCTGAGTGCAGGAAAAGTACGACCGAACATGGCGCCGTCGAGAGGCATCTCAATTGTCGCCGCTCCAAACGGCTCGCCAACTGCTGCTGTAATAAAAACATCCTGCGCTCTCGCGCACATCGCACATGACAGTAAAACGGTGGCAAGGGAAAAACGGCTGAGTGAAAGCCGCTCGAATTGGCCGCGGGATCGTTGAGAGAGAATTCGCATATCGATTTACAATTTAAGGGTGATCGCCCGGGCGGCAGTGTTGGAAAGGGCTTCAGTGAACTGGTTTCTGAAGACGGGTTTCTGAAAAATCCAACACGTCCATTCAACCTTGTTATATCCCGTCCCAAGCTCAAAGACGTCAGTGGTCCGCTGGCAAGCATCACTGATACTGCTTTTTTCGCTGCACGGGTCATTGTTGCAGAAAATGTTGCAAAAACTCCAGTACCCGAAACTGCCAGTTGTGAACCAGCAACCACCTTCCCGCCTCACTTCCATCAGACCATGGAAGCGTGGCTTAAACGTCAATGGACCTGATCAGACGCTAACTTCTGTCCAGAGCCTTCACATGACTCCACGCCAAAATCTGATCACGACCACGTTTCATGGAAAATCCTGCGTACCGAGTGTTCTCAGGTTTCTCGATGAGCGGGGTCGTCATTCTCTGCGTGTCTGGGATAATGGGCACCTGATTGAACGCACGAACCCGTGCATTATTAAGAATCCGAAGCAATTGGGACAATCGATCCGTGAAAA
Source organism: Rubripirellula sp. (assembly GCA_051010795.1). Lineage (GTDB taxonomy): Bacteria > Planctomycetota > Planctomycetia > Pirellulales > Pirellulaceae > Rubripirellula. The sequence goes on from JBPCVE010000175.1 coordinate 18,852, forward strand.
GCCCCTCCCGAAGCGGTGTTTTCCAAGCCAGCACCGATGAACGGCTTGAAGCCTTTGCTGAGAGCATCAGTTTCGACAGTCGCTTGTATCGGCAGG